>JBJMIH010000014.1:0-63770 GCA_045806985.1 Mycobacteriales bacterium | reverse complement strand
GGTCAGCCGGGCTGATCGGGATGAGACGGCTGATGCGGGGTATCGGGCGGAGTTGGCGGCGTGGGTGCGTGCCGATCCGGACGCGAAAGATGGGGTGCCGGTGGGGGTGGTGCCGCATCTTGGTGTGCCGCGGCAGGCCAGTATCCCGCCGCGGGACTTTGAGGTGGCCGCGACCGGGCGGCAGATGATGACCGATGCGGGGGTGGAGCATCCGGTGATCGCGGTGGTGTGTAGCGAGGATGACGGGCCGGCGGGCTGGTTGCGGGCCGGGGAGGCGTTGTGTCGGCTGCTGGTGACCGCGGAACGGCTCGGGCTGGCGGCGGCGCCGTTGACGCAGGTGACGGACTGGCCGGTGTGGCGGTCCCGGCTGCGCGGGTTGATGGACTGGCCCGGCTACCCGCAGACGGTGTTGCGGCTGGGCTGGCCCCCGGCCGGACCCCCCGCCCCACACACCCACCGCCGCGACCCCAACCAGGTCATCGACTGACGATCGACGCGAAAGCGCCGCCCTCGACGAGGGCGGCGCTTCCGCCTGCGGGCCGGTCAGCCGGCCCGCGGACGAGGTACGACGGTGACCGGGCAGGCGGCGTGGTGCAGGACCGTCCGGCTGGTGGAGCCGAGCAGGCCACCCAGCATCCCGGTGTGCCTGGCCCCGCCGACCACGATCCGCGCGGCACCGGAACTGGCCTTGGTCAGCGCCAGTGCCGCGTCCCGCGGCGAGCCGCGATGGTCGACGGGCACGTCCGGATACCGGGCCCGCCACGGTTCGGTGGCCTCGGTGAGCATCGCGCGGGCCTGGCGGGCGTAGTACCTGGTGTCGTACTCCGGCAGGACCCCGAACATCGGCACGTACACCGCCTCGTTCCAGGCGTGCACGGCGACGAGCGGGCTGCCCAGCAGCGCGGCGAGGTCGAACGCGTACGCCAGCCCCGGCTCCCCGGGCGTGGCGACGCCAACGACCACCGGCGCGCCGGCGGCGAAGTCCGCGCCGCCGCGCACGATCGTGCACGGCACGTGGGCGTGGGTGGCGACCTGGTCGCTGACCGAACCGAGCAGCAGGCTGGCGAAGCCGCCGTGTCCGCGGGCGCCGAGCACGATCTGGTCGGCCCGGCGGGCGAGGGCGAGCAGCTCGGCCGCTGCCACGCCGAACCGCGTCGCCAGCACGATCGTCACGTCGGGGGCGATCTTGGCGGCCAGGTCCCGCGCGTCGTCGACCACGGCCAGCGCGACCGCCTCGTCGGCGAGTGCCGGCGCGAGGTCGGGGGCGACGGACGGGATCCGTACGTGGCAGATGGTCAGCGGCAGCCCGCGTGCCCGCGCTTCCCTGGCCGCGAACTCCACGGCCCTGGACGCGGCGGGGGAGCCGTCGACACCGACGAGCACTCCCTCGGTGATGACGGTACTCATGGCTGGTACCTCCTCGGTCCCCGTGTCACTTCCTGTGGGCGGCCCGGTCGCAAGGGGATACGACCGGGCCGCCCTGTCACCCCAGGAGCGGGGTCTCTGCGGCGACCCTCCGGGTCACCACGCCTGGACGATGTGCTCGGTGAGGTCGGCGAGCCGGTGGGTGTAGCCCCACTCGTTGTCGTACCAGCCGAACACCTTCACCAGTCCGTCCTTGGCCTGGGTGAGAGGCGCGTCGAACAGGCAGGACGCGGTCTCGCCGATCACGTCCGTGGACACGATCGGGTCGGTGGAGTACTGGAGGATGCCGGTCAGCGGGCCCTGCGCGGCCTCGAGGAACGCGGCGTTCACCTCGCTCGCCGACACCACCCTGTCGAGCAGCACGGTCAGGTCGGTGAGGGAGCCGTCGGGTACGGGTACCCGCAGCGCCAGGCCGTCGAGCCGGCCGTTCATCTCCGGCAGCACGGCGCCGACCGCGCGGGCCGCACCGGTGCTCGTGGGCACGATGTTGACCGCCGCGGACCTGGCCCGCCGCGGGTCGGAGTGCGGGCTGTCCAGCAGCCGCTGGTCACCCGTGTAGGCGTGCACGGTGGTCATCAGCCCGGCCTTGATACCGAACGCCTCGTCCAGCACGACGACCATCGGGGTGACGCAGTTGGTGGTGCACGAGCCGGCCGACACCACCTCGTGCGCGTGCGGGTCGTACTCGGCCTCGTTGACGCCCATCACCAGGGTCACGTCCGCGCCCTTGCCGGGGGCGGACAGCAGCACGGTGCGCGGGCCGGTCTTGAGGTGCACGGCCGCGTCGTCGCGGGACCGGAACTTCCCGGTGGCCTCGATCACCAGGTCGACGCCGTACCGGCCCCAGTCCAGGTCGGCGGGGTCGGCGTGCCGGGTCAGCGCGATCGGCTGACCGTCCACATGCAACTCGCCGTCGTTGTCCCAGTGCACGACCCGCTCGAACCGGCCGTACGTGGAGTCGCGGCGGAGCAGGTGTACCAGTGAGCCCGGATCGGCGACGTCGTTGATGGCCGCGACCCTGATGCCGCGGTCGAGCGCGCACCGGAGGTAGTCGCGTCCGATCCTTCCGAAGCCGTTGATTCCCACCCGAACGGTCATGGCGACCTCCTCGTCAAGTCCCTTGGTTCCGCTTCAAGCCTTCGCCCGGCGGTGACGGCCCACCCGGGCCGGAAGTCCCGCCGACCGTCCCGCCGGTCACGGCAGTACCGGTTGCGGCGTCCTCGTCCAGGCCCGGCCGGCGGGCACCGGTACCCGGACGGCGGCCGGCACGACGGGGACCGCGAGCACCGGCGCCCCGGCGCGGGGCAGCAGGCCGGCGAGCATCCGTCCCGGCGCGGGCGGGGAACTGTCCGGTCGCCCCACCACCACGAGCTCGGCGAGCTGCGAGGCGGCGGCGAGCACCGAGGCCGGCGTACCGGCGACCATCCGGATGACGATCTCCACCTGCGGGTACCGGTCCCGCCACGGGGCCATCGTCCTGGCCAGCCGCCGGCGGTCGGCGGTCCGGCTCGCGGCCGAGCCGAAGTCGATCAGGCTGTCGTACCGGCGCAGCGACGGCAGCTGGTAGGCGTGCAGTGCCAGCACCGGCCGGCTGCGCAGGGCGGCCTCGGTGAGCGCGATCTCCATCACCCCGGCGTCGGCCCCGTCCAGGCCGACCACGACCGGGGCGACGGCGATCGGCTGCCGCCGGTGCACGATCGCGACCGGCACGCACGCCCTGGCCACCAGCGCGGTGGCCACCGAGCCGAGTTCGGCGGTGGCGTCGCGGTGGTGGTGCCCGCGGGCGCCGAGCACGAGCATGCCGGCGTGTGCCGACTCGCGCAGCAGGTGGCCGCCGACGTCGCCGTCCAGCAGCCGCCGAACCACCGCCACCCCGGGCGCCACGGTGTGCGCGCGCAGTACGGCCGCCTCCAGCAGCCGCTCCGCCATGCCGGCGGCCGCCGTGCCGGCGGGAGCCGGGAGCGCGGCCACATGGCACAGCGTCAGCGACGACCGGTGCAGCGCCGCGGTGGCCGCTGCCCACTCCACCGCCTCGGACGCCGTCTCCGAGCCGTCGATGCCGACGACGATGCCGGTCGCCTTGCCCGTTGTCATCTCCACGGTTCCCACCTCCTGCCGGTGGTACCAGTGCAGCGCCGGGCGGGGGCCGCCGGTCAGGGCCGAACGCCCGCCGGTGTCGGGGCCTTGGTCCCTGCTGCGCCGGTCCGCGACGCGGGACCGTTCGGGCATGGGTACCGAAGTGATCGTGGTTGGTGTCGACGGTTCGCCGTCGTCCGAGGCGGCCCTGGACTGGGCGATCGAGGAGGCCCGCGTCCGGGGAGCGCGGTTGCGGCTGGTGACCGCGGTCCGGGTGCCGGCCCACGTCGCGTTCGGGATGCCACTTGACGCCGAGGAGTACGTCCACGTGCTCGCCGACACCGCCCCGGACGAGCTGCGGGCGGCCACCGAGCGGGCGGCGGGGGTGCTGGGCTGGGGTCGGGTGGACAGGGCCTGGGCGGCGGAGGCCGCCGCGGTGCTGCTCACCCTGCACGCCGCCGAGGCGAGCCTGCTGGTGATCGGCGCGCACAGCGGGCCGCGGTTCGTGGCGCCGCTGCTCGGCTCGACCGCCGACCGGCTGTCCGCGGACGCGGGCATCCCGGTCGTGGTGGTGCGTGGCGAGGCGGCGACGGCCGGCCGGGTCGTGGTCGGGGTGGAGGGCGGCGACGCGCCGTCCCCGGCGCTGGAGTTCGCCTTCCGGGCCGCGGCCGCGCGCCGCGCCGAGTTGCTGATCGTGCACTGCGCGGACGGCACGGCGGCCGCCGCGGCGCTGGACGACCTCACGACACCGGTCCGGGCCCGGTACCCCGAGGTTCGGGCGTCCGTGGAGTTGCCGTCCGGCCAGCCGGTGGACCGCCTGGTGGAGGCGGCCGCCGGCGCCTGCCTGCTGGTACTGGGCAGGCACGCGCACCGCGAGCCGTGGCCGGTGCTGTCCGGCTCGACCAGCCGGCGGGTGCTGCGGCGGGCCCCGTGCCCGGTCGCGGTGGTCCCCGTGCCGGCGGACCGTCACCGAGTGACTGCCGGCACCGGGTAGGCCCGACCGGCGGAAGGGAACGGATCATGAACAAGGCGACGACGGTGGCCGCGGTGATGACCACCGAGGTGATCACCGCCCGGCTCAGCACGCCGTACAAGGATCTGGCCACCCTCATGGTGACCCATGACGTCAGCGCGCTGCCGGTGGTGGACAGCGCGGGCACGGTGATCAGCGTGGTGTCCGAGGCCGACCTGCTGCCGCGCGAGGAGTTCCACGGCCAGGAGTCGCCGCCGCGGCACGCGCTGGCTGGCCACCGCCGGCGGGTGGAGTACGCCAAGGCCAACGGCACCACCGCCGCCGAGCTGATGACGTCGCCCGCCGTGACCGTCGGCGCGGACGCGACGCTGCCGGCGGCGGCCAGGACGATGATCCGCGTCGGTGTCAAGCACCTGCCGGTGGTGGACGCCGCCGGGTCGCTGCGCGGCATCGTGAGCCGGCACGACCTGCTCAGGTCGTACGTGCGCGACGACGAGGAGATCCGGCGGCAGGTGATCACCGAGGTGTTCGGCCGGCTGCTGTGGCTGTCGCCCGGCGAGGTGGACGTCGCCGTGCACGACGGCGTGGTGACCGTCGCCGCCGAGGTGGAGACCCGCGGCCTGGTGGCGGTGACCATCGCGCTGGTCCGCGCCGTCGACGGCGTGGTCGACGTCGTCGACCGCCTCAGCTACCGCATCGACGACCGCCGGCCGGCCCCGGCCGCGGCCGGGCCCTACCTCGAACGGCCGTGACACCCGCGGTCAGGGGATGACGGCCACCGGACAGTGCGAGCGGTGCAGGACCGCCCGGCCGGTACGGTGGCCGTCCGGCGTGGCCGTCCGGCGGCGGCCGATCACCAGCAGCTCGGCTTCGAGGCTGGCCGCGACCAGCGCCGCCACCGGAGCGGACCGGAACACCTCGAGGTGGGACGGTACGCCGGGGAAGTCGGCGGTCACCGTGGCGATGGCGGCGGCGACGGGGGGCGGTACCCCGTCGCGGTCCGGCCCGACCGCGTGCACGATCCGGACCTCGGCGTCCCGGTCCCGCGCGGCGCGGTAGGCGAACCGGAGCAGCTCCGGGCCGGAATCGTCGTCGACGCCGACGACCACCCCGCAGCGTGGGCCGCTGCTGCGGCGTACCACCACGAGCGGCGCGGCCGCCTCCCGGGCGAGCCGCCACGCCGTCGAGCCGAGCCGCCAGGCCGGGAACCTGGCGTCGCCGTGCGCGGCCACCACGACCAGGGCGGCGGTACCCGCCGGCTCGGCCAGCAGCTCCACCGCGCCGCAGCCGGCGCAGCCGGCGTCGACCCGGTCCGCGCCGAGGGCGCGTTCCGCCCGGTCCACCGCGAGCCGGAGCGGCTCCGGCACGTCCCGACGCGCCGCCGCCGCCCCACCTTCTCCACTGTGGACAGCCACGGGCACCGGGGCGGCGGCCATCAGCAGCCGCAGTCGCGCGTGCCGGTGGCCGGCCTCCTCGATCGCCCAGTCCAGCGCGAGGTCGGCGCCGGGTGATCCGTCGATTCCCACCACGATCAGATCCGTGTTCATGACGACTCCCCATCTTCTGGCACCACCCTGCCCGCTGCCGCGCGCCCGGTACCAGGGCCAACAGTGCGGGACATTGGTCCCTGTCCGCCGGCCGCCGGAGCGCCGACCCTGGCGGCGTGGAGGTTCCGATGAACGGAAACGGACCGGTACTCGTCGGCGTGACCGCGTCGACCGTGGCCGGCGGCGCGCTCGACTGGGCCGCGGTGGAGGCGGCGCGGCGGCGGGTGGCGCTCCGCGTCGTGCACGCCGTGGCCGGCGACGCCCGGTCCACCGTCGGACTGGGCCTGGCCGGCGAGTCGATCAGCCCGCTGGACGAGCGGCCCGAGTTCGCCGCCGCCCGCGAGGTGCTGGCGGCGGCCGCCCGGCGCGCCGCCGGCACCCTGCCGGTGGACCGGGTGGAGCAGCGCCTGATGGTCGGCCCGGCCGCGCTCGTGCTGGTGGCCCAGGCCGGCGACGCCGCGCTCACCGTCGTCGGGTCGCGCCGGGCCCCGCACGCGAACGGCCTGCTCCCCTCCGTCGCCGAGGAGGTCGCCCAGCACGCGCCCGGGCCGGTCGTCCTGGTCCGCGGCGGGCCGGACCATGGCGGTCGCGTCGTCGCCGGCCTGGGCGGGCACCTGGACGACGCCGTCGCCAGCAGCGTGCTGGAGTTCGCCTTCGCCGAGGCCGCGCTGCACCGGAGCCCGCTGTGCCTGCTCAGGCCGGCGGCGGCGACCGGGCACTACGAGGCCGCCGAGATCGTCGCCGGGTTCCGCCGGCGGTACCGCGCCGTGCGCTGCGAGGACCGGCCCTGCCACCACCACCTCGCCGACCTGCTGATCGAGGCCGGCGACGAGGCCGGCCTGCTGGTCGTGGCGCGCCGGCACGCCGGCATCGCGGCGCTGCGGGACCGGCCGGCGACGCGCGCCGCGATCCGGCACGCCCGCTGCCCGGTCGCGGTCGTCCCGGGCTGAGCCGGCCACCGCGGGCGGGGAAGTCCCGACCCCGGCCGGGACCAACGCCCCTGCCCGGCGGCGCCCGACCTTGCGAGGGTGCTGGTATGGCCACCACCACGAGTCCTTCCGTGCGGGCACTGCTCGCCGACGGGCAGGTCGCCGCCATCCGCGAGATCGTCCCCGACGACCGCGAGGCGCTCCGCGACCTGCACGCACGGATGTCCGAGCGCAGCCTCTTCCTGCGGTTCTTCTCCCTCGGCACGCACGGTCCCGACCAGTTCGCGGCCCGGATCACCACCCCGGCCCCCGGTACCCGCACCGCGCTCGGCGCGTTCGCCGGCGGGCGCATCATCGGCGTGGCCAGCTACGAGACGCTGCTCGAACCGGAGACCGCCGAGGTGGCGCTGGCCGTCGCCGACGACATGCACGGCCATGGCGTGGGGACGCTGCTGCTGGAACACCTGGGTTCGCGGGCCCGGCAGGCCGGCGTACTCAGGTTCGTCGCCGAGGTGATGCCGGAAAACCGGCCGATGCTGCGGGTGTTCGCCGATTCCGGGCTGCGGGCGGTGACCCGGCAGGGCGGCGGCGCGATCGAGCTGGAGATCCTGCTGAACGCCGACGACTCCTACCTCGACGCCGTGGCTGGCCGCGAGGAGGCCGCCGACGTGGCCAGCCTGCGCGCCCTGCTCGCGCCCGCCTCGGTCGCGGTGGTCGGCGCCGGCCGGAACCCCGGCGGGATCGGCAGGGCGGTGCTGGACAACCTGCTCGCCGCCGGCTTCCCCGGCCCGGTGTACCCGGTCAACCCGGCGGCCGCCGGTGGCGGGGGAACGGTCGCGGGCCGGCCGGCGTACGGCAGCGTCGCCGACCTGCCGGAGGCGGTGGACCTGGCCGTGATCGCGGTGCCCGCCGCGGCCGTGCCGAAGGTCGCCGCCGGGTGCGGCGAGCGCGGCATCCGGCACCTGGTCGTGCTCACCGCCGGCCTGACCGGCACGCCGCTGGAGGAGGAGCTGCGGGCCACCGTGCGCCACCACGGGATGCGGATGGTCGGCCCGAACTGCCTGGGCGTGGCGTGCGGCCCGCTGAACGCCACCTTCGCCAGGACGCTGCCGGCGTCCGGGCACGTGCTGGTGGTGAGCCAGTCCGGCGGGGTGGCGATCGCGCTGTCCGAGCAGATGGGGCGGCTCGGCGTGGGCATGTCGGCGTTCGTGTCCACAGGCGACAAGTACGACGTGAGCGGCAACGACCTGCTGTACTGGGCCGGCTCCGACCCGGCGACCGAGGCGGTCGTGCTGTACCTGGAGTCGTTCGGCAACCCGCGCAAGTTCGCCCGGCTGGCCCGGCACGTTTCCAGCGTGCTGCCGGTACTGGCGGTGAAGGCAGGCACCTCGGACGTGGCCCGCCGCGCCGCCGCCTCGCACACCGCCGCCTCCGCCACCCCGGCCGCGGTCCGCGACGCGCTGTTCCGGCAGGCCGGGGTGGTGGCCGTGGACGGCCTTGCCGAGCTGCTCGGCGCGCTGGCGGTACTGACCCACCAGCCGCTGCCGGCCGGCGACCGGATCGCGATCGTCAGCAACGCCGGCGGCATCGGCGTGCTGGCCGCCGACGCCTGCGCCGCGTACGGCCTGACCATGACCGCGCTGGACCCAGCCACCACCGCCACCCTCGCCGGCCTGCTGCCGGCCACCGCCAGCCTGGCGAACCCGGTCGACACCACCGCCGTGGTGAGCGACGAGGCGTTCGCCGAATGCCTGGCCGCCGTCACCGGCGACCCCAACGTCGACGCGGTGCTCGCCGTGTGCGCGCCGACCGCCGTCAACGACCCGCTGGACGCGCTGGCGCGGCTGGTCCCGAACGGGACCACGCTGGTCGCCGTGGGCGCGGCGCAGGCGGAGTCGATCCGCGCGATGACGCGGGAGGCCGGCCCGCCGGTACCGGTGTTCGCCGACGCCGGGCAGGCGGTGGCCGCGCTGGCCGCGGCTGTCCGGTACGGACAGTGGCGGGCGCGGCCCGCCGGAAACCTCCCCGACCTGCCGGGGTTCGACGTGGCGGCGGCGCGCGGTGTTGCCGCGAAACACGTCGCGGCCGCGGTGACCGGCGCGGGTGGGGGATGGCTGGACCCGGTGACGGCCGCCGAGCTGCTCGCCACCACCGGAATCGACACCGGCCGGGCCGTGGTGGCGCCCGGGGTCGAGGAGGCGGAGGCCGCCCGGCGCCGGTTCGGTGTCCCGGTGGCACTCAAGGCGGTCGCCCCGGGTCTGGTACACCGCACCGACAAGGGCGGCGTCGAGCTGGGCATCGCCGACACCTCCGGACTCGCGGCCGCGTACGCGCGGCTGGCCGACCGGTTCGGCGCCGAGCTGTCCGGCGTGCTCGTCCAGCCGATGGCGGAGCCCGGCGTGGAGGTGCTGGTCGGAGTCGTCAGCGACCCGATGTTCGGCCCGCTGGTGGTGTTCGGCGCCGGCGGCGTCCAGAGCGACCTGTGGAACGACCGGGCCGCCCGCCTGGTCCCGCTCACCGGCGCCGACGCCACCGAGATGATCGACTCGGTACGGGTGGCCACCCTGCTCCGCGGCTTCCGCGGCACCCCACCCGCCGACATCCCCGCCGTCCGCGACCTGCTACTCCGGATCGCCCGCCTCGCCGAGCTGGTACCCGAGATCGCCGAACTCGACCTCAACCCCGTCCTCGTCCACCCCCACGGCTACACCATGGTCGACGCCAAGATCCGCCTCACCCCGACCACCCCCACCGACCCCTACCTCCGTCACCTCCGCTGACCGACCGCACCCCCCCGCTCCTAGCCCGTGTCTCGAAGTGGCTGCCAGGTCCGAAATCCGCCAGCCCGCCGCCCGTCTCGCCACGATCAAGGAGTTGTGGCCGCGTTGTCACATGAAAATGCGGGCACAACTCCTTGATCGTGGCCGCAGGGGTCCGAAATCCGCCATGGGCATGCGGGCGGAAGCCGACTTTGAGACACGGCCTAACCCTTGGAGGAGAAGGGCAGCGGGATCCGGTACAGCCCGCCGACTTTCTTCCAGCGGGCGATGCCACGGATCGTGGCGAGCATCCTGGTCGCCAGCGCGTACTCCGGAACGATGTAGCTGGTTTCGGCCTTGATCAGCCGCCGCCGCAGCATCTCGGTCGTCACGACGCGGCCACCGTTGTGCTGCGAGGCCACGTGCAGCAGCTGTTCGCGGGCGATGACCGTCGGCCCGTGGGTGCTCTCGGCGAAGAACAGGGCGTTCTCGCGGGTCCAGTCGTTCCCGGTCTGCACCCACAGCCCGCCCTTGGTCCTTGACAGCTTCGGCTCGTTGCCCGGCATGACGAACTTGCATTCCCAGTGGTACAGGCTGAACCTGCGCCCCTGCTGGTCGATGGTCAGGCCGATGAGGTCGATGCCCTGGTCGCCGCCGGCGTACTTGCCGGGGAACACGAAGTCCATTCTCGGCAGCCTGTGTCCGCCTGCCAGGAGTTGCTCGATCGAGTAGTTCTCGAACTGCGCGGCGAACGTCTCGACCCGCTGGACCGCCGATCGGCTCGCCGTCGCGCCGTCGCCTGGCAGCGAGGCGGTGAGGATCGGGACCTGGGTGAGCTGGAAGCCGATCTCCGGCTCGGCCTGGTCGTCCTTGCCGGCCAGGTCGGCCGCGTCGGTACCGGCCGTGACCAGCGCGTCGCGGATGGCGGCCCGCTCGGCGGGGGCCAGCTCGGCGGGACTCTTGCGGACCAGGTCCAGGAACTCCGTCTCCAGCCGCTGGAACGCCGGCGATCCCGGCTCCACCCTGGCGGCCAACTCGGCCAGCGTCATCCCGGTGCGCGTGGAGACGTAGCTTCCGCCCTTCTCCAGCGTCGCCGCGCTGATCAGCTTCACCTGCTCCGCGGCGGACAGCTCGGCGATCCGGATCAGCGCGGCCTCCGTGCGGGCGGCAGCGGCGAGCGGCCCGGCGGCCGCGGCCAGCGAGAGCACCGCCTCCATCGCCAGCGCCATCGCCTCGGCCCGCAGGATGTCGCCCTGCATCGCGCCGACCAGGTCGGTTCCGGGAAGCACCGTCGCCCGGCTCATCTCGTCGGAATCCTTGCTCTTCTCGTACGCGGCATAGGCCCGGGCCGCCGGGATACCGGCCGCCATCGCGCCCGCCACCAGACCGGCGGCGAGCGGGGCCGCGCCAGCCGTGGCGAAGCTGACCACCAGCATCGCCGCGTCCGCCGCCAGCGTCAGCCCGAACTTCTTCCACCACTCCTCGTCGTCGCGCTGCCCGACGACGCCGCGACCGACCAGGATGTCGTAGGAGTCCAGCGGGCTCTCGGGGCTCAGCAGGCGGTTGCGGACGGGCGCCAGGTCGTACCAGTCCATGTCGCCGCCTACCTTGCGCTGCATCTCCCGCACCAGGAACAGCTGGTGATAGACCTGGCTCATGATCTCGACCCGCGCCTGGTAGGGGTCGTCCTTCTTGTCCACCAGTGCCTGGAGCCGCGCGTCGGCGGTTTCCGGGTCCTTCAGGATTCCGAACAACCAGGGGTACCTGGTGGCGAGCTGGCCGGAAAGCAGGGCGGCGGCGTGCCACTGGTCGTTCAGCGCCGTGTAGTCGGGATCCCTGTCGCCGCTGAACCAGGTGGTGCCGGGCGGGTCGTCGGGCTTGAACAGGATCTCTGAGGTGGGCGCGACCGGGTTGTGTTCGTTGTACTTGTAGCCCACCCGTTTGGCCAGCATCTGCTGCTGGTCCTTGCGGACCCGCAGCAGCCGCTCGGCGATGGCGACCATGTTCTTCGCCCGCTCGTTCTGCAGCTGGGAGTCCTCCAGTGCCGTCTTCGGGTCGACACCTTCCTTGCCACCCATCTGCTTGTACTCGTCCGCCAGGTAGGTGAGGTTGCCGTTCACGTTGGTCGTGGCCTGGTTCTTGATGCTGTTCTTGAAGCTGTCCGCGGTGACCTTGACCGCGGGGACCGACAGCATGAGCCCCGGCCATTCCTTCAGGCACTTCTCGAAGAGGAACGGGTCCAGCTGGGCGATCACGCCGATCTCGGCGCCGAACGCGTTGAAGATCGCGGCCAACCTGGCCCGTTCGGTGGGGCCGAGGAAGAGCGAGTAGTTGTAGACCAGGATGTGGGCGAGCTTGGCCAGCGTCGGATGCGGCAGTCCTTCGAAGGAGTCGATGTCCTCGACCAGCCCGACGTCTGGCGGGGAGGCCTTCAGGGCGGCATCCACCTTGGCCTGCCGGTCCGGATCGCGCTGCACCGCGAGCATCCGCGCGACCGCGCGGTTGCCGGCGGCGCGCTGTAGCGCCTGGAGGGTGGCCCCGGCAGCGGTGGTGCCCCGGTGCGGCGGCGACCGCACCGGCTCAGGGGCGTGTGCGAGCCGCGTGACAGCCGGCGGTACTGGTAGGCCGCGGCCGCGACTCGTCGTCATGTGTCGACGTTACTGACGGGTGACGGGAGGGCCAGCGGCCGCCGGGTGGCCGCTCGGGCAGCCAGACCTGCCCGATGGGGCAGGTGGCTGCCGCGTCGTGCGACGTGACGGTCGGGGCGTCAGCCGGTCAGGTCGAGGCCGGGGTAGAGCGGGTGGGCGGCCAGCATCTCCGCCGCCGCCGCGCGGGTCCTGGCACCGGTGCCGGCGGGGAGGAGGTAGGCGGCCTTGGAGGCGCGGCCGTCCGCGCCGGACCCGGGCGTGGTGGCGGACAGGACGTCGACGATCAGTTCGGCGGTCCGGTCGAACTCCTCGGCGCCGAACCCGCGTGAGGTGAGCGCGGGTGTGCCGACGCGGATGCCGGAGGTGTACCAGGCGCCGTTGGGGTCGCGCGGGACGGCGTTACGGTTGGTGACGATGCCGGCCTCCAGCAGCGCCGACTCGGCCTGCCTGCCGGTCAGGCCGTAGCGCGAGACATCGAGCAGGACCAGGTGGTTGTCGGTGCCGCCGGTGACCAGCCGCGCCCCGCGGGAGAGCAACCCGTCGGCCAGCGCCACGGCGTTGCCGGCGACCGCGCGGGCGTAGGCGGCGAACGCCGGCTGCCGCGCCTCGGCCAGGGCGACCGCCTTGGCCGCCATCACGTTGCCGAGTGGTCCGCCTAGCACCATCGGGCAGCCCCGGTCCACCGCCCCGGCGTACTCCCGCCCGCACAGCACCATCCCGCCCCGCGGCCCGCGCAGCGACTTGTGGGTGGTGGTCGTGGTCAGGTGCGCGTGCGGCACCGGGTCGAATTCGCCGGTGAACACTTTGCCCGCGACCAGGCCGGCGAAGTGCGCCATGTCGACCAGCAGCGTGGCCCCGACCTCCTCGGCGATCTCCCGCATCACCGCGAAGTTCACCCGGCGCGGGTACGCCGAGTACCCGGCGATCAGCACCAGCGGCCGGAACTCCCGCGCGGTGGCGCGCAGCGCGGCGTAGTCGATCAGCCCGGTCTCCGGGTCGGTGCCGTAGGAGCGCTGGTGGAACATCTTGCCGGAGATGTTCGGCCGGAACCCGTGCGTCAGGTGCCCGCCCGCGTCCAGCGCCATGCCCAGCGCCCGCTGATCACCCAGCGCCCGGCGCAGCCGCCCCCAGTCGTCCTCGGTCAGGTCGTTGACGTGCCGTACCCCGGCCGCGGCCAGCGCCGGCGCCTCGACCCGCTGGGCCAGCACGGCCCAGAAGGCGACCAGGTTGGCGTCGATGCCGGAGTGCGGCTGCACGTAGGCGTGGTCGGCGCCGAACAGGGCGGTGGCATGGTCCGCGGCCAGCCGCTCGACCGTGTCGACGTTGCGGCACCCCGCGTAGAAGCGGTGCCCGACGGTGCCCTCGGCGTACTTGTCCGACATCCAGTTGCCCATCGCCAGCAGCACCGCCGGCGAGGCGTAGTTCTCGCTCGCGATCAGCTTGAGCGACGAGCGCTGGTCGGTGAGCTCGGACCGGATCGCCCCGGCCACCTCCGGCTCCACGGCGGCGATCACGTCCAGCGCGTTCCGGTACGCACCGCTCACCGCGGCGGCGTCGTACGACAGCGAAGAATCCGGTCCGGACAGGGCATCTCGCATGGCATCTCCCGCATCATCGACATGAGATGCCCAGGCGCGCGGCGACACTGCGGAGCCGCTCCCCGGTGGTACTCCACCTCAAGGTCACGCCAGTCACGACTCGTCCCGAACCTACGACCACCCGCCAGCCCCACGCAAGCCAGGGACCGAGGTCCCGCCGCAGGGGGCCGACGGGCGCTACCGGCCCGGCCACCCGGCGGCGACCCTGAGACGGGAGGAGATGGTCGCCATGCGTACGCGCAAGAGGATCGTGGTGGTGGGCGGCAACTTCGGCGGCCTGACCGCGGCGCTCACCGTGAAGAAGGCCCTGGCCGACGAGGCCGACGTGACCGTGGTGTCCGCGTCGGACCGGTTCCTGTTCACGCCGTCGCTGATCTGGGTGCCGTTCGGCCTGCGCCGGCCGGAGCAGCTGCGCTTCCCGCTGCGCCCGACGCTGGAGTCGCACGGCGTCGGCTTCGTGCACGCCGAGGCGACCCGCATCGACGCGGTCGGTGGCCTGGTGACCACGCCGGCCGGCGACTACGCCTACGACTACCTGGTGATCGCCACCGGCTTCCGCAACCGCCGGGACGCGGTGCCCGGCATGGTGCCGGACAACGGCGTGTACACGATCACCACGCCGCGCGACGCGGTGCGGGCCGGCGAGGGCTGGCGGCGGTTCCTGGAGGATCGCAGGTCAGGGGACACAGCGCCGCTGGTGGTCGCGGCCGCGCCCGGGGCCGGCTGCTTCGGGGCGGCGTACGAGTTCCTGTTCAATGCCGCGTACCAGCTGCGCAGGGTCGGGCTCGCCGACCGGGTGCCGCTCACCTACGTCACCCCGGAGCCGTACCTGGGCCACTTCGGCATCGGCGGCCTGCCGGGCGGGCGCGGGCTGCTGTCGACGTTCTTCCGGCGGCAGGGCATCGAGGCGGTGTCCGGCGCGGAGATCACCGAGATCGCGCCGGGCAAGATGGCGCTCGCGAGCGGCGAGACCCTCGACTTCGGATACGCCATGGTGATCCCGCCGTTCGCCGGCCGCGAGGTGGTCGCCGCCGTCCCGAACCTCACCGACACCAACGGCTTCGTCCGGGTCCGCAACACCTACCAGTCGCTGGCCTACCCGGACATCTGCGCGGTGGGCGCCGCGGCGGCGGTGAGCGTGCCGTGGATGACCCCGGTGCCGGTGGGCGTGCCGAAGACCGGCTTCCCGACCGAGGTGCAGGCGCGTACGGCGGCCCGCAACATCGCCGTCCAGGTACGCGGCGGGGTGCCGCACGAGCGCAGGGACTTCGGGAAGATCCCGGCCGTCTGCGTCATGGACGCCGGCAACAACGGCGTGATGATCCTCGCCGACCGGATGCTGCCGCCCCGCCGGGCCGGCGTGCTGATCCCCGGCCCGCAGTCGCACGCCGCCAAGGTCCTCTTCGAGAGGTACCACCTGTGGAAGTCCCGCCACGGCTACACGTCCCTGCCGTGACACCGTCCTACCGCGACACCTCCGCGGCGACGATGTCGGCCAGCGGGTCGACGGCGGCGCGGACGCCGGGGGAGAGGTCCGCGCCGAGCCGGGTGTCGGCGGCCTCGACGGCGTAGACGACCAGGAGGGCCGGCAGCCGGTCGAGCAGCCGGCCCAGCTCGACCGCCTCCGGCAGTCCCAGCCCGTGCGAGCTGGCCGAGGCCGGCGGCAGGTCGACGTACTCGGTACGGCGCCAGCGTCCCGGCCGCGGCTCGGCCACCACCGCGGCGTCCACCACGACGGCGATGTCGGCGCCGGCCCAGCGGTCGAGCAGCCGCAGCGGGTCGCCGTCGCACTCGATCGCCGTGACGCCGGGCAGGTGGCGGGCGGCGACCACCTCGGCGACCAGCGGGCCGGCGGCGTCGTCGCCGCGATAGCGGTTGCCGATGCCGACGACGAGCCTCATCGCCGCTCCACCGTCAGGTCGAGGAAGTGGGTGGCGCAGGAGATGCACGGGTCGTAGTGCCGGATGGCCCGCTCGCAGTCGTGGGTGAGCGTGTGGTCGTCCAGGTCCGGGTCGGCGGCCAGCCGCCGGGTGACCAGCCGGACCAGGTCGTCCTCGATGGCGGCCTGGTTCTGCGAGGTGGGCGGCACGATCGTGGCGGCCAGCACGGTGCCGTCCGCGTCCAGCCGGTACCGGTGGTACAGCAGGCCGCGCGGCGCCTCGGTGGCGCCATGGCCGGTGCCGGCGCGCGGCGGCACGTCGACGGCGGGGCGGTCCGGCGGCTCGTAGTCCCCGATCAGTCGCAGCGCCTCGTCCAGCGCGTACACGATCTCCACGGCGCGGACCACGATGCTGCGCGCCGGGTCGCGGACCACCGGGCCCAGGCCGGCCTCGGCGGCCGCCCGCGCGCACAGCTCGACCGTGACACCGACCAGCGTGGTGTGGAACCTGGCCGCCACCTCGCCCGGCTCCTCCTCCGCGGTGAGCACGTCACGCAGGGTGGGCGCCGGGTCGTACACCCACAACCCGTCCCGGCGGACGATCCGGGCCGCCAGCGGCGTCCGGCCGGGATGGCCGTCGGCCGCCGCCTCCAGCAGCACCGCGGCCTCGCCCTCGTACCGGTTGTCGTCGCACAGCCCGAGCAGGGCCGCGACCGCGTCGAACAGGCGGCCGGCGCTGGAGGTGCGCGGGCTGTTCACGCCCCTGGCGATCATGCGGCGCACCACGGTGACCTCGGCCGGGTCGAGCCGGTCCAGCAGCCGGCCCGCCAGCTCGGCCGGGAGCGCGTCGCCGCCCGTGTCCTCGCCGCCGTACAGGTAGCCGAGCGCCATCCGGGCCGGCCGGCGTACCGCGGCCTGGCCGCCGGGCAGGGCCGCGGTGCCGAACCTGGCCACCCTGCGGTACCCGGTCAGGTCGGCCAGCAGCACCTCGCCGCCCCACAGGGTGCCGTCGTCGCCCAGCCCGAGCCCGTCGTACGCCACGCCGACGAACGGCCCGGTGATCCCGTGCTCGGCGGCCACCCCCGCGACGTGCGCGTGGTGGTGCTGCACCCCGATCAGGCGGGCCGGCAGCGACTTCGCGTACTGGGTGGACAGGTAGCCGGGATGCAGGTCGTGGGCCACCGCCTCCGGCGACACCCGGTGTACCCGGCAGAGCGTGCCGATCGCCTGCTCGAAGCCGGCGAGGGTCTCGGCGTTCTCCAGGTCGCCCAGGTGCGGGCCGAGCACGGCGCGGCCGCCCACCGCCACCGCGCAGGCGTTCTTGAGCTGCGCGCCCACCGCCAGGATCGGCTGCCGGGCCGGCACCGGGCGTGGCAGCGGGGCCGGGGCGTACCCGCGGGCCCGCCGCACCGGCCGCGGTCGCCCGGCCACCACCCGTACCACCGAGTCGTCGTACCGGGCCCGCACCGGCCGGTCGTGGCCGAGCACGCCGTCGCACAGCGGCCCCAGTACCTGCCGGGCGGTCTCGTCGTCGGTGATCAAGGGCTCGCCGGACCGGTTGCCGCTGGTCACCACCAGCAGGCGTGCCAGGTCGCGCAGCAGCAGGTGGTGCAGCGGGCTGTACGGCAGGAACAGGCCGACCTCCGGGAGGCCCGGATGGACCGCCGCCGCCAGCGGCCCGTCCGACCTCGCCCTGGCCAGCACGATCGGCCCTGCCGGCGAGGTCAGGGCCGCCACCCCGGCCTCACCCAGCATGGCGAGCCGGCGCGCGGCCGCCAGGTCGGGCACCATCACCGCGAGCGCCTTGCCCCACCGGTGCTTGGCCGCGCGTACCCGTTCCACCGCCGCCTCGTCGGCGGCGTCGCAGACGAGCTGGTAACCGCCGATGCCCTTGACCGCGACCAGCCCGCCGCCGGCCAGCGTGGCCACCGCCCGCCGCAGCGCCTCCGCGCCGCTGGCCGCCGTGCCGCCCTGCCCCTGCGTCCAGGCCAGCCGGGGCCCGCACGCCGGGCAGGCGATCGGCTCGGCGTGGAAGCGCCGGTCGGCGGGGTCGGCGTACTCGGCCGCGCAGGCCGGGCACAGCGGGAACCCGGCCATCGCGGTGTTGCCCCTGTCGTACGGCAGGTCGTCCACGATCGTGGCGCGCGGGCCGCAGCGGGTGCAGTTCAGGAACGGGTACCGGTAGCGCCGGTCGGCCGGGTCGAACAGCTCGGCCAGGCAGTCCCCGCAGGTGGCCAGGTCCGGCGGCAGCAACCGCTCCGCACCCGGATCGACCAGGCTGTCCAGCACGTGGAACCCGCCCGCCCGTACCGAGCCGGCCGGTACCGCGACCGCCTCCAGTCCCACCACGACGGCGTGCGGCGGCGCGTCGCTCACCAACCGGGCCGCGAACTCCTCCAGCGCCCCCGCCGGCCCGGCCGCGGTCACCACCACGGTCCCGCCGGCGTTCCGCACCGCCCCGTCCAACCCCAGCGACGTCGCCAACCGGTACACGAACGGCCGGAAACCAACCCCCTGCACCACCCCGCGCACCCGCCATCCGCGGGCACTCGCCACCTCCGCCGCCGTCACACCCTCACCCTCCGCTCCCGCCCCAGCCCCACCCAGGGCCCAAAGTCCCCCGGCCGGTGCCATGTCAGCGCCGTGGGGCGTCGCGGTGTCCTGGTGGTACGTGGAGATCCGGGGTGCGGGCGGGCGGTTGCCGACGTTGACGGGGTTGCGGTTCGTGGCGGCCGCCATGGTGCTGGGCTTCCACCTGCGGAACCGGGGGATCTTCCTTCAACCGGCGCTGTCCCGGTGGGTGGAGCGGATCTTCGGCCTCGGGCTGACCGGGGTGTCGTTCTTCTTCATCCTCAGCGGGTTCGTGCTGACCTGGTCGGGCCGGCCGGAACGGGCCACGGCGTTCTGGCGGCGGCGGATCGCCAGGGTGTATCCCAACCACCTGGCGACGGCGGTGATGATCGCCGCGGTGGGGCTGGCCATGAACTTCGTGGCGGCGCTCAGCGTCGGGGTCGTCGTCGCCAACCTCACCCTGGTCCATGCCTGGATCGCCGACCCCACCTGGTACTTCTCCTTGAACAGCCCGAGCTGGTCGCTGTCCTGCGAGGCGTTCTTCTACCTGTCCTTCCCGCTGGCGTACCGGGTCCTGAACCGGCTGCCCGGCCGGGCGTTGCTGCCCGCCGCCGCCCTGCTGCTGGCTGGGATCTGGCTGGTCCCGGCCGTCGTGCTCGCCGTCGCGCCGGCGCAGAGCGCCACCACCTGGTGGGTCATCGCGTACTTCCCGCCGACGCGGTGGCTGGAGTTCCTGCTGGGGATCGTGCTGGCGCTGGCGGTCCGCGCCGGCCGCTTCCCGCCGGTGCCGCTGCCGGTGGCGGCGCTGGTCACAGTGGCCTGCTACGTCTGGGCGGGCCGGTCGCTGCCGTGGCCGCTGCCGATCGTCGCGGGGACCGCGCCGGGCTTCGCCCTGCTGGTGCCGGCGGCGGCACTGGCCGACCTGCGCGGGCGGCGTACCGCGTGCGGCAGCCGGCCGATGGTACGGCTGGGGGAGATGTCGTTCGCCCTGTACCTGGTGCAGCGGACCGTGGACTCCGGTGGCCACATGCTGCTGCGGAACTCGGGCCACGAGAAGCTGCACTGCGCGGCGTCGCTGATGTACGTCGCCGCCGTGGTCGCGGTGTCGCTCGCGCTGGCCTGGCTGCTGCACCGGTTCGTCGAGGTGCCGGCCTACCGGGCGTTGACCCGGGAGCGCACCGGCGGCCCACGGCCGCCGGCGCGCTCCCACCTGCAGTGCGTCCCTACGACACCAGCTTGACCGTCCAGAAGTCCGAGGACAGGCCGCGCCCGGTGAGGTAGCCGTACGGCAGCGTGAAGTAGCCGCGCTGGCCCCAGCCCGCGCCCCACGAGTTGCGGACGATGAAGCTCTGGGTCGTGTCGTCGTAGCCGACGGCCAGCACCGCGTGGCCGCCGAGCACCTGCTCGCCGGACTCCGGCATGTTGACGACGCCGGTCTTGGCCACCTTCTCGCTCTCGAAGCTCTCGTACACGGTGAAGCCGAAGACGAACGGCCGCCCGCCGGCCAGGCATCCCTTGAACTGGTCGAGGACGCGAGGGACGCGCTGGTAGGAGGTGAGGCGGTTGTTCAGCGCCTCCTGGTAGCAGGCGTCGCTCGGCTTCTCGGTGAACTTGGTGATGTCGTACTTCCACGAGGTCTCGGCGCAGACGCCGAGCTTGGCGACGCTCTTGATGCCGTCCCTGATCATCGCGCCGCTGTCGGAGTCGACGCTGCCCTCGATGGCGCGCTCGTTGTAGTAGATGAACAGGCGCGACGGGACGAAGTCGGTGAGCTGCTGGGTGAGCAGGTCGAACTCGAACGCACCCCCGATGGCGTTCGCGGTGCAGCTGCCGAGCTGGCCCTGGTCGTACACGGGCGGGCACTGGCTGCGCAGGTCGACGCTGGGCGGCAGGACGCCGACCTCCTCGGGCGGCGCGGCGAACATGTGGTCGCGCTGGTCCGGCAGGTCGGGTACCCACCCGTAGCGCTGATGGCTGCGGTGAGTAGGTGTGGTCATGTCGTTCCTCCCCACCGTCCGCCCGGGTGGCATGACGGTCGGCACTCACCCTGCGTCAGCAGCCATCAACCCACAATCAGAAAGTGGTCACCGCTCACGTCCGATACACGACACAATCCCGCGTACGCCGCCCGGAAAGTCCGGCAATCGGCGGTCGAGCTGTCCCAGATCCGCCCTGGTCGGAACGAACTGTGACCAATACGTCACCGCGCCCAGGGGTGGACAAGGCGCGAGGGCGGGCTGACGATCCGGGTTGTCGCCATTTCGAGCGACCCTCGCGCAAGGGGTGAACATGCCAACCCGTCGTGAAGTCCTGTCCGCATCTGTCGTCACCGCCGCCGGCGCCGCCGTGGCGCCGCTCGTGATGGCGAGTTCGGCGGCGGCCGGCGAGCCGCACGGGCGCGGCCCGGAAGGGCCGGGCCGGCCCTACCGTCCGCAACCGCCCGATCGGGAGCTGCGCCGAGCACTCCGCGAGATCGACGTTGACAACATCCGGGCGATCATCGAGAAGCTGGTCAGTTTCGGGACCCGCCACACGCTGTCCAGCCAGGACGACCCGGCGCGCGGCATCGGCGCGGCCCGCGACTGGATCTTCCAGACCCTCCAGGGTTACGCCGCGACTTCCGGCGGCCGGATGACCGTGCGGAAGCAGGCGTTCGTCCAGCCCGTGGCCAACCGCATCCCGACCCCGACGGTCATCACGAACGTCATCGCCACCCTGCCCGGCGACACCGCACCGGACCGCGTCTACGTGGTGTCCGGGCACTACGACTCCCGTGTCACCGACATCATGAACTTCACCAGCGACGCACCGGGCGCCGACGACGATGCCTCCGGCGTGGCGGTCATCATGGAGATGGCCCGCGTCATGTCCACCCGGCACACCGAGGCCACCATCATGTTCTGCGCCGTCGCCGGCGAGGAGCAGGGCCTGTACGGCTCCGCGTTCCTGGCCCAGCAGCTCAAGGCGGCCAACACCGACGTTCAGGGCATGTTCAGCAACGACATCGTCGGCACGGGTGTCGGCGACGACGGCAGCCGCGACCCGCACCGGGTCCGGATGTTCACCGAGGGCGTCCCCACCGCCGAGACGCCGGCGCAGGCCTCCAACCGTCAGCTCATCGGCGGGGAGAACGACTCCAACAGCCGCCAGCTCGGCCGGTTCGCGCTCAGCGTCGCGCAGAACGACGCGACCGGCATGGCCATCTGGCCGATCTGGCGCCGCGACCGGTACCTGCGCGGCAGCGACCACATCTCCTTCCTCCAGCAGGGCTACCCGGCGGGCCGGATCACCGAGCCCCGCGAGGACTACCACCGCGAGCACCAGGACGTCCGGGTCGAGAACGGTCTACAGTTCGGCGACCGCATCGAGGCCTGCGACTTCGACTACATCGCCCGCGTCGCGCGGGTGAACCTGGCCACCTACTGGTCACTCGCCCAGGCGCCCGGTACCCCGAAGAACACCCGCATCCTGGCCGCCGTCCTCACCAACGACAGCACGCTGCTGTGGGACGCCGGCACCGAACCCGACCTCGCCGGCTACGAGGTGGTCTGGCGGGAAACCTCCGCGCCGGACTGGCAGCACGCCATCCCCGTCGGCAACGTCACCCAGGTCACCATCAACCTCGTCAAGGACAACGTCATGTTCGGGGTGCGGGCCGTCGACCGCGACGGCCACCGCAGCCCGGTCGCCTTCCCCGTACCCGCCAACGCCTGACAGCCAGGCGGGCCTGGCCTGGGGGCGGGGGCCCGGGCCGCTCCCCTCGGCCCGGGCGTACCCGCGGGGTCACCGGGCCGTGCGGATCCTGTCGTAGAGCAGGCAGACGGCGCCGCTCTCGGTGGGGGTCGCGGCGGCCAGCGACCAGGAGGACCCGGAAGGGCCGTCGGTGAACAGGCGGGTGCCGCCGCCGACGGCCTCCGGGCAGAGGGTGATGCTGAGCCGGTCCAGCTCGTCCGCGTCGAGCAGCTGCCGGATGACGCTGGTGCTGGCCAGCACGATGATGTCGCCGCCGTCCTGCTGGCGCAGCTGCTTCACGACGGTGGCCGGGTCGGCGTCGGCGAGCCTCGCGTTGTCCCAGTCCACGGTGTCCAGGGTGGTGGAGAAGACGATCTTCTCGACACCGTTGAGCCAGCGCGCGAACGTGCGGTCGTTCGGGTCGGCGCCGTCGTCGTCGGCCACGGCCGGCCAGAAGCCGGCGAAGCCCTGGTAGTTCTTGCGGCCGAGCAGTGCCGTGGTGGCGCTGCCGGTGACCTCGACCATGTGGGCCCGGGAGCCGCCGGTGAGGGCGTGCGGGACGATCCAGCCCATGTCGTACTCGCCGCCGGGGCCGGCGACCCGCCCGTCCAGGGACAGCGCGATGTTGGCGACGGTGCGCCGGGGGGCGTTCTTTCCCGTTTCACTCACGGGTGACTCCTCTGTCGCGAATCGTTCGGTAGGGTCCCGGCTGCTCCGGGCGCCAGCTGAAGACTGCCTGGCCGGGTGGCAGGCTGTCGTCGTCAGAGTTGGTGACATCCGGTCCGGGTTTGGGGGCGAGCGGCATGGGGGCGTCGGCGGTCAGCCCGGTGCTGGTTGGCCGGGCCGCTGAGATCGCGGCGGTGCGCGCGGCCTACCAGCGGGCCCGGTCCGGGCAGGCGTCCACGGTGTTGATCTCCGGCGAGGCGGGGATCGGCAAGTCCCGGCTGGTCACCGCCGTGGCGGGGTCGCTGCCCGGCGACCCGCTGGTGCTGGTCGGCGGATGCCTGGAACTCGGCGCGGAGGGCGCCCCGTACGTGCCGTTCCTCGCCGTGCTGCGGGACCTGGTCCGGCAGCTGGGCCGTGATCGGGTGGTGGGCCTGCTGCCGGCGGCGGGGTCCGTGCTCGGTGACTGGCTGCCCGATCTGGGTCCGGCGCCGGCGACGTACTCGCGGACCAGGCTGCTGGAGGAGGTACTGACGCTGGTCAGCCGGGTCTCCGAGGCCCGGCCGGTCGTGCTGGTGGTGGAGGACCTGCACTGGGCCGACGCCTCCAGCCGGGAGCTGTTCGCCTACCTGGCCCGCAATCTGGGCGGTGCGGCCGTCCTGCTGGTCGGTACCGTCCGTACCGGCGAGCTGCCGGCGGGTCACCCCAACCGGCGGCTGCTGGCCGAGCTCGGCCGCGGCGGGGACGTGGTGCCGCTCGCTCTCGGCCCGTTGCCGCCCGCGGACGTGGCCGAACTGCTCGCGGCCATCGACGGCGAGCGGCCGGACCCGGCCCGCGCCGGTCGCGTCCACCGGCGCAGCGGCGGCAACCCGCTGTTCGTCGAGGCGTTGAGCGGTGCCGGCGAGGCGCCAGCGGGCGACCTGCGGTCCCTGCTGCTGGACCGGATCACCGCCCTGCCGGAACCGGCCCGGCAGGTGCTGTCGACGCTGGCGGTCGCCGGTGCCGAGGTGGGCGGGGATGTGCTGGGCGAGGTCAGCGCGATGCCGGTGGGGCGGTGCCGGTCCGCCGTCAGCGACCTGGTCGAGCGTGACCTGGTGGTGGCCGGTGAGGACGGGTACGCGATCCGCCACGACCTGATCCGCGAGGTCGTGTACGCCTCGCTGCCGCCGGTCGAGCGGCGGCGGGCACACGCCCGCTACGCCGGTGCGCTGTCCGACCGGGCCGACCGGGCCGGGCATCCGGCCCTCGCCGAGCACTGGGCGGCGGCGGGCCAGCCCGAACGGGCACTGCCGGCCGCCTGGCACGCGGCCGGCCAGGCCGGCCGGCGCAACGCCTACGACGAGCAGCTCCACCTGCTGGAGCAGGTACTGGCAGGCTGGGACCAGGTCGCCGACCCGGACCGGCTCCTCGGCGCCAGCCGGACGGCCGTGCGGGAAGAGGCCGCCGCGGCCGCCTTCGCGGCCGGCAGGTCCGCTGCCGGTGTGGCGCACAGCGGCGCCGCCCTGGACGGGCTGGACCCGGCGGCGGAACCGCAGCGGACCGCCCGCCTGCTCGGCCTGCGCGGCCAGTCGCAGAACCGCCTCGACGGCGGCGGATGGGACGACCTGGAGCGCGCCGTCACGCTGGTACCGGCCGGCACGGCCGACCCCCTGCGCAGCCGGCTGCTGTCGGCCCTCGGCTTCATCGGCGTCGTGGGGAACCGCTACCAGGAGAGCCGGCGGTACGCGGCCGAAGCCCTGCGGCTGGCCGAGCGGCTCGAGGAGGACAGCCTGCGCGCGCCCGCCCTGCTGGTGCTCGCCGCGTGCGACGCCAGGGCCGGCGACCTGGAGCCGGCGACACGCCGTTTCGCCGAGGCCCGCCGGGTCGCCGAGGCGGCCGGGGACGAGCACACCTTCCTGACCACGTTCCAGTGGGAGATGAACGTCACCGAGGCGGCCGGCCGGTACGAGCAGGCGGCCGAACTGGCCAGCGCCGGCCAGCGGGCCGCCCGGCGGCTCGGCAGGGCCCGGTCCCGCGGCACGATGCTGGCCGCGGCGCACACGGTCTCGCTGCTGTACCTCGGCCGGTGGGACGAGGTACAGCGGGTCGCCCGCGACGCCCTCGCCGACGGTCCACCCCCGCTCTACGCCGCCTACCTGCGACTGGCGATGGCGCAGGTCGCGCGCTACCGCGGTGACGTCGAGACCCTCCAAGCCCTGCTCCGGCCGCTCGTCGAGTTCGCCCAGCACTCCCCGGGGGCGGCCGAGGCGACCATCCAACTCGCCATCCTGCGCATCGGCTGGGCACTCGACCAGGGCGACCCGGACGGCGCCGACCGCATCCTCGGCGAGCGGCTCGGCGGCGACCGTACGCCGGTGCCGTCCCTGTCGCACGCGGGACTGGACGCGATGTCGCTCGCGGTGCTCGGCGCCCGGGTACAGCGCGCGCGGCGCGCCGCCGCCCCCCGGAACCGGCAGGTCGCCGCCGCGGTCTCCGCCCGGCTCGCCCAGCTCACCGCCGTGATCGACGCCCAGCCCGCCGACACCCCGACCGCGGCCGCCTACCGCCTCGCCTTTCACGCGGTCCTCACCGGCGAGGACCTCGCCAGCTGGGACAGGGCCGCGGCGGCATGGCGCACGCTGGGCGTCCCGCACGAGACCGCGACCCTGCTCACCGAGGCCGCCGGTACCGCGCTGGCCTCCAACAACCGACCCGGAGCCAGAATCCGGCTGGACGAGGCCCGTGCCATCGCCGCCGACCTGCGCGCGGCGCCGCTGCTGGCCCGGATCGAGGACCTCACCGCCCGCGCCCGGCTCACCGAACCCGCCGCCGTCCCGTCCCGCAACGACTTCGGCCTGACCCGCCGCGAGCTCGACGTGCTCCGCGTCCTGGCGCGGGGCCGATCCAACGCGCAGATCGCCGCCGAACTCTTCATCACCACCAACACCGTCGCCACCCACGTCGCCCGGATCCTGACCAAGCTCGACGTCGCCACCCGTACCGAAGCCGCCACCCGCGCCCACGAAACCGGCCTACTCGACGGATGAGGGACCCGACCACTCATCGGTAGAGTCGTGGGTATGTGTGCTGCTACGTCCGTGACTCGTCTCTGCCGTTTCGCTGACGGCGCTGGGACAGTCCGGAGGTAGGTTCCTCGGTTCCGCGCCGCCGGCTTCCTGCCGGGCGGCCGTTTCGCGTTGCCTGGCCCCTGCCATCCCTCAGGAGCCGCCGCATGTACGCACACAAGCACCCCGAGCCGACCGATCCGCGCGTCGGACCCGCGATCATTTACCTGATTGTCGGCCTTCCCGGCGCCGGGAAAACAACTCGCGCGAAGGAACTGGAGATCAGCGCGTCGTGTCTGCGGCTGACGCCAGACGAGTGGCAGATCGCGCTGTTCGGCGATCAAAACCCGCCAGATAAACGTGACCTCGTTGAGGGCAAGTTGGTTCAGCTCGGCATGCGGGCCGCGGAGCTGGGCATCAATGTCGTTTTCGACTTCGGGTTCTGGGGCAAGGACGAACGGTCAGCGCTCCGCTGGATCGCTGGCACCGTCGGCGCGCGTAGTCAGGTTGTCTACCTGCCGATTGACCACGAGGAGCAACGCAGGCGTGTCACCAATCGGTTCGTCACCACGCCAGATCAAACGTTCCACATGAGCGACGCCGAACTTGCGCGGTGGCGGGCTCAGTTTCAAGCGCCGGACGATGAAGAACTGCGAGGTTCTCAGATTCCACCCGTCCCGCCAGGACACGCGACATGGTCGGAGTGGGCCTCGCAGCGCTGGCCATCCTTGCCTGACCAGTACGCCCCGACCGCCGCCAACTCGCGGTATCCACACGAACCGTGACCCGCTGACCGCCGAGACCGGCAGCGGCTCCCAGTAGCCCTCCACCGCGTCAGAACGGCACCCGGCACCGCGACCTGACAGCGGTCCCGATCTCCACTCCCTGCGTGATGGTGCTGTCCCTTGACCGTCTTGCCGGGGCCGGCGGACGATGAGCGCGTGGGAACGGTCCAGCCGCTGCTGACCAGGCGTCGCCATCTGGATTTCGGGCGGGCGCGCAGCGGCCGCTGTCGTCAGCGCTGACGCTCGCGACGACAACGCTTCTCCGGAAGGACCCTTCCTCATGTCGTACTCCCGCATGTCCCGGCGCCGAGCCATGGCGCTCGCGGGTCGCACGGTCGCGTCGGCCGCGGCCCTGTCGCTGCTGCCGGCCGCCGGGCGCGCCGCCGCCGCGCCGGCCGCCGGCCGCCACGACGACCTCGTTCTGTTCTGGTACGACCGCACGGTGCGGGCGGTCGGCGCCGCCGCGTTCCGTGAGCCGGTGACCCAGAGCCGCGCGTGGGCGGTGAGCTGGCTGGCTGCCGCCCGCGCGGCGCGCGAGGCGTCCAGCCCGGTCGCCGCGGCCGCCGGGCTGGCCACCGCGCTGCACGACACGCTCGCCGCCCAGGTACCCGCCGCACAGTCCGGTCTGGACAGTGCGCTGACGGCCACGCTCGCCGGACTGCCCCAGGGCCTGGCAGTGGAACGGGGCGTGGCGGCCGGCCGCCGGCACGCCGCGGCCGTCCTGGCCGAACGCGCCGGTGACGGGCTGGACACCGCCTCGGTGGACATCGACTGGACCCCGCCGCCGGCCGCGCCGGGCGTCTGGCAGCCGACGCCGCCCAGCTTCGGTCCCGCCGTCCGGGCCGGCCAGGGCAGGGCCCGGCCGTTCCTGCTGCCGCGCGGCGATCGGTTCCGGCTCGGCCCGCCGCCGTCGCTCACCTCGTCCGCCTACGGGTCCGCGCTGGCCGAGGTCCGCGCGGTGGGCAGCGGCAGCAGTACCGTGCGCACCGCCGCCCAGACCGATGTCGCCCTGTTCTGGGAACAGAACTCGATCGACGCCTACGTGCAGGTGCTCCGCGCCGTGCTGGCCGGCGACCGCCAGCCGCCGGCCCGGCGGGCGCGCCTGGTGGCTGCCTTCCACGCCCTCACGATCGACGCCCAGATCGCCGTCTACGACACCAAGTACGCCTACGTGTTCTGGCGCCCGGTGACCGCGATCCGCACCGGCGAGCCCCCCGATCCCGGCTGGACGCCGCTGCTCGACACGCCGCGCCACCCGGACTACCCCAGCGGGCACGCCGGGTACGCGGGTGCCGCCCAGCAGGCCCTGGAGGCGCTCGCCGGCCCGGCCCCGCGCATCCCGGTGGCGGTGACCAGCACCGCGGAGCCCGGCGTGACGCACACCTTCCACACCTGGTCGGCGATCACCGCCGAGAACGTCGACGGCCGCGTCTGGGAAGGCATCCACTACCGCTTCTCCGACGTGACTGGCGTCGCGCTGGGTCGTCGTGTCGCCGGCTACGGCCTGCGACGGCTGGCCGCGCTGGGACTGTGACACCCGCCGGCCGCCCGCGGTCTGGGCCGCGGGCGGCCGGCGATCACAGCACGGCTCAGAGGACCTGGCCGAGGAACTGGCGGAGCCGGGGGCTGGCCGGATTCTCGAACAGCGCGGCGGGCGGCCCGGATTCGACGACCACCCCACGGTCCATGAATGCGACGGTGTCGGCCACCTCGCGGGCGAACCGCATCTCGTGGGTGACCACCACCATCGTCATCCCGCGCCCGGCGAGGTCGGCCATCAGCGCCAGCACGCCCTTGACCAGCTCGGGGTCCAGCGCCGACGTCGCCTCGTCGAACAGCATGACCTGCGGTTCCATGGCCAGCGCGCGGGCGATCGCCACCCGCTGCTGCTGCCCGCCGGACAGCTGCCCCGGCCGCACGCCGGCCTTGCCGCCGAGCCCAACCAGATCGAGCTGGGTGCGGGCGAGCGCCTCCGCCTCGGCGGCCGGAAGCTTCCGTACCCTCCGCAGCGGCACCGTGAGGTTCCGTAGCACGCTCATGTGCGGGAACAGGTTGAACTGCTGGAACACCATGCCGACCCGCTGGCGCAGCCGGTCGGCGGAGTCGCCGAGCACGCTCACCCCGTCCAGCAGCACGTCACCGCGGTCGGGTTCGAGCAGCCGGTTGATGGTGCGCAGCAGCGTGGACTTGCCGGAGCCGGACGGTCCGATCACGCACGCGGTACGGCCGCGGTCGACGTCGAGGTCCACGCCGCGCAGCACCTGGTGGCTGCCGAAGGAGACGTGCAGGTCGCGGGTTGCCAGGCTGACCGGGTGGAAGGCACGCGGACCGGTCACGGTGACTCCTTCCCGGCGGCCCCGCTGCTGGCCGGCGGCGCCAGCTCCCCGGCCAGCAGCAGCGGGTCCGGCCCGCCGTCCGGCTCGGCCGGCGCGACGCCGCGCCGGCCGAGCCGCAGCCGCCGGTCCACATAATTCACCAGGTGGGTGAGCGGCACCGTGAGTAGCAGGTAGAACCCGCCGGCCAGCACCAGCGCCGACTCGTTGCCGGTGTTGGCCGCCGCGTCCTGCCCGATCCGGAACAGCTCGCGCTGGCCGGCCGCCAGCCCCAGGAAGTAGATGAGGCTGGAGTCCTTGATCAGCGCGATCAGCTGGTTCACCCAGGCCGGCAGGATGCGCCGCACGCCCTGCGGCACGATCACCAGCCACAGCGCGGCCGCGTGCGAGAAGCCCAGCGCCCTGGCTGCCTCCCACTGTCCGCTGTCGACGCTCTGGATGCCGGACCGGAAGATCTCGCCGATGTACGCGCCGGCGATCAGCGACAGCGCCAGGATGCCGAGCGGGTACGGGTCAGGCCCCCAGATCCGCATCCCCTCCTGGGCCAGGCCCACCCCGACGAGCAGGATCGTCACCACCGCCGGCAGGCCGCGGAACACGTCGGTGTACACCCGCGCCGGCCACCGCAGCCACCGGCTGCGGGAGATACCCGCCACCGCGAGCACCATCCCGAGCGCGGTGCCCAGCAGCGCCGAGCTGACCGACAGGATCAGCGTGTTGGGCAGGCCGGTGGTGAGCAGGTCGCCGAGGGCGGCCCGCATGGAGGCCCAGTCGAAGAAGGTGTGCCACAGCGTCCGCCACCGCTCCACGGTCAGCGCGTCCTCACGGTCCCGGTGTCGGCGTCGCGGGCACCTTGACCGGCCGGAAGGACACCGTCCCGCTGCCCGGCTTGAAGCTCGCCGGCACGGGCCGGCCCGGGTAGTACTGCTCCTGGAGCCTCGTCCAGGTGCCGTCGGCGATCACCTTGTCCAGGCCGCGGTTGAGGGCCTTGCGCAGCGCCGGATTGTTCCTGGCGACGGCGAATGCGGTCGGCGCGGAGCCGAGTTGCTTGGCGGCGAAGGTCACCGTGCCGCCGCTCTGGCCGGCCAGCTTCTCGCCGATCTCGGCCGGCGAGATCCACGCGTCCGCGGTACGGGCCTTCAGTTGGTTGACCGCGGCGTTGTAGTCGGGGACCCGCACCGGGTCGAGCTTCTGCCTGGTGGCGTAGTCGTCCTGCACGGTGCCCTGGACCACGACGACCCGCCTGCCGCGCAGGTCGCTGAACTTCCCGAGGTGAGAGCCGGCGGGCACGTCGAGGCCGAAGTAGCCGAAGTCGTAGCCGTCGGTGAAGGCGACCGTCTTCTTCCTCGCCTCGGTGATGGTGATCGAGGAGCTGCCGACATCGAACTTGTGGTTGGCGACCTGCGCCAGCAGCGCGGAGAAGTCGGTGCCGACGAAGGTGACCTTGAGGCCGATCCTGGCCGCCACGGCGGTCAACAGGTCGTTGTCGAAGCCGGTGAACCTGCCGTCCTTGAGGTAGACGTTGGGCGGCGCGTCGGTGAGCGTGCCGGCCCGGATCGTCCCGGGCTTCAGCAGGTGGTACGGGTTGTTGCCGGCTGAAGACGACGAGCCGCCACAGGCGGCCGCCGCCCCCGCCGTCGCGAGCACGGCAGCGGCCAGCACGATCTTGAGGGATTTCACGAGGTACTCCCAGGGGTGTCGGCGTAGGTCAACAGATGGTCAGAAAGTGACCAGCCGACAACGCATCGTCGTCACGCGGAGCAGGTCGACATGCCTGCGGCGGACGAGACGCGTACCCATGCCCGCCAACGTACCGACGCCCCCACCCCCGCCACCAGGTGATTCACCCCACAAGCAGGTGGCGATGTCGCGTGAGCGTGTCTGGTACCGAAAGCCCGTTGTTGGGGCGCGAGGAGGAGCGCAAGGCCCTCGACATGTCGCGGCGACGACGATCAGGTCCAAATTCACGTTTCCGTCACGACTGTCCTGCCAACCCGCCGAACGTTCGGTCATTGCTGCTCAGCACCGATCCGCCCAACGGCCTCTCCGACGCCCGGTCCGGGGAACCGCCCGTGCCGGCCGCACGTTGATCAGAGCGTGTCGCTGCCTCCCCTCGCGTATGCCGGCATGGCTCCATGCTGAGTGGCCTGCGGCAGCGGGCCGCGCGTTTCCTGCAGCGGCCCGGGACCGCTGACCTCGGGCCCTACCTGGAGCTCCTTCCGGAGATCGCCGGACGTGAGCGGGCCATCGCTGTCCTCCCCGACGACGAGCTGGCCGCCGCCGCCCGGGAGATGACCGACGATGCCGGGATCTGCGCGCTTGGGCGGGAGGCGGCCCGGCGCGGGCTGGGGGAGCGTGCCTTCGACGTACAGCTCGTCGGCACTCTCGCGATGCTCGCCGGGCACGTCGCGGAAATGGCCACCGGTGAGGGAAAGACGCTGTCGGGGGCGCTGGCCGCTGCCGGGTACGCGCTGCGCGGCCGGTCGGTGCACGTCATGTCGGTCAACGACTACCTGGCGCGCCGCGACGCGGAGTGGATGCGCCCGGTCTATGACCTGCTCGGGGTGAGCGTCGGGTGGATCGGCCAGGCGTCGACGCCCGTTGAACGCCGGTGCGCCTACGCGGCCCAGGTGACCTACGCCCCGGTGAGTGAGTTCGGCTTCGACGTGCTGCGGGACCGGCTGGCGACGAGCGTCGCCGGGATCGTCGCGGGCGTCCCGGACATCGCGCTGATCGACGAGGCCGACTCGGTGCTCGTCGACGAGGCGCTCGTGCCGCTGGTGCTCGCGGGCGCCGCCGACGAGGGAGAAACAGGCCTGGAGATTGCGGAAATCGTCCGCGGGCTGCGGCCCGACGTGGACTACCGGGCCGATGAGGACGGGCGGAACGTCCACCTGACGGATCGCGGAACACGCGCCGTCGAGGCCGCCCTCGGCGGGATCGATCTCTACACCGAGCCGCACCTTGCCACCTTGACCAGGGTCAATGTGGCCCTCTACGCCACAGCGCTGCTCCGCCGCGATCTGGACTACATCGTGCGGGACGGCAAGGTGGAGCTCGTCAACCCGTCTCGCGGCCGGGTCGCCCGGCTGCAGCGCTGGCCGGACGGGCTGCACGCGGCGGTCGAGGCGAAGGAAGGGCTGGCCGCCAGCCAGAGCGGCGAGATCCTGGACAGCATCACGATCCAGTCGCTGGTGGGACGGTACCCCACGGTGTGCGGCATGACTGGCACGGCCGTGGCCGCGGGTGAGCAGCTCCGCGAGTTCTACGGGCTGGAGATCGTGGTGGTCCCGCCGAACCGACCGTGCGTGCGTACCGACGAACCGACCCGGTTGTACGCCACCGCGGAGCGGAAGGAGGCAGCGCTCGCCGAGCACGCCGCGGCGGTCCACGCCACCGGCCGGCCTGTCCTGATCGGCACCCTGGACGTGGCCGAGTCCGAACGGATCGCGGAGCGGCTCAGGCAGGCCGAGCTGAGCTGCGTCGTGCTCAACGCCAAGAACGACGCGGAAGAGGCCGCGATCGTGGCCGAAGCCGGCACCCGCGACGCCGTCACGGTCTCCACCCAGATGGCGGGCCGCGGCACCGACATCCGGCTCGGCGGCGCGTCGGGCGACCAGGGCGAGATCGCCGCGCTCGGCGGGCTGCACGTGATAGGCGCTGGCCGGCACGGCAGCAGCCGGCTCGACCAGCAGCTGCGCGGGCGGGCCGGGCGCCAGGGAGACCCGGGCAGCTCGGTGTTCTTCGCCAGCATGCAGGACGAGCTCATCACCCAGCACGTGCCGGACGCCAGGCCGCCGGCGGCGATCGGCAAGGACGGCAGGACAACGGACGCCGGGGCGCTCGAGACACTCGCCCACGCGCAGCGCGTCGCCGAGGGCGTCAGCCTGGAGATCCACCGCAACACCTGGCGGTACAACGAGCGCATCGATGGCCAGCGCAAGATCGTGCTGGCCGAACGCGACCGGGTGCTGCGCACCGACGCGGCACTGCGCGCCCTCGCCCGCCGGTGCCCGAATCGCTTCGCCGCGCTGCGCGCCGTCGCCTCCGACGAGGTGCTCGAGGACGCCGCCCGCCAGATCACCCTCTGGCACCTGGACCGGGCATGGGCGGATCACCTGGCGTACCTGGCCGACCTCCGGGAGGGAATCCACCTGCGCGGGCTGGGGCACGGGCTCAATCCGCTGGAGGAATTTCGCAAGGAGACGGCCCTCGCCTTCGCCAACGTGCTCAGAACCGTCGAGGAGCAGTCCGCCGAGAGCTTCAAGACCGTACCCATCACGGCCTACGGCGCCGATCTCAACGCGGCCGGCCTGAAACGGCCCACCGCTACGTGGACCTACCTGGTCCAGGACAACCCTTTCGGCACGGACATCGACCGCGCGCTCCGCGGCGTAGGACGTGCGATGCGCAGGCTGCTGTCAGACTGACGGAACTCAGCGGCCGGGCAGCACGCTACGAACGAATTCGAGGCGTACTTTCCATGTTACGGTCCGCTTCCACCGGCCAGGTCCGGGCTATAACATGCGGGCACCATGCATTGCATCGATTGCGGTACGGAGTTGCCGTCCGCGGCACGGTACTGCTCGGTGTGTGGCACGCCGACCGCGGCGCCCGTGGCTGGGAGCGTAACGACCCACAACGTCACTGGCACCGGCATCGCCATCGGCCACAGTGCCAGCGCGGTCGTGCAGCACGGCGTACTCGCCCAAGAGCTGGAGCCCCTCTTCGCTACCGTGCTGACCTACATCGAGCGCCGCTCGGCCGACCACGAAGTCGACAAGATCGAACTGGCGCGGACGGTCACCCAGGTCGAGCAGGAGGCAGCCAGGGGCGAGGAGGCTGACCTCGGCCGGCTCGCGCACCTGTTGAAGACGCTCAAGGCGATCGCACCCGACGTCCTGGACGTCACCGCCACGGTGCTGCTCAACCCCGTGGCGGGCGTCGCCACGACGGTGCGCAAGATCGCCGCGGCCATCCGCGGTGACAAGGCCCAGGAGCAGCAGTGACCGCCGGGCCTGACCCCACCAGTCCCCCGGATGCCACGGTGACCACCCGCGACGTGAGCGGCGTAGGCATTGCGATCGGTCCGGGCGCCCGGTCCACCGTCACTCTGATCGACTCGCAGGTTACCCTCGCGCTGCCGACGGCGGCGCCGGCCGTGCCGGGCCAACTGCCGCCCGATACGCCGTTGTTCACCGGTCGGGACACCGAACTACACCACCTGGATGGACTGCTGACCGCCGCCTCCGGCCAGTCGACCGCGGTGGTGATCTCGGCGGTGTCGGGCACCGCGGGCGTTGGTAAGACCGCGCTGGCGGTGCACTGGGCCCACCGGGTCGCTCACCGGTTCCCCGACGGGCAGCTGCATGTGAACCTGCGCGGGTTCGACCCCGGCGGGCAGATCATGGAGCCGGCCGCGGCAGTCCGCGGATTCCTCACCGCCCTCGGCGTGCCGCCCGAGCGGATCCCGGCCGACATCGACGGCCAAACCGCCCTCTACCGCAGTCTGCTGACCGGCAGGCGGGTGCTGGTGCTGATCGACAACGCCCGCGACGCCGACCACGCCCGCCCCCTGCTGCCCGGCACCGGCACCGCCCTCGCCGTGGTGACCAGCCGCAACCTGCTCACGGGCCTGGTCGCCGACGGCGCACACCCGCTACCCCTGGACCTGCTCACCAACGAGGAGTCGCGCGAGCTGCTGGAACGCCGACTCGGCCCGAGCCGAGTCGCAGCCGAGCCGGACGCCGTCGAGGGCATCATCAGGGAGTGTGCGCAGCTGCCGCTGGCGCTGGCACTGGTCGCCGCCCGCGCCGCCACCCACCCCAGCTTCCCCCTGGCCGCATTGGCAGCCGAGCTGGCCGACGCCGCCGGTCAACCCGCACTGAACGATTCCGACGACATGATCGGCCGGGTACGTGCGGTGTTCTCCTGGTCGTACACCACCCTCACCCCTCCTGCGGCCAGACTGTTCCGGCTGCTCGGTCTGCACCCCGGCCCCGACACCTCCGCTCCGGCGGCGGCGAGCCTGGCTGGCCTGCCACTGGCGCAGGTGCGGCGGTTGCTGGCCGAACTGGCCCGCACCGGTTTGATAACCGAGCACCTCTCCAGCCGGTACACCTTCCACGACCTGCTCCGCGCCTACGCCGCCGACCTCACCCACACCCACGAGACGCCCGCCGGACGTCGGGAGGCCACTACGCGGCTACTCGACCACTACATTCACACCGCCCGCATCGCCGATGGTTACCTGGAGCCAGTCCGGCATCCGATCGCCCTTCCCTTCCCCGCGCTCACACCCGGCACCAGTCCCGAGCACTTCACCAATCGCACGCAAGCGATGGTCTGGCTCACCGCCGAGCGCCTCGTCCTGCTCGCCGCGGCCGCGCACGCAGCCAGCGCCAGGCTCGACACCCAGACCTGGCATCTGGCGTATGTTCTGGACACATTTCTCGACTTACATGGCCATTGGTACGACCGAGTCGCTGCCTGGTACGCCGCCCTGGACGCCGCCAAGGGGCTCGCCAACCCGCCCGCCCAGGCATACGCTCACCGCAGCCTCGCCGACACCGACATGCGGCTCAATCGCCACTCCGACGCCTACCATCAACTGCAATGCGCCATGGCGCTCTACACCGATGCCGGCGACCTGCTGGGCCAGGCGCTCACCCACCATTGCCTCGACTGGTACTGGGAACGGCAGGGCAATGTAGAGCAGGCCCTGGAATGCGCTCAGCAATCGCTCGTCCTGTTCCGCGCCGTGGGAGACCAGCGTGGGCAGGCCTGGGCTCTCGCCTCAGTTGGTTGGCGCCACGCCCAGCTCGGCGACCACGAGCAGGCCCTCGTCTCCTGTCATCAAGCCATCCCCATGTTCCGAGGGATCGATGGCCGTGGAGAGGCCAACGCCTGGGATTGCGTGGGCTACGCCCATCAGCACCTCGCCCACCACCTGCAAGCAGTCGACTGCTTCCAGCGCGCCGCGGACCTTTTCCGCGAGTACGATGATCGCTACGGCGAAGGCGCCGCCCTCGATCACCTCGGCAACGCCCATCATGGTGCAGGCAACCTCACAGCTGCCCGGATCACCTGGCAACACGCCGTGGACATCTTCACCGACCTCGGTCACCCCGACACCGACACCGTTCTCGCCAAACTCGCAGGCCTTGACCAGCAGCCGCCAACGCGGACCTGAGGACGGTCAAGGCCAAAGCATCAGTCGCGATCCGGACAGCCGGCGCCGCTGGCCAGCCCAAGAGCCCGGTACGGCAGGCCGCAGAACACGCACCGACGTGGCTCTGCTCGCCGTCCCGCTCGGCACCCTCATCAACACGTCGGGGGAGGAGACCGCGAAGCGGCTCGTCAATGCGCTGCACCGCATCGCTCGCTGCAAGCAGCTCACCTTCTTCGCCCCGCGCGAGGCCAGCGCCGGCGACACCTGGTCCGAGCTGGTGGCCACGGCCCTGGCGGACGACGACCCGACGATCCAGCGGGAGATGCTGCTCCAGCTCCGGTCGCTGCCATCGGCGGCGGGCGCGGCGGTCGTCCCGGTGGTCCGCCGATACCTGGAGCGTATCGAGGAACCGGCCGACCCGGCGGGCGGTCACCCCACCTGTACCTCGACCTCGCCGATGGCGACCACGTCGCCGCGCACGAGCTGCCGGCCGCGGCGCACCTCCCGCAGACCGTTGACCTCCACCTCGCCTTCTGCCAGGAGGGCCTTCACGTCCGAACCGACGTCCACCATGCCGGCGAGCTTGAGGAACTGGCCAAGCCGGATGACGTCGGTGGTGATCGCGACCTCCCGCATGCGGCCCATCTTGGCGTGCTGAGCGCCCGGCCGTCGAGTTGACGACGCACACGCCGCCGTGCCACCACCTCACATGATCACATTGCCGCCCGTCGGGAAGCGGCGGCTTGCTCGGGGCTTGCTCGGGGCTTGCTCGGGGCTTGCTCAGCCGCATAGTCGCGCAGCAGGTCGTGGAGGCTGTAGCGGCCGGGAACATCCGGCTGACGATGGCTGGCCGGAACGCCTACCACCCCGCGCCAGGCAGCTAAGTCCGCGGCCACGGACGCCGGTCCTCGTCCACAGTGATGGTGAGACGAACGGAGGAATCGACTGGGAAGAGGCATGGAAGAACCTACAGGAGGAGTGGGACTCCGGAGATGCGGACGATGATGGATACAACTCTCCGCGGTCCCGCGAGGCACAGCAGAAGTCCTGGAATGACGCCGTGAATGAAGCTGAGCGCCGCATTGGCCGGCCGCTCACGGCTGAGGAGAGGCGTGCGGTACACGAAGAGATCACCAAGAGGGGTCTCGGCTATCATGAAATCGTCGATGAATTCGTCAACAGGTATGGGAATGAGTGCTGATGTTCGTAGTTGAAGAGGTCAGTCCACTCCTTGATCGGCTGATCGGAACGCCTTTCACGGGCATCGGGCGCGCCCTGGACATGGCGATCCTGGCCTTCGGCCGAGACCTGTCGTCACCAGACGAAGTTAATGGCGATTACAAAGTAAGCAGCGAGTACGCGCTGCACGTCCAGTGCCCATTCCGGCTATCACGAAGAGATTCTGTCCTATTGGGCTCCGAAGACCTACGCCGCGAGACGACCAGATCCTCGGATACCGAGTACCGCGTCATCTACGACCGCCGTTCCGAAGCTCTCGACCAAATCCTGTCCACGCGCGCCGTTCTCGTGGAGACCGTGAATGTCAACGAGCTCGGGGACCTCTGCTTGGAGCTGAGCCAGGATCTGGAGATCAGGGTATTTCCAGCCCGGACCTACAAACTCGAGGCGTGGCGCTTCGTCATCCGCGGTGCCGAGCACATCGTATTTCCTGACGGGGTGATAATGGCGCCGCCGGTTCCGGATTCAGCAGCGAAGCCTTGATTCAGTCGCCGATCAAGCAGGCCCGCACCCGATGGCGCGGGAGTGCCTGCTCCCATTGGTCGGCCAGGCCCGAGGGTGGATTATGTGAATGACGCCGAAACACTCCGTCTTACCGCGACAGCAGTCAGCTGTGATGAGTTGGCCCCTGCGGGAGCAACGGTGACAGCGACAACTCTCGAACAGAAATGAGGCAGCGGACGACCTACTAAGTCCCAACGTCCGGATCTGCCGCGTTCGGTGTGATCTACGGCTGTCAGGGTTCGGAACAAGTGCGCCGCTGCCGGAGAGATCCCGGCTATCAGGTAGTGGGGCTGCAAAGGCAATCGTCAAGGTCCGCGTCGTCGCCGGGTGGAGGGACCGCGTCAGCGTCGGCAATTTCGGCTCCGCCATGAGACGGCTCGCGCGGCCACGCTCGGTCTTCGGCCCGACCAGGACGCTTCGTCGGGACTGTCATCTTGATTACAGATCGTTGACATTCGTTATACGTAAGGCATCGATAACTCTTCTGTCTGATGTGGATGCATAGCGTGATCATCAGGGTCCGCATCGAGAAGGGAAGGGTTCAATGTCGGCAAGATCACGCGGCGGCCGGTCGCGGCGGAACGTCGCCGTGGCCGCGGCGTTGTGTTGGATGGTGGGTGGGGCGATATCAGCGGCCGGATCGGCGCGGGCGGCCACGCCAGCCTGGGAGCAGGTGGCGACGCCCGACAGCGGTTCCGGCAACACGGCGTATGAGGGGATGGCGCTCGACTCCGGCGGCCGGCTGTGGGTGGCAGGACACGGCGAGCGCGGGCTCGACCTGGACACCGATGCCCGCAGCGACGAGCAACTCCTGCACCGCTGGGACGGCAGCCAGTGGACGGCGATCCCCGCGCCGCGGGGTACCCAGGACGGCTCGGTCACCCCGTCGCAGGCGGTCGCCGCAGCCACACAAGATGACGTCTGGGTGGTGGGCAGCCTCATCCAGCGCTGGCACGGCGGCCAGTGGACCGCCTACCCGCACCCGGACGCCGGCCCGTTCCACCACCTCAACGCCGTCGCCGCGGTCTCGCCCACCGACGTGTGGGCGGTCGGGCAGCAGACCTCGGGCGCGCTGGTCGACCACTGGGACGGCACCGGCTGGCGCGAGATCCCGGTCGGCAACGTCGCTCACGGCAAGCTGACCGGCCTGCTGGCACTGTCGTCGACCGACGTGTGGGCGGTCGGCACGATCGGTTCGCACAGCCTCACCCTTCACTGGGACGGGCGGTTCTGGAGTACCGTGCCCAGCCCCGACGTGGTCGGCGCCCGGTCCACCGAGTTGCGCGCCGTGGCCGGCGCCAGCCCCGGCGACCTGTGGGCGGTCGGCACCGCCGACAACAGCACCACCGTGGCGATGCACTGGGACGGCACTCGCTGGACGGTCGTGCCGAGCCCCAGCCCGGCCGCCCACCAGAACCAGCTCGACGGCGTGACCGTCACCCCCGCGGGGGATGCCTGGGCCGTCGGGAACACCAACGGCGCGATCCTCACCGAACACTGGGACGGCTCAACCTGGACCGCCGTGCCAGGCCCGCCGACCACCAGGCGCAACGAGGAGCTGTACCAGGTGGTCGCCCGCTCGGCCACTGACGTCGTGGCCGTCGGCCGGAGCGACTTCGCGGGCCTGGTCGCCCGCTGGGACGGCGCCTCCTGGCAGGTGGTCAGGACCGCCCGCGCCGGGTACGGCGACCAGTCCCTGGCCGACGTGTCCACGCTCGCCGACACCACCGCCTGGGCCGTGGGCACCTACCACGACGGGGCGCTCCGCCGGCCACTCGCGCAACATTGGGACGGCGCGGCCTGGCGGCGCCAGGACCTGCCGCTGCCGGTCGACGACACCAGCCCGAACGGGGCGCCCAAGGACGACATCGAGCTGCACGGGATCAGCGCGCGGGCCGACGACGACGTGTGGGCCGTCGGCGAGGCTGGCCTGATTGGCGGTCTCAGCGGCAGCTACCGGACCCTGGTGTACCACTGGGACGGCACCCGCTGGCAGCTCGTGCCCAGCCCGAACCCGCACGGCACCGGCCTGGCACACCGGCTCTACTCGGTCGTCGCGGTTGGGCCGTCCGACGTGTGGGCTGTGGGGGAGTACGAGCTCCCTGGCCAGGGCAGTAACCCGCTCGCCCTGCACTGGGACGGCACGAGCTGGCATGAGGCGTTCGTTCCTCCCGGCCCGAACCTGTACAACCCGCTGCTGGACGTGACCGCCGCCGGCGCGGGCGGGCTGTGGGCCGTCGGGTCCAGCGGGGACGTCTTCGCCGGCACCCGCCCGATCGCCCGCCGCTACCAGGACGGGCAGTGGCAGGACGTGCCGCTCCCGGTAACGGAGGACGGCCGGCTGGCGTCGGTGAGCGCGGTGTCGGCGACCGACGCGTGGGCTGTGGGCGACCACGACGGCCACCCACTCCTGCTGCGCTGGGACGGTACCGCGTGGACGGTCGCGGCGCAGCCGCTGGCATCGGCCGACGGCAGGCTCGACGGCGTCGCCGCGGTCTCCGCGACCCAGGTGTGGGCGGTCGGCGGTGACGGCGGCGATCCGGTCAGCCTGCGCTGGGACGGCCAGGCCTGGACCCAGGTGCCGGTACCGGCCGTCAACGGCACCGGCGGCCTGCACGGCGTCGCCGGCCACCCCGGCGGCCTGGCCTGGGTGGTCGGCGAGGCCAGCCGCGACCATCTCAACGTGGACCAGCCACTCGTCCTCCGGATGCCCACCGCGACCTGACCCCGCCCGGGCTACGCGCCGTCCCGGGAGCGGTCCGGGACGGCGCCGGGACGGCCGGTACGGCGGCTGAACGCGGTGATCCTGCCGGAAGTCGGTCCACTGTGGCAGTTCCACGTCGCGGAACGACGGCGGCAGCCGGACGTCGACGATGGTGGCGTCGGGCCGGTGCTCGTCAACCGCGGCGAGGAAGGCGTCGGCGGCGGGCGCGACGGCCGCGACCTCGTACTCCTTGCTGGTCAGCAGCAGCTCGAGCCCGGTGGACAGCAGGACGTTGTCCTCGGCGATCACCACCCGCACGGGACCTCCACGGTGACGGCGGTCGGCCCGCCGGCCGGGCTGGTGACCAGCATCGTGCCGTCGAGCGCCCGGGCTCGGCGGCGGATGCCGTCCAGGCCGGTCCCCGCCGCTTCGCTCGCACCCCGACACCGTCGTCGCTGACCGTGATGGTCAGCCGGTCACCTGTGCAACGGACGCCGGGTTGATCAGTGCAGGTCGCGGCGGGCGAAGCCGGCGGTACCAGCGGCGATCAGGACGGCGGCGGTGGCCAGCGGAAGCACCCAGGTCTGCCAGGCGAGGCCGTGGCTGAGCGGGTCGTGGTCGAGCAGCCAGTGCCAGGGGTCCAGAGTGCGTACCGGCCGCAGCGGGTGGACCTGGGCGGCGAGGCCCTCGACGAGGTATCCGGCGGCCGCCGTGCCGGTGCCGGCGGCGAGGGCGGCGGACCGGTTGCCGGTGGCGGCGCCGACGGCGAAGGTGAGGGCGGCGAAGCAGCCGGCGAGCAGGGCACAGCCGGCGGTGGCGGCGGCGATCCGCGTCGGGGAGAGGCCCTTGTCCAGGCGGACGGCCGGGGCCATGGCGGCGAGGGCGGCCGCGGCGACCGCGGTGAGGCCGGCGAGCATGGCCAGCAGCGCGCCGGCTCGTTCCGCGGCGACACGGGCGCGGCTGACCGGGTTGGCCAGCAGCAGTTCCAGGGTGCCGGCGGCCTCGTCGCCGCTGACCGCCCAGGCCGCGACGCCGAGGCCGAAGACCAGGAACATGACTGGCAGGATGTTGGCGAAGTACTGGCTGTTCAGGTAGCCGGCTGGGGAGGTGAGCCCGGCCGCGCCGTGCAGGCCGAGGATGGTCTTCACGCCGGCGGGTAGGTTGCCGAAGGTCTTGTCCAGTTCGTGGTTGTCCCGGACGGTGGGGTATGCCACCGCGAGCAGCCCGCACATGCCGATCAGGCCGAGGCTCCAGCCGGCGAGGCCGGTACGGCGGCGGCGCACCGCCTGGGTGAGTATGGCGGCGGTCATGTCAGCTCCTCGGATGTGTAGAGGGAGGCGAACAGGTCTTCCAACTCGTCGCCGACCGGGCTGACCCTGACCAGATCGGGCCTGTCGGGCTGGCCGGGTCCGTCGAGGGCGGCGCGCAGCACCGGGCCGACGGCGCCGTCCACGGTCACGGTCGCCACCTGCCCGTCGATTTCGGATTCGGTGACGCCGGGCACGCCGTCGAACAGGTCCTTCGGCGGTGGCCCGGTGAACCGCAGCCGCAAGCGCTGTCGCGCGCGGTCCAGCAGTTCGGGTACGCCGGAGTGGGTGACCAGTTCACCGGCACGGATGATGGCGACCTGGTGCGCGGCGCGTTCCACCTCAGGGAGGACGTGTGAGGAGAACAGGACCGCCGCGCCGTCGTCGGCGGCCTCGCGGACCAGGGCGAGGAACTCCCGTTGCAGCAGCGGGTCCAGGCCGGTGGTGGGCTCGTCCAGGATCAGCACGTCGGGCCGGTGGCAGAACACCAGGACGAGGCCGACCTTCTGCCGGTTGCCTTTCGACAGCGTGCCGAAGCTGCGGGAGGGATCCAGGCGCAGCCGTTCGACCAGCTCGTCCACCCGGGCCGGGGAGTGGTCATCGCGCAGCCGGCCGAACCAGGTGAACAGTTCCGCGCCAGTCATGTGCGGTTCGGCGCGGAAGTCGCCGGGCAGGTACCCGATCCGCCGGCGCAGCGCCGGTTCCCGCCGCGGGCTGCCGCCCAGCACCGCGCAGCTGCCGGCGCTTGGCCGCAGGAAGCCCATCAGCAGCCGGATGGTGGTGGTCTTGCCAGCCCCGTTCGGGCCCAGGAAACCCAGCACCTCGCCCGGCCGGACCGACAGGTCCAGCCCGGACACGGCGGTGACCTGCCCGAACCGCTTGGTCAGGCCGGCCGCGCTGATCGCGACCTCGCTCCGGCTCACCGTCACTCCTCGCTCGCCTCCTCCGCGACGAAAATTCCGTTCCGGTACACATCCAGGACCTGCTCCGCCCAGCGGGTCATCCCGCTCACCGTGAGCGGGTCGAACCCGAGCACCGCGGCGAGATGGTCGCGCAACAGCAGCGCGGCCAGGTCGTTGACCGCCAGGAACGCGGTCATCACTGCCGGGTCCGAGGACGGTCGCATGATTCCCGTGGCGACCATCGCCTCCACCGCCTGCCGGCTCACCTGGTACCAGCGTTCGAACAGCACCCGCCCGGCCGGGTCGCCGGACAGCAGCAGCCGCCGCAGGTAGGCCGGTACCGGCGAGTCCGGCGGCAGGCCGGCCACGAACAACTCGGCGAGCGAGCCGCCAGCCTCCTCGCCGGTCCAGTCGACACCGTCCAGCGCGGCCAGGAAGCCGTCGAAGATGGCGCCGACGTGCTCGTCGACCGCGGCCCGCAGGCCGTCCTTGGAACCGAAGTGGTGCACCACCAGGGCGGGTGACACCCCGGCCGCCGCCGCGATCTCCCGGACGCTCACCCCCTCCGGCCCCCGTGCGGCGAACAGCGCCAGCGCGGCGTTCCTGATCTGCGCCTTCGCGGTGAGGTCGCCGGGTCCTGTACGCACGTACAGTATGCTAAACAAGCGTTCAGTCTGCTGACAAGTGCCCTTTGCCGCACGAGATGACTCCGAGGCGGCGCGGCCGGTCGATGGGTGGATCTGATTAGGCGTCCCGGCACGGTGCTAGGGGTGCTGGGTCCGAACGGGGCCGGGATGACGACGGCGGTGCGGGTGCTGGCGACGCTGGTACGGCCGGATGCCGGGCGGGCCACGGTCGGCGGGCTGGATGTGGCGCGGGAGGCGGCGCGGGTACGCCGGCTGATCGGGCTGACCGGCCAGTACGCGGCGGTGGACAGGGCGACCGAGTTGCTGGAGCGGTTCGGGTTGGCGGAGGCGGCCGGTCGGCGGGTGGCGACGTACTCAGGTGGGATGCGGCGCCGGCTGGATCTGGCCGCCGGCCTGGTGGGCCGGCCGGGCGTGCTGTTCCTGGACGAGCCGACGACCGGGCTGGACCCGATCCGGCGTGCCGAAGTGTGGCGGATGATCCGATCGCTGGTCCGGGACGGGGTCACGGTGCTGGTGACCACGCAGTACCTGGAGGAGGCCGACGTGCTGGCCGACGAGATCACGGTCATCGACCGCGGCCGGGTGATGGCGCACGGCATGCGGCCGGGAGCCGGAGTCGTTCGGCGGGGGAGTGCTTCACGCTCTCGCTGGTCCTTGCCCCGCTGGTCACCCGCCGGGCCGCTGCCTGACCCGCTCAGTGGTCGTAGGGGTTGTGCGGTGGCCGGACGCGCCGCACGCTCGCCGCCTGGAGTCGGGTGATCAGCTGGTCCGGGTCGCCGTCGGTGCCGGGGACGAACTGGCCGGTGATCTGAAGCCAGGTGTTGGCCGGGTAGCCGCCGGCGCGCGGGCCGAGGACGGCGATCCGTACCGCGGCCGCGTCGGCGGCGCAGCAGGTGATGACCATGCGGGTCAGGTAGTACCCGCCCGCGCGGCGGGGGGTCACGAATCCTTCCAGGCGCAGCGTGCGGCCGGTGAGCGTGGCCGGAGCCTCGGTGGCGCGGCGGACGTACCCGAGGAAGGTGACCGGCACCGGCCGGCCGACCGGCAGCGCCGGCAGGTCGGCGGAGCCCTCGGGAAAGGCCGGCGGCCGGCTGTGCGCGGCGGCGCCGGCGCCGAGCGCCGGCGGCAGTACCAGGACCAGCACGGTCACCGGGGCCAGCAGCAGCCAGCCCGCCCTCGACCGGTGCCGGTGACCGTCGTGGTCGTGCTCGTCGTCGTGGTCGAGGAGCAGGTTGGCGAAGCCGAGCAGCACCAGGAACGCGCCCGCCGCGATCAGATAGGGCCGCATCACCGGACGGACGAACCGCAGGTACAGGTCGGCGAGGCTGATCCGCAGGATGACCAGCCCGATCAGCCACAGCAGCAGCGCCTGCACGCGGGGCCTCACAGCAGCACCGCCCCGACGCCGAGGCTGGCCAGCAGCGCGACGGCGAGCACCACCGGGGCGAACCGGACCGCGAACGAGCGGCCGAACACCCCGACCTGGAGGGCGAACAGCTTCACGTCGATGGCCGGCCCGACCACCATGAACGCCAGCCGGGCGGTCGGGGAGAAGGCGGTGAAGCTGGCGGCGATGAACGCGTCCGCCTCCGAACAGATCGCCAGCAGCACCGCGAACAGGCCGAGTACCGCCACCGACAGCACGCCCTGCCCACCCAACCCGGTCAGGAACCCGCGCGGCAGCGTGACGTTGAGAGTGGCCGAGGTCAGGCTGCCGACCACCAGGAACCCGCCGGCCTGGATGAAGTCCTCCCGTGCCGCGGTCGCCAGCGCGGCCCAGCGCGGACCGTCGCCGGCCGCCGCCCGGCGCGCCGCCACCCTCGGCAGCCATCCTGGAAGCCGGCCCAGCCGGGTCCACAGCAGACCGGTCAGCACCGACACCGCCAGCGAGGCGAGCAGCCGCGCCACCACCATCTCCGGCTGACCCGGGAACGCCACCGCCGTCGCCACCAGCACCACCGGGTTGATCGCCGGTGCTGACAGCAGGAACGCCAACGCCACCCCGGCCGGCACACCACGGGCGAGCAGCCGTCCCGCGATCGGCACCGACCCGCACTCGCAGCCGAGCAGCAGCGCGCCGGCCGCGCCGGCCAGCGGCACCGCCACCCCAGCACGCCGCGGCACCAGCCGAGCCAGCAGGTCAGCGGGCACGAGGACGGCGAGCGCGGCGCTCACCACCACACCCAGCGTCAGGAACGGGATCGCCTGCACCACCACCGACACGAACACCGTCAGCCAGGTCTTCGCGGCACCCGTATCCCACAACGGTTTCAGATCCGGCCGCAGCAGCAGCACCGCGGCCGCCACCAACCCCGCTCCCGGCACCCACTCCGGCCACGGCGGCCGGCCAGCCACCCGGCCCTGCTCCGGCGGTACGGAAGGCTCCGCCCGCCGAGGCCGCTGCGAGGTCGCACTCACCGCGACACCGTAACCGAAACATGAACCGACGGGACCGAGCGGCGTGCCGCATCCCGACGTCGTTTCTCCGCCCTGGCCGGCAGGGCGGGCGATCCTTGTACGGCGGGGTGCTTGGCCACCAGCGCAGTGGCCCTCCTGCGCCCAGTGCGTCAGCGCTGCCGGGTCAGCACGGTGGCGGTGCAGGCTGGCGTCGATGGTCAGACGTGGTGCGGGAAGGGGGATTTGAACCCCCACGTCCGTTAAGGACACTGGATCCTCAGTCCACCGCGGTGCCCCGCGACAGGCCATCAGGCTGTCCCAGCGCCCCGGCTCAGGTACCACATCGGGGTCCACATCGGATACTGATCAAGAGGTCGAAGACTATTTGTCCGTCATTTGTCAGTGACTTGTCCAGGTACCCACGCCCGACCGGCAACCCGTGACAACTTGCTGCACTGGACCTGTCCGGCTATCCGCTTGCGACCATCCGCCCATACCCATCCGGCCCGGGTTGAGCCCGGACGCCGAGCCTGCGCAGGTTCGAACCCCTGGGGGGATACGCCACACATGGGAACCGCGACGACCTGCGGCTTCGCCAGGGCCAGCGGTGAGGAACGCCCGGATCTGGGTCCCTTCTGTGTCAACTGGTGTCGGGGAGGAGGGCCGTAGGGTAGTGGGTTGGGGTGGTGGGGGGTGGTCAGTTGACTGTGGGGGTGAAGCCGCCGTCGATGCGGAGGTTGGCGCCGTTGATGGAGGCGCTAAGTGGGCTGGCGACCAGGGTGGTCAGGGCGGCGATCTCCTCGGGTCGGGTGAGGCGGCCTGAGGGGTTGGCCAGTGGGCCGTCGATTAGGGCGCGGGTGGCGGCGTCGGTGTCGTCTCCCATGGCGTGGTGGCGGGCGAAGGTCAGGGCGAGGTCGCGGAATCCGTCGGTCAGGGTGGGGCCCGGGCTGATGGTGTTGGCGGTGATCCCGGTCCCGGCCAGTTCCTTGGACAGGCTCACGGTGAGGTTGGACAGTGCGGCTTTGGTCGCGCTGTAGGCCGCTCTCATTGGCAGCGGGTAGGGGTGGGCGGCGCTGCTGATCTGGATGACTCGGCCCCATCCGGCCGTTCGCATCGGCGGGGTCAGCGCGCCGATGAGCCGGACCGCGGAGGCCACGTTGGTGTTGTAGAGGTCGAGCCATTCGGCGGGGCCGCCGGCCAGCCAGCCCTGGTCGCTGCCGGTCGCGGCGGCGTTGTTGACCAGGATGTCGATGCCGCCGAAGTCATCGGCGGCGGACACGACGAGCCCCGCGCCGGCGTCGTGAGTCAGGTCGGCCAGCACGATCGAGGCGGCGCCGCCGGTGGCGGCGATCTCGTCGGCCGTCGCCTTCGCCCGCTGGGTGTCGCGACCGTGTACCAGGACGGCCGCGCCCTCGGCGGCGAGGGCGATCGCGATGGCCCGCCCGATGCCGCTGGTGCTGCCGGTCACCAGGGCGCGTTTTCCGTTCAACCGCAGATCCACAAGCATGCTCCACTTCATCGGACACTATGTCTTTGACTGTACATACTGTCTTTAGCTGGACTGACTGTCAAGCCAAAGATAGGATCCGAAGCCATGGCCAACCGGAAATACGAGCAGCGGCTGCGGGCCGAGGCCGCCGAGCAGACCCGGCGCCGCGTTCTGGACGCGCTGTACCAACGCCTGTGCGAAGCGCCGACCGAACCGGTCAGCATTGAACGGATCGCGACCATGGCACAGGTGTCGCGATCAACCGTCTACCTGGTGTTCGGCTCACGTGCCGGACTGTTCGACGCCCTCGGCGATGACCTGCGCCAGCGCGGTGGCTTCGACCGCCTGCCCGACGGCGCAGGCGACCCCGACGCCCGACGGGCCCTGGAAACGTCGATCCGAACCGCGGTTCCCCTCTTCGCCGAGCACCGTCAGGTACTGCGGGTGCTCTACTCCATGGCGGCACTGAATCCCCAAGACGTCGGCGGCGTGGTGGAACGCATGGGCAACGGCCGTGCCACCGGCCTGGCCTGGCACGCCGAGCGCCTGGCCGCCCAGGGCGCGCTCCGTCCCGGCCTGACCCCCACCGACACAGTCCACCTGCTGTGGACGGTCACCGGCTTCGAGTTCTTCGACCAGCTCTACGCCGGACGCGGCCTTCCCGCCGACACGGTCGCCGACCTCATGGTCACCACCGCTGAACGCTTGATACTGCGAAACACCTGACACTCGACCGCAGGCCAATCCCATCAACGGTCACCATCCGCTCATGGCTCCCTTCTCTGAGTGGTCGCGCGTCGAAGGCTGGGAGGCCGTCCAGCCAGGTCTTCGCCCTCGGGGTGGTGGGGATCATGGTGTCGGCCATGTCGACGCGCCGCGGGATAACCTGCCTGCGGTGCCAAGGACCGCGCAGTGGGAGGAGTCGATGGGGGGATGACGGCAGGGCGACGGATGCCCACACAGGACGAGGTGCTGGGGTACTTCGACACGCTGTCGAACTGGGGGCGGTGGGGTGGCGACGATGAGCTCGGGACTCTGAACCACATCACCGACGATGTCCGGCTGGCGGCGGCGCGGGCTGTGCGTCGCGGCAGGAGCGTGTCGTGCGGGTGGGAGGTGGCCGTTCCGGAGGAGATGGAGCGGTCGACGACGACGTGTCCGCGCTTCGCCGACATGCCGGGTGCCGAGAACATGCCGCTGCCGGGATTCCGCAACGACCGGCACTGGGGCTATTCGAACGAGCGGCTCGGCATCCTGTTCCACGGCAACACCATCACCCACGTCGACTCGCCGTGCCACATCTTCTGGGACGGCAGGATGTACAACGGCCGGTCGCACTCGCTGGTCGACGCCGCAACGGGATCGGCGTGGGGTGCTGTCACGGCGGCGGCGAACGGGATCGTCACGCGTGGCGTCCTGCTGGACATCGCGAAGGCCCGCGATGTGCCGTGGTTGGAACCGGGCGACGGTGTGTTTGTCGAAGATCTCGAGGAGGCGGAGCGTCGCCAGGGTGTGCGGGTGCGATCCGGTGATGCGGTACTTCTGCGGACCGGCTATGGCCGTGTCCGGCACGAGGCCGGTGCGACCAGCGGTTTCATGCAGGCTGGCTGGCACGCGTCCTGCCTGCCGTGGCTGCGGGAACGCCAGGTCGCGCTGATCGGCGCCGACACCCCCCAGGACGTTCAGCCGTCGGGCTATGAAGACATGGCGATGCCCGTTCACACCGTGGGCCTGGTCGCGATGGGTCTGTGGCTGCTCGACAACTGCGACCTGGAGGCGTGCGCGACGACGGCCGCCGAGCTCGGCCAGTGGGACTTCCACCTCGCCGTCGCGCCGGTCCGCTTCGCCGGTACGTCCGGCAGCCCGGTCAACCCGATCGCCACATTCTGACCGCGGTTCAGTCGAGGACAACAAGTTTGAAACATCGATAGGTGACAATTACGGCTGAGAAGCCGTGACAAGTGCGTTGACGGAGCCCGTCAATGCCCGGGTTATCGTCACCTGATCCGCGGTTCGATGTGGCTGGACGCCTGGAACCTGCTGATCGCGCTGCCCGCCGAGCGGCTGGCGCCGGCGCTGCGGATCCTGCACGTGGAGCACCTGCGGGCGATGCTCGCCAACGCCGACGTGAGCAGCGACGCCGACCTCGCCGACTTCCTGTACCGCCACCAGATCGAGCGCATCGCGCAGGTCAGCAACGGGCCGAAGGACGCGAAGTCCGGGGTGTGGTACCCGTACGCGTACCGCTCGAAGTACCCCAAGGAGTTCGAGGCCCTGCCGGACGCCAGGGAGGGCGTCGCCAGCCCGGCCCACTTCGAGCGAATCGGCCACATGCACCGGCGGCTGCTGCCGGGGGTCAGCGCCACGGCGGGCTGCGGGCGTGGCTCGCCGGCCTCACGATCGGGGTCACGGTGATGTCGGTACCGAGCCCGTAGAGCGCGCCGAGCACCCTGCCCTGGGCGTCGCGCACGCCGGATGACGCCGCGGTCACGGTGAGGACCAGCCCGATCCCCAGGGCTAGCCCGGCGGCGGTGACGACCGCCTGCCGCATGCGGCGCCGCAACTCCCGGCGTAGGTAGGTCAGGAAGAACATCGGGTCACGCCACCGTCCTCACAGTCGATCCGTGGACCCACCCTCGCCCCGGCAACACGCTCTCCGCGTCTGGCGCAGGACAGACACCAACCGCCGCCGGTATACCTCTCAAGACAGACGGACCCGCGTGGCCGCGGACGTAGGCTGCCGGAGTGATGGCGGAGTATGCGCAGGTGGCGCGGGCCCTCGCCGCGCGACGCCAGCGTGTGTGGCAGGACGCGGTGCTGGCCCTCGCGCTGCTCGCGGGCTGTGTCCTGGTCAACCGCCCGGCCGGCCTGCTCGGGTCGCTGGAGGGCCGTCCTGCCGGCGCGCGGGTGCCGCTGTGGTGGCTCGCCACCGCTGTGCTCGTGGCCGGGGTGGCGCTCCGCCGGGTGTGGCCGGTGCCGCTGCTGGTGTTGTGTGCCGCCGCCGTCGCGGCGCAGTTGCTTCTCGACATCCCGCCCATGGCCGTCGACCTGGGCGTGCCGATCCTCCTGTACACGGTCGCGGCCCGTTACGGCCGGTCCGTCTCGTTGCCGATCATGATCGGCCTATTACTGCTCGTGACAGTCTGGGCGCTGCTGCCGACGGCGGCCGGCCGGACGCCGCCGGGGCTGCCAGTCTTCTTCCACGGAGTGGTCGCCAACGGGCCCGGCGCCCGGCCGACGGCCACGACGATGCGGTACGACGCTTGGTCCAGTGCCTGGAGTGAGTTGGTGGTGTTCGGATCCGCGCTGCTGGTGCCGTGGGCGGTGGGCACGGCGGGCCACAGCCACCGGGCGTACCTGGTACAGCTGCACGCCCGCGCGGACGATCTGGAGCGGGAGCGCGACCAGCGGGCCGCGCTCGCGGTGGCCGCCGAGCGGGGGCGGATCAGCCGGGAACTGCACGACATCGTGGCCCATGGGCTGTCGGTGATGGTGATCCAGGCGCAGGGCGGCGCCGCCGCGCTGGACAACCGGCCGGCCGACACGCGTACGGCCCTGGACACGATCGTCCGGACCGGGCGGGAATCGCTGGCGGACATGCGCCGGGTGCTGGCCGAGGCGGGCTCCGGGGCCGGCGCCGGAGCTCACCTCGACTGGCACCCGCAGCCCGGACTCGCCCACCTGTCCGACCTGGTCGCCAGGGTCCGCGAGGCCGGCACCCCGGTACGGCTCAAGCTGGCCGGCAGCCCCCGCCCGATTCCATCCACAGTGGATCTTTCCGCGTACCGGATCGTGCAGGAGGCGCTGACCAACACGATGAAGCATGCCCGGACCGGTACCGCGGCGGAGGTCGTCATCCGGTACGGCGACGCCGAGGTCGGCGTCGAGATCACCGAGACATCGCCGAGTAACGGCACGCCGACGCCGGCCCGCGACGAGTGGCGGCCCGGCAACGGGTTGCGCGGGATGGGTGAGCGTGTGCGCCTGCTCGGCGGCCGGCTGGAGGTCGGCCCGGAGCCGGAGGTGGGTTTCGCGGTACGGGCGGTGCTGCCGACCGGGGAGCCGGACGCGTGATCAGCGTCCTGCTCGCCGACGACCAGGCCCTGGTCCGCACCGGCTTCCGCATGATCCTGGAGAACGCCGGCGACATGAGGGTCGTCGGCGAGGCCGGCGACGGTGCCCAGGCGGTCGCGGTCACGCAGCGGCTGCGCCCCGACGTCGTGCTCATGGACATCCGGATGCCAGGGGTCGACGGCGTCGAGGCCACGCGGCGTATCCGCGCCGCCGAAGGCGCCTCCCGTGTCCTGGTCCTGACAACCTTCGACCTGGACGAGTACGTCTACGCCGCCCTCCAGGCCGGCGCGAGCGGGTTCCTGCTCAAGGACACCCTGTCGCCCGACCTGCTCTCGGCGATCCGCGTGGTCGCCCGCGGCGACGCCGTGGTGGCGCCGACGGTGACCCGCCGGCTCCTCGAGCGGTACGTGTATCCCGGCGCCGAGCGGCGAGCCCCCGCGGTCGCCCCCGACGTGCTGACCAACCGCGAACGCGAGGTACTCGGCCTGGTGGCCCGCGGGCTGTCGAACCTTGAGATCGCCAATCGCCTCTACCTGTCCGAAGGCACCGTCAAGACCCACGTCAGCCGGGTGCTGACCAAACTCGGCCTGCGCGACCGCGTCCAGGCCGTGATCTATGCCTACGAGTGCGGCCTGATCCGCGCCCAGACCCGCTGAGACCGCCGGCGCCACCCACGGTGACGGGCACGGTCCAGGGCCCGCCGATCGGCTGCCCGGGACCGTGCCTCGAGGAAACTGAGGTCAGAACTTGCCGGCCGGCCCAGCGAACGACAGCGGCGCGGCACCGGCCGGGTTCGCGGAGGACGGCGTGGTGATGCCCGCGCAGCCGGCTCCGACCCGACCGGTGTTGAAGTAGCCCACCATGTCGCCGCCGCACTCCGGCGCCTGCAGCACCGACCCGTGGATGTCATCGGAGACGGTGAAGACTCGACCGCCGACCAGCGCCTGCATGTCGAGCGTCCACTGGTACGGGGCGACGCCTTCGTACCGGTGTCCGGACAGCACCAGCGAGCCACCGGTCCGGCGCAGCGGGGCGGTCCGCACGGGCAGCGACCACCCGGCGCAGCCGGCGTAGAACGGGTTCATCCGGCCGGTGACCGGATTGTTGGCGAGGATCCGCTGGTATGCGGCCCAGGCGTCGGCGAAGTCGAGCCGGCTGGGATCCTCGTTGCACTGGGTTGCCGTGTTCGCCGCCGCGTTGTACCGCTCCGGCCCGCCGGGCGGCGGGCCCTCCTGCGCTCTGCCCAGGACCGCCTTGAGGGTCGGCGGCGCCTGGCCACCGCCCGCCGAGTGGAGCAGTTCGGCGAGCACCTGGCCGGCGACCGGCCAGGCAATCGACTGCTGGCCGGCGGTCAGCGCGACGATCGAGCCGTCCACGGGATTGGGCAGGTCCGTGTACTGCCGGGGATGCGCGTCGTAGTCCTCCCGCAAGGCCCGGACCGTCGCCGTGACCTCGTCGGCGGTGTCGCCGAGCTGGTAGGTGCCGGCACGTTCGGCCAGCCAGGCGGCCATCCGGGAGAAATCCCGCTCGGTCGCTGCCGCGCGCTTGGCCTGGAAGTCGTCCAGCCGAAAGTTCGGGTCCGCGACACTGTCCAGGAACATGCGCCCGACGTGGCCGGGGAAGTTGCTGCGGTAGACCGCGCCGAGCGAGGTCCCCCACGAGACGCCCAGGAAGCTGATCCTCCGCTCGCCCAGCGCCGCCCGCACGCTGTCCAGGTCCCTGGCGACGTTGAGGGTGGTGAGCTGGCCGAGGAAGGCCGGGTCGCTCGCCGCGCAGTCCCGGTTGGCGGCCACGCCCGCGTCGAAGATGGTACGGGCTTGCGCTTCGGTCACCGGGCCGGTCCCCGGCAGGTCCACGCCACCGGAAAGCGCGCACTCGACCTTCGTGCTGTAGCCGACGCCGCGGGGGTCGAAGCCGATCAGGTCGTACCGGTCGTTGAGGTGAGCGTCAGCGTCGTTGAGCATCATGAACTGGAGCGGCGTCAGGTACCCGCTCCCACCCGGACCACCGGGGTTGATCGCGAGACTGCCCAACCGGCGGCCCTGGTCGACAGCCTTGAGGCGGGTGATCGCCACGGTGATCTTCCGGCCGCGGGGCTGGGCGTAGTCCAACGGGACCGTGACCGTGCCGCACTCCATCCGATCCAGCAGCTCCCGGGCCCGGGCGAGCTGCGGGTCGCCGATGCCGATGGCCCGCAGTATGTCATCGGAGTAGGAGGGGCATGCCTGCCAGCTGACACCGGGCGTGTCCCGGGTCGGCCCGGCCGTTGCGCTGGCCGGGCCGATGGCCGCCAGCCCGGCCATGGCCACCGCGACCGGTGGCGCGATCCACCGGTACAGCGTCCGGCGAGAAACAGCGGAGGAGAGATTCATGATCCCACCCTTGCCGCGGCTACCCGCTCTCCGCGTCTGGCTCAGGGCATGCGGGGCATCCGCCGGCGGGAGTACCTTCCTGCCTCGGGATACCCCCCAGGACAGACGGGACCTGTGTCGCCACCGGCCCAGTCTGTGCGGGGTACGGCCGAGGGCGACGACCTCCGCGACGGTGAGCGGCGGCTGGAGGTCGCCCACGCGCCCGGCTGATCGAGGACGGTGTCAGCGGCTTCACCGATCAGAAATCCTCCGCTACGTCGTCAGTTCTGGTAGCCCGTCGCACCGGTGGAAGGATTGATGACCATGACCGACGACAGACCGCTGGGTGAGGAGGAGGCCAGGTTCATCGCGGCGGTCCGCTCGGACGATACGGCGCGGTTCGCGCTCCTCACGGAGCGCTACCGGCGTGAGCTGCAGGTGCATTGCTACCGGATGCTCGCGAACTACGAGGACGCCCAGGACCTGACGCAGGAGACGTTCCTGCGGGCGTGGAAGAAGCGGGAGTCGTTCAGGGGCGACGCTGCGCTGCGGACCTGGCTGTACCGGATCGCGACGAACGTCTGCCTCGACTTCCTGGAGAAGCGCAATGACCGCACACCCGTACCGTCCGAGCTGTCGGACCTCGGCTCCGAGGTGCGGTACCTGCAGCCGTACCCGGACCGGATGCTCCCCGAGGACCCGCAGGAAGCGGTGGTGGCGCGGGAGACGATCGAGCTGGCGTTCATCGTCGCCGTCCAGCACCTGCCGCCGCGGCAGCGGGTGGTGTTCATCCTTCGTGACGTCCTCGGCTGGCCGGCGTCGGAGGCCGCCGACGCGCTCCAGTTGACCGTCGCATCGGTGACCAGCGCGCTGCAGCGGGCGCGCGTGACGATGCGCGAGCAGTTGCCCGGCCGCCGCCTCGATTGGCGGAGCGCCGCCACCCAGGTGCTGTCGGATGACGAGCGCGGGGTGGTGAAGTCGTATATCGACGCCCATGAGCGCAACGACCTGGACGGGCTGATGTCCCTGCTGCGCGACGACCTGCGCTTCGCGATGCTGCCCGATCCGGGCACCGTGATCAGGACGGCCAAGGAGGCGGTGGACGGCTGGGTCTCCGGTGGGCTCTTCCAACGTGGCCACGACGACTGGCGCGGTATCACCACGACGGTCAACCGCATGCCTGCCGCCGTGCTGTACCTCCGCACCCCCGACGACCCGGAGTACCGGCTATTTGCCATCGCGGTCCTGCACATCGTCGACGGGAAGATCGCCGAGCTCACCGGATTCGACGCCACCGACAAACCATGGCTGGACCTGCCCCCGACACTGTGATCCACCAACGCGACGACGCGAACGCCACCGCCCCGCCGGCGTCCTCATCTCCAGCGAGTCGGTCAACAGTTCGCCCGGAACGCAACGAAGGGGCCGGGGGAGTTCCCTGCCTGCTCATCGCCTCGTCTCGTATCGGGTCAGCACCACGCCGCAGGGAAACGTCCGCGTCTCCACGAGGTTGAGGTTCACCCAGCTGTCCAGCGCCGTGAAGAACGGCGTGCCGCCGCCCACCAGGACCGGGTGGGTCGCTAGCTGGTACTCGTCGATCAGCCCGGCCCGCATAGCCGCCGCGGCGAGCGTTGCGCCGCCGATGCCGATCGGGTCGCCGTCCTCGGCCTTGAGCCGGGTGATCTCGGTGATCGCGTCGCCGGTGACCAGGCGGGTGTTCCAGTCGACCTTGTCGATGGTCGAGGAGAACACGACCTTCGGCGTGTCCCGCCAGTTCCGCGCGAACTCGATCTCGGCCGGGGTGGCGTTGGGCTGCTGGTCGCCGGTCGGCCAGTAGGAACTCATCGTCTCCCACAGCTTGCGCCCGTACAGCGACAGGCCGCTCACCCGCTCCCTGTCGAGCCACCACTGGAACAACTCGTCGCTCGGCACGCTCCAGCCGATGTCGTCGCCGGCCGCGGCGATGTAGCCGTCCAGAGTCACGTTCATGCCAAAGATCAGCTTCCGCATCGTGTCAGCCTTCCGTGAGTCGATCTCACATGTACAGACGGGCGCGGCGCGGAAACTTAATCGGTACTGCTGGTCATGGCCACCGTAGTCGCGTGCGGCATGACCGGCCTCGCGTTCCGCCTTCGACGGGGTGTCCTTCAGCGCGTGGGCCGGCCGGCTCCAGGCCAGGGTGGAGCCGGCCGGCCCACAGGACCTCTTCCCAGCCGCAGCGGTGGCAGTTGAAGTCGCGGGTGATGCCGGCGCACTTCCGGCAGATCGGCTCCTGGTCGCCGCCTCCGACCGCGCGTCGGCCGGGCAGCGCGCGCTCTACCCGGCAGCCGGGCAGACACCGCGGGTGGACAGCGCCTTGGTGAAGCAGGTGCGGCAGACGTGGCCGTCCGGCCAGTGCGCGGAGGAGTACTCGAGTCGCCCGCAGCGGGCGCACCGGTGCTTCTTCGGCCCGCCACCCCGGGGCGCGTTCGGCGTGCCGGTCCGCGGGCGTGCAGCTCGTCAACTGGGGAGACCTGAAGCCATTGAGCCCGTCTTGTACGGGCCGCACGGGGATTCAGAGAACGATTCGTTCCGCCGGCGGGGCCTTCCCGGCTCGCTGTCGCCCGAAAGACCGTGTGCAGGTCGCGTCGAACCGAGCCGGCGAGCCGGGTGACGGGCAGTGTTGCCAATTGCGCTGGCCAGTCGTGGTGCGGGAGGGGGGATTTGAACCCCCACGTCCGTGAGGACACTGGATCCTAAGTCCAGCGCGGTACCCCGCTACAGGCCATCAGGCTGTCCCGGCGTCCCAGCTCAGGTAGCATGTCGGAGTCCACATCGGATACTGATCAAGAAATCAAAGATCATTTGTCCGTCGTTTGTCAGTGACTTGTCTAGGTACGCACGTCCGATGGGCAACCCGTGACAACTTGCTGCACTGGACCTGTCCGCTATCCGCTTGCGACCATCCGCCAATACCATCAGGCCCGGGTTGAGCCCGGACGCCGCGGCTGCGCAGGTTCGAACCTTCGGGGGGATACGCCACAGATGGAAACCGCGACGACCTGCGGTTTCGTCAGGGTCAGCTAGTGATTCGGGCCAGCTTCGGTCTGTAGGCGCAACCTGCGGTCGTGGCGCAGCGGTCGCTACGTGCTGCGGTGAGTGCAGCGCTAGGTTTGCGATTTTGAAGCCGTCGTGGAGTCGAAGTCAGGCTGCGCTGCGAGTCAATGCGGTCAGCCGGGTCGGCGCGGCACGCTAGCTGCACTGTAAACGCGGCCGACCGCCGCTCACCAGTAGCAGGGTCGGCTGACATCTTCTGGCCGGTCACTCATCAGAAACCTCAGCCCCGAGGTCGTAGGGGTCGGCCGCGTTCCACATCGAGACGAACTGCTCGTAGAAATATTCGAACCATACCTCATCGCGAGAGCGGTCCACCCGGAAGGTCGGGCGAAGGTAGTGGTCGCCGTGGAACGACCCGAGCCGCATCTGCATCATGCCGCTGTCCATGCCAGGGTCGTATGCGTAGAGCGTGTAAGGAGCGAGGTAGTCGATCAACCGAACCTCCACGTTGGGTCCGAACCGGGCCAGCCGCCAAAGGATTGCCAGGTTGGTGTTCAGGTGCTGCTCCTGCTCGTGTCTGCCCAGGCCCTTGGGCCCAGCACGGAGCACCGACATGTCCATCGCCGCTCCGCCCGGCTTGATCAACAGGATTCGGACATTGCGGTTGTTGGCGACCGCGTGTTGTAGAGCTGGCTGCACGTAGGGCACATGCATCGACAGCGTTGTTCCCAGGAGCCATACCTGCTCCTGGACGTTCTTGATCAAACGCGAGATCTCGTCGACCTTATCCTTCTCGACGAAGAACTTATGGGCAGCGGCCGGGCCGAGTTCGCGGTCGGCGTAGCTATGGGCCTGGCCGCCAGGTCGTGCAGACGAGACTCTGTCCAGCGCCTCGAGCCACGGGCGCACTGCGGACTCATCACGCAACCTCATCGAGGCGAGGAAGTTCTGCAACAGCCGCATGCTCGGTGGCCGCTTGCCTACTAGGGCATCGTTCAGGGTAGCTCTAGGCATCGGACGGTTGTGCCCTACGCCCCAGCTCTCCAGTTCACGCAATGGAGTCCTGCCGTCCGCGTGGTGAAGTCGGCGCATGCATTTGGCCAAGTCCACCAGGTTTGCAACGGCAGCAAGCTCTGCAGCCGTCGGCGCTCCGCTCTCCGCCATCTCTTCCGTGGTGTTGTCGGTCATAAGCCTCAAGGCTAGCGAGTGCTGAGCGGCCGGACATCGGCCAACAGGGCGCGTCGGACAACTGCCGGACGACCGGACAACGCCGGACAACCGACGTCCGGGTCCGGACGCGCTGGGACGGGGAGATATAGCGGGGCACCAACCGGACAGGCGTCCTGTACTCCTGCGGATCGTCACCGTGTGCGTCACGGATGCTACCGCCTCAACTAGGGAGTACTCATGGTCCTGTGCGAGATCGCCTCAAAGGGCGGCGAGGTCTCCGGCCTCGTCTTCCTGACGTTCCTGATCATTGCTGCAATCGCCGTCATCGCCGTCGTCCGCTGGATCGGCTCGACCCTCTGGGTCGTTCTCGCCAGCGACAATCGCCATCGGCGAGCTGAGGCGCGGGCCGTTCTCCACGACATCTTCGAGTTCATCCTCGACCTGCTTCGGCCCAACCGAGGTACGAGGAAAGGACTGGATTCGCGGGACGGCCACGAGGACTAGGGTGAAGATGACCAGTCGACCGAGGCGTCCCCGAACGAGCAATGCTCAGAACCTGTGGATCGGCTCGGTGAGGGGCGTACCCTCCCGAGTGATCGATTCGAAGGTCACTGAGTAGGCCGATGTTGACGCATCGGCTGGGAGGGCACGCTCCTGCTTACCGTAGTTGACGCCGACGGGATGACGCCGAGCGGCTCCCTGGTCGACGAGATCGTCCGGGAAGGCGCCCGGCGTATGCTGGCCGCCGCATTGGAGGCTGAGGTCGACGGCTATCTGGCCGAGCTGGCCGACCAGCGCGACAAGGCTGGTCGGCGCCTCGTGGTCCGCAACGGCTTCCACGGCGAGCGGACGATAGCCACCTCGGCAGGGCCGGTGCAGGTCAACGCGCCGCGTGTAAACGACAAGCGCCTCGATGAGGCCACCGGGGAGCGCAAGCGGTTCTCCTCGGCGATCCTGCCGCCGTGGGCCCGCAAGACCCCGAAGATCTCCGAGGTGCTGCCGCTGCTCTACCTGCACGGACTGTCCACCGGCGACTTCGTGCCGGCGCTGGAGCAGTTCATGGGTTCCACAGCCGGATTGTCGCCGGCTACGGTCAGCCGCCTGACCACGCAGTGGACCGACGACCACAAGGCGTTCCAGGCCCGTGACCTGTGCAGGACCGACTTCGTCTACGTGTGGGCCGACGGCGTGCACCTGAAGGTCCGTCTGGACCAGGCCAAGGCGTGCGTGCTGGTCATGGTGGGCGTCCGGGCGGACGGCAGCAAAGAACTGATAGCCCTGGACGAGGGGTATCGCGAGTCCGGCGAGTCCTGGGCGAACCTGCTGCGCGACTGCTCCCGGCGCGGGATGCGCGCCCCGATCCTCGCCGTGGGCGACGGCGCGCTGGGCTTCTGGAAGGCGCTGCGCGAGGTGTTCCCCGAGACCCGCGAACAGCGCTGCTGGGTCCATAAAACAGCGAATGTCCTTGATGCGCTTCCAAAGTCGGCGCAGCCCGCAGCGAAGAACGCCCTCGCCGACATCTGCAACGCCGAGGACATGGAGCGCGCCGCCGCCGCGATCAAGGCATTCGCCAGGCAGTACTCTGCGAAGTTCCCCAAGGCCGTGGCGAAGGTCGTCGACGATGAGGACGTGCTGCTGGCGTTCTACGACTACCCGGCCGAGCACTGGATCCATCTGCGCACGACAAATCCAATCGAGTCCACCTTCTCAACGGTATGGCTGCGGACCAAGGTCACGCGCGGCGCCGGGTCCCGAGCCGCCGCGCTGGCCATGACGTTCAAGCTCATCGAATCCGCCCAGGAACGCTGGCGGGCCGTCAACGCACCCCATCTGGTCGCCTTGGTCCGTGCCGGGGCGCGCTTCGAGCACGGTCTGCTGGTCGAACGCGAACCGACGGTCGCCGCGTGAACCGGCCGGCCGCCCCAGACGGGCCGTGGATGGTGCTGGTCGGACCGGCCGGCACCGGCAAGACCACCCTGGGCCGGGAAGTGGCCGCCAAGACCCGGCGCCCCTTCGTCGACCTGGACGCGGTCGCGGACCCGTACTACGGGGAAGTCAGCTGGAGCATCGACCGGCTGCGCGAGCGCATCGCCGCCGTCGGGCGCCTCGCGGCCGAGACGGAATGGGAACCGGCCCGAGCCCACGCGGTGACACGCGTGGTCGCCGATCATCCGGGCGCCGTGATCGCACTGGGCGCGGGCCACACCAGCTACACCGACGACGCCCGCCTGGCCGCGGTCCGCGCGGTCTTGGAACGCTGCCGGGACGTGGTCCGAATCCTGCCCTGGCCAGACCGGACCAGATCGCTGGCCGTCCTGCGCGAACGCTGCCTGGCGAGCAAAGGCCGCACGTGGGTCATCGACGGGCACGACTTCCTCGCCCACTGGCTCGACGAACCCGGCACCCCAGCGACGCGGACCGTCTACACCCGCGACGAAACACCCACCCAAACCATCGACCGACTGCTACACATCAACTGAGGCAGCACACGAAACAACAGGGCTGCTAGATCCACAGGGTATTGACCATTACTCCCCCGAACCGGAGTCCACCGACGAGTGCGATGGTCGCCGAGGCGATCAAGTAGGGATCCGAGATCGCCGGTCACCGGCACGTCGCCAAGTGACGTCAGGACAGCGTATCGACCAGGTTCCGAAACTGGTCCTGGTCCACCGCCAAGGTCGTCGGCAAGCTGTATTTCAGTCCAGTACCGGGCGGCGCGATGCAGCCCTCCTGTATTTCGGCGCCAGTGACAGGCTCGTCGCCGGCAACTTCCAGCCACACCACGCAACTACTGGACAAGTCAGTACGGCCGACGAAAATCCTAGAGCGTAGGCGATCGTAGTGTGCTCAGTGTATCGGAGTCAGGCCATAGTCCTCCGGACAACCAATGTTCGACTAGCGGCGCGAGTAAGTCTGCAAATCGATCGTCCTTTTCGGTCGCCCAACAGTCTGCAACTTGGCGTGTCGCGCCGGTAGTCCAGTCCGCGATCTGTAGTTGGGGCACACTTGCGCTATCGGCAAAACTGATCTCGACAGCCGGCAACGGAGAAGGCTTTAGGCTCGGAGTGAGCTCAGGAAGAGTTTCGAGCGAGAGCAGCATGAGTGCATGGCGAGAAATAGTATTCGAATGATTATGTATTAACCGAAAACTGCCAAGCCGCTGGCCAACATCGCGACACAGTTTAACAAGGCATGGGATCGCTGGGTCTAAGGCATCGCGGAGCTTCGCGGTAGCGATCAGGTCCATCAGCCCGCGGGCCTGTTCTCGCGCGGCCTCTAATACTAACGCGTTCCCAAGCCCCTCTTGTGCTGTCGCTCGATACGCTGAGATAGCTGCGAATAGTTCATCAAGAGTGCCGTCCTTGTTCGGGCGAAATTTATTGACGAATACATGTAGCATCTGATCGAATCTCGCTTGGTCTCCTAGGACAGGTCCGACGTAGTAGAGGAGTTGGCGAGCCCTAGTGCGGAGCCGTTTGCATACATGTCATAACCATCACGGCGCGCGAGCTCCACTGCTAGGAAGTCCACCAGCTTTCCAATGATCATAAAACGCTTATGCGCAACATATGTCTGGACAGTGCCATCGGGAAGCTGTGTGAAGGCATCTAGAAGTGCAATTCGACCTTGGCGAGTCTTTGCTAACGCGCTGTATTTTGGTTCCCCGTGGCCGGGGGGCAGCCGAGTGCGTACAGCATCCACTATGACTTCTGCGGTTGCCGAATTTATGTGGACGGCCGACATCGCGAAGACTGGCTGCTATAGATCTAACAGATTCTCACCGGAATTGTTCGACTCATCGGCATAGACTACGGGCAAAGCTTCATCCACGACAGCATCCTTTGCTAGGCCCGCTGATAAAGCAACCTAGTTTCATATTGAGTGTCAAACTAGTTCTACGGCAGCAGTTTACTAATGCATACACGTATCTGCAGTGTTATGAGGCCTCAAGTAGCGGCGGCTTGCCTGCGGACTTCCGGGATCCGGCCGCTTTAGCCGTGAGCACGCCGTCCTGGGTAGCGACCGATTTGTCGCCATCGGCCGCGGAGTGCTGGGAAGAGCTCGTGGCGGTCGTGCACGCACTGTGGACCGGGTTCATGCTCTACCGGCTCACCGCACCTGAGGCGCTCGAGGCTGGCGCGTTCCACCGGGCGGTGAACTGGCTGCGCGCTGGAGCGGCCACCACACCACCACCCGAACAGATACCAGCAGGCAGGACTTCAGGAGGTTCCCGATGATGCACTTCGCTCCCGTGCTCGGCGCCCTCGCCTGTGCGGCCATGATGGCCCTCATGTGCGTTCCCATGGCCGTGGGCATGGTCCGGTCGCTGCTGCGCCGCCGCACCAGCCGGCCGGCAGCAGAGTTTCCGGCAGCAGAGTTTCAGGTGCCCGCATCCGAGCCGACCCCGCAACGTCGCGAGCACGCCGGTGCGCTGCGGTGAACAAGCCAATCCAGCCCCGACCGTCGTGGTTGGCCGGGAGATGAGCTGAGCCGTGGCCGAGGCACACAGTGAGGCACAGAGTGAGGCACGGACGCAACGGTGGCGGCGGTACTGGGACCGCCAGTCCCGCCGCTACGACCGCAGCATGAGCTTCTGGGACCGGCACCTGTTCGGTGACAGCCGCGCCTGGATCTGCGGCCAAGCGCAGGGCAAGGTGCTGGAGGTCGCCGTCGGCACCGGCCTGAACCTGCCGTACTACCCGCCGGGGGTCGAGCTGACCGGCATCGACTTCAGCCCGCAGATGCTCGCGCTGGCCCGCCGGCGAGCCGCCGAACTCGACCTCTGCGTCGAGCTGCGCGAGGGCGACGCCCAGCGGCTCGACCTGCCGGACGGTTCCTTCGACACCGTCGTGTGCACCTACGGGTTGTGCACCATCCCCGACGAACGCCAAGCCGTGACCGAGATGGCCCGCCTACTCCGCCCCGGCGGCCTGCTGCTGCTGGCCGACCACATCGCCGCACGCTCACCACTCCTGCGCGGACTGCAACGGGCGATCGAGGTGGCCAGCGTCCCGTTCGGCAGTGAGCACTTCCGCCGCCACCCCGCCGAGCTGCTCCCCACAGCCGGCCTCACCATCGAACGCCGCGAACGCTTCGGACCCAGCGGGATCGTGGAAAGACTGACCGCCCGCAAGCCGGACCAAGCCGGCCGATAGTGGCCGGCCGGTGACGGGAAGCCGAGACCGGCGGGAACTGCTGCTCAGACGGTGGCGGTGGCCTGCTGGGCGCGGGTATGGGCCAGCCGGCAGGAGTCGGTGCCAGTCTCGATGATGGTTCGAACAGCGTGACACCGCGGAACGGCCGGCCAACCGGCACATACGACACTGGCATGAGCCCGTACCCCCGTGGGAGGCAGATCTGGGACGCCCAGTGTTCCGTCGCCTCCCTGCACAACCCTTGACCGCCGCAGCGCCCCGCACCCCCACCCACCAGGCCCGACGACGCCCCCCGTACGGAACCGACCACGGCCCTGTGCCACGCCCTCGCCGGCCGGGCGGGCCTCAGGGAGTCGCGCGGAGGGCGAGGAGGGTCTGGTTCTTGTCGTCGAGGCCGTGGCCGCCCGCGGTGAGGAAGACGGTCGAGTCGTTGGCGGCGAGCGCGGTCACCGCGCCATCGATGTCCTCGGACCAGAGCTTCCTGCCGGTGGTGGCGTCGAACGCGGCCTCCTCGGCGCCGCTGGTGTACAGCACCCTGTTGAACGGTCCCCAGGTGTCGACCCCGCCCGCGGTGTTGCCCAGCCAGCGCAGCTGCCCGGTATGGACATCCACGGCGCGAACGCCGACATCCGACACGTAGACGGCCTGGCCATCGCCG
>JBJMIH010000013.1:0-11045 GCA_045806985.1 Mycobacteriales bacterium | reverse complement strand
TCGCCGCCGGGGTCGCCAAGGCCTACGCGGACTACATCCTCATCTCCGGCCACGACGGCGGCACCGGAGCCAGCCCGCTCTCCTCGATCAAGAACGCCGGCTGCCCGTGGGAGATTGGCCTGGCCGAGACCCAGCAGGTGCTGGTGATGAACGACCTGCGGGGCCGCGTGCGCCTGCGCACGGACGGGGGGATCAAGACCGGCCGGGACGTGGTCACCGCCGCCCTGCTCGGCGCCGAGGAGTACGGCTTCTCCACCGCGCCGCTGATCGTGTCCGGCTGCGTGATGATGCGCGTCTGCCACCTCGACACCTGCCCGGTCGGCGTGGCCACCCAGAACCCGGTGTTGCGCGAGCGGTTCACCGGCAAGCCCGAGTTCGTCGAGACGTTCTTCGAGTACCTCGCCGACGAGGTGCGCGAGTGGCTGGCCCGGCTCGGGTTCCGCAGCCTGGACGAGGCCATCGGCCACGTCGAGCTGCTGGACGCGCGCCGCGCCGTCGACCACTGGAAGGCCGACGGGCTGGACCTCTCACCGCTGTTCGTGGTGCCGGACACGCCGTCGCCGCGCCGCCGCGTCCGCGGCCAGGACCACGGGCTGGACGCCGCCCTGGACAACACGCTCATCCAGCTCTGCGAGGGCGGCCTGCTCGACGCCACCCCGGTCAAGCTGGAACTGCCCATCCGCAACGTCAACCGGACCGTCGGCACGATGCTCGGATCCGAGGTGACCCGGCGGTACGGCGGCGAGGGGCTGCCGGACGGCACCATCGACATCCGGTTCACCGGCTCGGCGGGGCAGTCGTTCGGCGCGTTCCTGCCGGCCGGCATCACCCTGCGGCTGGACGGCGACGCCAACGACTACGTGGGCAAGGGTCTGTCCGGCGGCCGGCTGGTGCTGCGGCCCGACCCGCACGCGAAGTTCGCCGCCGAGGAACAGGTCATCGCCGGCAACACGCTGCTGTACGGCGCGACAGCCGGCGAGGCGTACCTGCGCGGCCGGGTCGGCGAGCGGTTCGCCGTCCGCAACTCCGGGGCGCGGACCGTGGTCGAGGGCACCGGCGACCACGCCTGCGAGTACATGACCGGCGGTGTCGTCGTCGTGCTCGGCCCGACCGGGCGGAACGTGGCGGCCGGCATGTCCGGCGGCGTGGCGTACCTGCTCGACTGCGACCGCAACCGGGTCAACACCGAGATGGTGGACTGCGAGGCCCTCACCGAGGCCGACACCGAGGCGGTGCTGGAACTGATCGAGCGGCACCTCACCGAGACCGGCTCGCCGGTCGCGGCCCGGCTGCTCGCCGACTTCAGCGCGGCCCGGTTCACCAAGCTGATGCCGCGCGACTACGCCAGGGTGCTCGCCGCCACCGAGCAGGCCCGGCGTACCGGCCGGCCCGTCGACGACGTCGTGATGGAGGTGGCACGTGGCTGACCCGACCGGCTTCCTGCGGCACGGACGGCAGACGCCGCCCCGCCGCCCCGTCTTCGTCCGGCTGTCCGACTGGCGCGAGGTGTACGAGGACTTCACCGAGACCGGCGCCCGCGAGCAGGCCGGCCGGTGCATGGACTGCGGCATCCCGTTCTGCCAGAGCGACATCGCCGGCTGCCCGCTCGCCAACCGCATCCCCGACTTCAACAACCAGGTTCGGGTCGGCGACTGGCGGCGGGCGTCGGAGACGCTGCACAGCACCAACAACTTCCCGGAGTTCACCGGCCGGCTCTGCCCGGCCCCGTGCGAGGCGGCCTGCGTGCTGGCCCGCGACTCCGACCCGGTGACGATCGAGCACCTGGAGAAGGCCATCGCGGACCGGGCCTGGGCCGAGGGCTGGCTGCCGCCGCGGCCGCCCGACCCCTCCCTGTCCTCCGGCCGCCGGGTCGCCGTCATCGGCTCCGGCCCGGCCGGGCTGGCCGCCGCCCAGCAGCTCCGCCGGGCCGGTCACCAGGTCGTGGTGTACGAGCGGGACGAGGTCGCCGGCGGCCTGCTGGTGCACGGCATCCCCGACTTCAAGCTGGAGAAGCGGCACGTCACCCGCCGGATCGAGCAGCTCCTCGCGGAGGGCGTCGAGATCCGTACCGGGGTGGCGGCCGGCGTCGACATCACCGGCGCCGAGCTGCGGGCCTCCTACGACGCGGTCCTGCTCGCCGTCGGCGCGCCGGTCGGCCGCGAGCTGCCCATCCCCGGCCGCGAACTGGCCGGCGTGCACCTGGCGATGGACTACCTGGTCGCGGCCAACCGGACCACCGCCGGCCGGCTGCCGGAGACGCCCATCCCCGCCGCCGGCAGGCACGTCGTCATCATCGGCGGCGGCGACACGGCCGCCGACTGCCTCGGCACCGCCCACCGGCAGGGCGCGGCCAGCGTCACCCAGCTCGACATCTACCCGGAACCGCCGCCCACCCGGGACGAGACCCGCACCCCATGGCCCACCTGGCCGCTGGTGCTGCGGACGTACCCCGCCCACGAGGAGGGCGGCGAGCGCCGCTTCGCGGTCAGCGCCCATGCCTTCACCGGTGCCGGCGGCCGCGTGCGTACCCTCCAGCTCATCGAGGTCACGGTGACGAAGGACCCGGTCACCGGCGTCCGCACGATCACCCCCGCCACCGACGAGGTCCACGAACTGCCCTGCGACCTCGCCCTCCTCGCCATCGGCTTCGACGGCGCCGAGGAGTCACCCCTGCTCACCCAGCTCGGCGTCGAACGCGCCCCCAGCGGCGCCATCGCCTGCGGCCCCGACTGGCAGACCACCGCCGCCGGGGTCTTCACCGCCGGCGACGCCCAACGCGGCGCCTCCCTCGTCGTCTGGGCGATCGCCGACGGCCGCGCCGCGGCCGCCGCCGTCGACCGCCACCTCCGCGGCACCACCACCCTGCCCGCCCCCGTCCGCCCCGCCGACCGCCCCCTCGCGACCCGCTGACTGCCACCCGCTGACCCCAGGGCGATTCAGTCGGCGATGTCGATGTCCTGCCGGGCGGAGTCCTCGATGGCCTGGATCAGCGCTGTGGTGGCGGGCGGGTCCGGGGGATCGCCGTAGGTGACGGCGTAGATCCGGCGGGGGAAGTCGGGTATCTCGGTGGTGTGGACGTCGGGTCGACGGTGGGCGCGGAGCGCGAGCCCGGGCAGGGTGGCGACACCGGTGCCGGCGGCGACGAGGGCCTGCACGACGACCATGTCGTCGCAGACGGACTCGACGCGCGGAGTGAAGCCATACTCCCGGCAGACGGCGGTCAGCTCGCCCTGGCACCGTTCGCAGCCGCCGATCCAGGCGGAGTGGCGATGGTTCGCGACGCTGTCGTCGGGGCGCCGGCTCACCAGGTGGATCCGATCGTCGGCGACGTGGACCATCCGGAACCCTTCATCCTCCAGCGGAGCGTGCGCGTACCGGAACACGACCGCGACGTCGATCTCGCCGTGCCGCAGCATCTGTAGCGCCTCGACCGGATGGCGGTCGAACACGCTCACCGTGAGGCCCGGGTGCGCCTCGGTCAGCGTGGCGGCCGCCTTCGGCACGATCGTGCCCAGTACGGAGGCGTTGGCGGCGAGGCGAACACGCCCCGTCCGCAGACCGACCTGAGAGGCCAGCTCGTTGGTCGCCGCGTCGACCCGCCCCACGATCTCGGTGGCCCGGTTGGCCAGCAGTTCGCCCTCGGGGGTCAACCGGATCCCGCGACCTACCCGCCGGACGAGCTTGACGCCGGTGGCCGCCTCCAGGCGGGACAGGTGATGACTCACCGAGGGCTGCGAGTAGTGCAGCTCCCTCGCCGCTTCGGTCACCGACCCGTGTCGCGCGACCGCGGCCAGCACCTTGAGATGGACCAGATTCAGCACGTATCAAGATTATCAATGCAAAGCCGGGCTGATTGGCATTGGACGACATCTGTTTGCCCTTCCATGCTGTTGCGTGAAGGTGCCGCACGGCGGCGCCGAACCCACGGAGGAGGCACGATGAGCAGGCTCAGGTGTCACATCTCGATCTCGCTGGACGGTTTCGTCGCCGGCCCGAACCAGAGCGAGGAGAACCCGCTCGGCGAGGGTGGCGAGCGGCTCCACGACTGGATCGTTCCGCTGGCCGCGTGGCGCCGAGCCCACGGCGAGCAGGGGGGCGAGGTGAACGAGAGCACACCGGTTTTCGAGGAGGCGCTCGAGAACATCGGCGCCGGCGTGATGGGCAGGAACATGTTCGGCCCCGTCGGCGGTGGCTCCTGGGGCGACGAGCGGTGGACGGGTTGGTGGGGTGACAACCCGCCCTACCACTACCCCGTATTCGTCCTCACCCATCACCCGCGCGGTCCGGTGGAGATGGCGGGAGGGACCACGTACCACTTCGTCACCGACGGAATCGAGTCCGCGCTCGAGCAGGCGAAGAAGGCGGCCGGCGGCAGGGACGTCATGCTGTGGGGCGGCGGCAACGTCGCTCGGCAGTACCTGGTGGCGGGACTGCTGGACGAGCTGGAGCTGCACGTCGTTCCGGTGTTGCTCGGTGGCGGTTCCCGCCTTCTCGACAACCTCGGGGACGCGGAGGTGCGACTCGAGCAGGTCCGGGCCGTCGGGGCGCCCGGCGTCACCCACCTCAAGTACCGGATCCTGCCGGGTGCTTCGTCATGACGGGCGAAGCGATCGTGGACCCCCTGCGGACCTTCGTCGACGACGTGGAACTCGTGCTGAGCGGCACCGACGACGAGCACGAGATCACGGCGCTGGTCGCCGAGCGGCTGTCCGCCCTCCTGGCCGGCGGTTACCGGCTCCCGCCGGAGGTCACGCGATCATCGTCCGCGCGTCACGTGACGTATCCGCTCCACCTCGCCCCCGACGGCAGCTGGTCGATGGCGGCCGTGGTCTGGGACGTGGGTCAGCGGACCAACGTGCATTCGCACGAGACGTGGGGCGTCGCCGGCATTTACGCGGGGATCGAACGCGAGATCCGGTACCTCAAGCCGACGGCGTCCACGGCGGGCGCGCCACTGACGCCGGCCGGCGAGACGCGGTGGGCGCCGGGCCAGGTGACCGTCTGCTGCACCACCGACGACGACGTCCATGCCGTCGTGGCCGTCGGCCGCGAACCCACCGTCGGAATCCACGTCTACGGCGGCGACATCGGCACGATCAGGCGGCGGTCGTACGACCCCGCCACCGGCGAAGCGAGCTGGTTCGTCTCCGGCTGGGACAGCCCGGAGGGGGTGCGGAGTACCCGGCTCTGAGGCGGGGCGGGGCCGAGGGGGATGGGGGAAGGGTCCAGAGCGGAGTGATCGCCGTTGTAGGTGTCCTCCAGCGAGGTGGGAGCGTGGTCACACTACGCTGGACACATGACCCGACGCGCCAAGATCGTCTGTACGCTCGGCCCCGCCACGTCGACCCCGGAACGGGTTCGTGCGCTGGTGGAGGCCGGGATGGACGTGGCGAGGCTCAATTTCAGTCACGGTACGCACGGTGACCACAAGCGGGCGTACGACCTGGTGCGGGAGGCCTCCGATCAGGTGGGCCGGGCGGTCGGCATCCTCGCCGACCTGCAGGGTCCGAAGATCCGGCTCGGCCGGTTCGCCACCGGCCCTGTCGAGTGGAAGACCGGCGAGACCGTCACGATCACCACCGACCGGATCGTCGGCACCCACGACCGGGTGTCGACCACGTACGACCGGCTCGCCCTGGACGTCCGGCCCGGCAACCGGCTGCTGGTGGACGACGGCAAGGTCGCCCTGGACGTGGTGGACGTCAGCCCGCCCGACGTGCACCTCGTCGTGGTCGAGGGCGGCCAGGTCAGCGACCACAAGGGCCTGTCGCTGCCGCACGTGCCGGTCAGCGTGCCGGCGCTGTCCGCCAAGGACGCCGACGACCTGCGGTTCGCGCTCGGCCTGACGGTCGACATGATCGCGCTGTCGTTCGTCCGCTCCGCCGAGGACGTCCGCCTGGTCCACCAGGTGATGACCGAGGCCGGCCGGTACCTGCCGGTGATCGCCAAGGTGGAGAAGCCGGAGGCGGTCGACAAGATGGACGATATCGTGGCGTCCTTCGACGGGGTGATGGTGGCCCGCGGCGACCTCGGCGTGGAGATGCCCCTGGAGCAGGTGCCGCTGGTGCAGAAGCGGCTGGTCCAGCTGGCCCGCGAGAACGCCAAGCCGGTGATCGTCGCCACCCAGATGCTCGACTCCATGATCGAGAACTCCCGCCCGACCCGCGCCGAGGCGTCCGACGTGGCCAACGCGGTACTGGACGGCGCCGACGCGGTGATGCTGTCCGGCGAGACCAGCGTCGGCAAGTACCCCGTCCAGACCGTCAAGACGATGGCCAGCATCATCGAGGCGGTCGAGCACCACGGCACCGGCTGCCCGCCGATCCAGCACACTCCCCGTACCGCCGCCGGCGCGATCACCACCGCCGCCCGCGACATCGGCCACGCGGTCGGCGCGAAGGCGCTGGTGGCGTTCACCGAGACCGGCGACACCGCCCGCCGGCTGGCCCGCCACCAGTCCCCGATCCCGCTGCTGGCGTTCACCCCGGTGCCGGCGATCCGCAGCCAGCTCACCCTCACCTGGGGCGTGGAGACGTTCCTCACCGAAACCGTCGAAACCACCGACGAGATGATTCAGTTGGTGGACCACGCACTGCTGGAGCTGGGACGGTACGAGCGCGGCGACCGGATCGTGATCGTCGCCGGCAGCCCGCCGCGCACCCCCGGCTCCACCAACCTGGTGCGGCTGCACCGCCTCGGCGACCGGCTGGGGGAACGCTAGGGAGGAACTGACAGGCATGGCTGCCGCTCCTGACGGGGTGCTCGTCGGCCAGCCGGCGCTGGACCGCCTGCTGGACCTGCTCGACCTGGAACGCGTCGAGGAGGACATCTTCCGCGGCAACAGCCCGGCAGAACCCCACCAGCGGGTGTTCGGCGGGCAGGTCGCCGGCCAGGCGCTGGTCGCCGCCGGCCGTACCGTCCCGGCCGAGCGGCAGGTGCACTCGCTGCACGCGTACTTCATCCGTCCCGGCGACCCGGCCGTGCCGATCGTCTACACGGTGGACCGGATCCGCGACGGCAGCTCGTTCACCACCCGCCGGGTCGTCGCCGTCCAGCACGGCAAGGCGATCTTCCTGCTGTCGGCGTCGTTCCAGGTGCCCGAGGTCGGCATGGAGCACCAGTCGGCGATGCCGGCGGTGCCGGACCCGGAAACCCTGCCGACGCTGGGGGAGCGGCTGGTGCGGCAGGCCGGCGGTCCGCGCGGCGCCCGGCTGTTCACGCTGCCGCGGCCGATCGACGTCCGGTACGTCACCCCGCCGCCGTGGGAGCCGCGCGCGGAGGCGATGCCGGACCCGCGCAACCTGGTCTGGATCCGCGCCGACGGCAAGCTGCCCGACGACCCGCTGGTGCAGGTGTGCGCGCTGACGTTCGCCTCGGACATGACGCTGCTGGACTCGGCGCTGGTCGCGCACGGCAAGTCCTGGCAGGACGTGTTCGCGGCCAGCCTGGACCACGCGATGTGGTTCCACCGCCCGTTCCGGGCCGACGAGTGGATCCTGTACGACTCCTCCAGCCCGGCCGCCTCCAGCGGGCGCGGCCTGGCGCTCGGCCGGTTCTTCTCCCGCGACGGCCAGCACATCGCGACCGTGGTCCAGGAGGGGCTGCTGCGCGAGCGCCGCAGCGAGCGAGCGTCAGCGAGCGAGCCAGAGAGCACAGTTCGTCGCGCAGCGACGTCCCCGAGCGTAGCGAGGGGCGGAGTGAAGCGGCGATGATCTCAGCGTGTCCGAGCCGTACCGCGTCTGTTTCGTCTGCACCGGCAACATCTGCCGCTCCCCGATGGCCGAGGCGGTGGTCCGGGCCGCGCTGGCCGACGCCGGCCTGGACGGCCTGGTGGAGGTGGACAGCGCCGGCACCGCGCACTGGCACGTGGGCGATCCGGCCGACGTGCGGGTGTCCCGGCTGCTGTCCGCCCGCGGCCTGGACGGCACCCACCGCGCCCGCCAGTTCGAGGCCGACTGGTTCGACCGGTACGACATGATCGTCGCCCTCGACGCGGGCCACGCCCGGAGGCTGGCCAGGCTGGCGGCCGGCCAGCCGGACGCGGCCGCCAAGGTGCGGCTGTTGCGCGAGTTCGACCCGGCCGCCGGCGACGACCTGGACGTGCCGGACCCGTACTACGGCGGCGCGGAGGGCTTCGAGGAGGTCTACGACATGGTCGTCGCGGCTGCCCCGGGCCTGATCGCCGAGATCAGGGCGCGGCTCGCGCGGTGACCACCACCGACTGGGTGAAGGCGGCGCCGGGCGTGCCGGCGGACTTCTACGCCGCCGAGGCGGCCGGCCTGCGCTGGCTGGCCGAGCCGGGGGCGCTGCCGGTGCCGGCGGTACGCGAGGTGGGTCCGGACCGGATCGTGCTGGAGCGGGTGCCGGCGGGCCGGCCCAGCCCGGCCGCGGCGGAGGCGTTCGGGGCCGGCCTGGCCCGGCTGCACGCGGCCGGCGCGGACGGCTTCGGCGCGCCGTGGCCCGGGTACATCGGCCCGCTGCCGATGCCGAACGAGCCGGCCCCGACCTGGCCGGAGTTCTACGCGACCCGCCGGGTGCTGCCGTACCTGCGCCAGGCGGTGGACCGGGGGGCGGTGGAGCCGCGCCGGGCCGCCGTGGTGGAGCGGGTGCTGGACCGGCTGCCGGACCTGGCCGGCCCGCCGGAGCCGCCGGCCCGGGTGCACGGCGACCTGTGGAGCGGCAACGTGCTGTGGGCGGCCGACGGCAGGGCGTGGATCATCGACCCGGCCGCGCACGGCGGCCACCGGGAGACCGACCTGGCGATGCTGGCCCTGTTCGGCCTGCCGCACCTGGACAGGGTGCTGGCCGCGTACGACGCGTCCTGGCCGCTCGCCGCCGGCTGGGAGGAGCGGGTGCCGCTGCACCAGCTGCACCCGTTGCTGGTGCACGCGGTGCTGTTCGGCGGCGGGTACGGCGCGCAGGCGGTGGCGGCCGCCGCGCGGTACGCCTGACGGGCCTTTACACCCGAGCCCCCAGCGCGTCCGCCTCGGCGCTGATCCGCTCCCAGGCGGCCCGGACGTGCCGGCGCTCGGTGAGCGTGCCGCCGATGGCCATCCGCAGCGCGTGCCGGTCGCGGACCTTCGTGTGGGTCAGGTAGAGCGCGCCGGAGGCGTTCAGCCGGGCCAGCAGCGCCTCGTTGGGTCCGTCGTCGCCGCGCAGCCGGAAGCAGACCAGCCCGAGCGGGTGCGGCGCGACGATCTCGAACCGGGGGTCGGCCGCCACCCAGCCGGCGAACTCGTCGGCGAGCGCCACCCCGGTACGCAGGTGCTCGCGCAACCCCTCCGCCCCGTACCAGCGCAGCACCGCCCACAGCTTGAGGGCGCGGAACCGGCGGCCGAGCGGGATCTGCCAGTCCCGGTAGTCGATGACCGCGCCGGACTCGGTGGCCGCGTTGCGGAGGAACTCCGGCAGCACCGACAGCGCCCCGACCAGCGCGGCCCGGTCGGCGACCCAGAACGCGTCGCAGTCGAAGTTGGTGAGCAGCCACTTGTGCGGGTTGGTGGCGTAGGAGTCGGCGTGCTCGACGCCGTCGTGGATCCACCGGTACTCGGGGCAGATCGCGGCCACGCCCGCGTACGCGGCGTCCACGTGCAGCCACACGCCGTGCTCACGGCAGATCTCGGCGATCGCCGGCACCGGGTCCACCGCGGTGGTCGAGGTGGTACCGACGGTGGCCTGCGCCATCACCGGCACCCGGCCGGCGGCCAGGTCCGCCTCCACGGCCGCCCGCAGCGCCGCCGGCCGCAGCGCGAGCGTGTCCGGGTCGACGTCGACCAGCCGCAGGTTGTCCGCGCCCAGCCCGGCCACCCGCATCGCCTTCTCCAGCGCCGAGTGCGCCTGGGTGGAGGCGTAGGCGGCGTACCGGCCGGCGCCCACCCCGGCGTGTCCCGCCATCCCGCCACTGGCCCGGTGCACGGCCGCGACCAGCGCGACCAGGGTGGCCGAGGAGGCGGTGTCCTGGATCACGCCGTTGCCGCGGTACGCGTCCGGCAGCCCCATCAGGTCCGCCAGCCAGTCCAGCATCCGGGTCTCCACCTCGGTGCACGCCGGGCTGGTCGCCCACAGCATCCCCTGCACGCCGAGGCCGGCCGAGAGCAGGTCGCCCAGGATGCCCGGTCCGGAGGCATTCGCCGGGAAGTAGCCGAAGAAGCCCGGGTGCTGCCAGTGCGTGAGGCCGGGCAGCACCACCGTGTCCAGGTCGGTGAGCAGCTCCTCGAACGGCTCGCCCGCCTCCGGCGCGTGCTCGGGAAGCCGGGCGGCCACCTCCCCGGGAGCGACCTGGGCCGCCACCGGGTACGACTCGATCTTGGCCTGGTAGTCGGCGATCCAGTCGATCACCTGGTACCCGTGCCGGCGGAACTCCTCGGGAGTCATGTGTGGCATTCGCCTACCGTACGGACTGATCGGGTGCCGCCGGCCATGGGGGAGAATGCGGTGTGCGCTTCGCCGTGCTCGGGCCGCTGGAGGCCCTGGACACCGAGGGCCGGCCGGTCGCGGTCGGCGGGTCCCGGCTGCGCGCGCTGCTGGCCATGCTGGCGCTCGACGCCGGCCGTACCGTGCCCGCCGAGACCCTGGTGGACGGCCTGTGGGGCACCGAACCGCCGGACGGGGCCGCGAACGCGCTCCAGTCGCTGGTGTCCCGGCTGCGCAGGGCGCTCGGCGCGGCCGTGATCGACTCGGCGGCCGGCGGGTACCGGCTGGCCGTGGCCAGGGACGCGGTGGACGCCCACCGGTTCGCCGCGGCCGCCGGCGCCGGCCGGCAGGCGCTCGCCGCCGGCGACGCGGAGCGGGCCGCCGCGCTGCTCGGCGACGCCCTCGCGCTGTGGCGTGGCCCGGCGCTGGCCGACGTGCGCCCCGGCCCGCTGAGCCTGCCATTCCTGATCGAGCTCGAAGAGGCCAGGAAATACGTGCTGGAGCAACGAATCGAGGCCGACCTCCGGCTGAACCGGCATCACCAGCTGCTCGACGAGCTGGACACCCTCACCAAAGCGCACCCCACCAACGAAAACCTGCACGCCCAATTCATGATCGCCCTCTACCGGGCG
>JBJMIH010000012.1:0-22835 GCA_045806985.1 Mycobacteriales bacterium | reverse complement strand
CGAACGCGACTACCACGCGTCCGTCGACGACCCGCGGATCAGCCGGGTCCGCTTCCTGCGCCCGCAGGAGATCCCGCAGTACGTCGAGCAGGGGCTGTTCGACGTCGGGATCACCGGCCGGGACTGGATCGAGGAGACCGGCGCGGACGTGATCAGCCTCGGTGAGCTGGAGTACTCCAAGGCCACCAGCAACCCGGTGCGGATCGTCCTCGCCCTGCCCGCCGACTCGCCCGCCCGGTCCGGCGGCGACCTGCCGGAGGGCGTGCGGATCTCCACCGAGTACCCCAACCTGACCCGCCGGTACTTCGACACGGTCGGGGTGAAGGCCACGATCGTCCCGTCCTACGGGGCCACCGAGGCCAAGGTGCCCGACATCGTGGACGCGATCGTCGACGTCACCGAGACCGGCACCTCCCTGCGCAAGCACGGGCTGAAGATCCTCGAGACGCTGCTGACCAGCCGTACCGAGCTGGTGGCGAACCGGGCGGCGGCCGACGACCCGGACAAGCGCGCCGCCATGGAGGATGTCGCGCTGCTGCTGCGCGGCGCGATCCGGGCCCGCGGCCAGGTGCTGCTCAAGCTGAACGTGCCGGCCGACATGCTCGACCAGGTGCTCGGCCTGCTGCCGGCGATGAGCTCGCCGACCGTCACCCAACTCGCCGGCGGCGGTATGCACGCGGTCGAGACGGTGGTGCCGCGCCGCGGCGTGAACCGGCTGATCCCCGCCCTGAAGGCGGCCGGCGGCCGGGACATCCTGGAGCTGCCGATCAGCAAGATCGTCGACTGACGGCGGGTCGCCATCGCCGACACGGCCGCGCAGCGGCTGGCTCTGGCCGTCGCCTTCCTGACCGGCGTGTTAGCCGCTCTCCAGGCGCGGGTCAACGGCGTGCTGGGGCACCGGCTCGGGTCGGCGTTCACCGCCGCGCTGGTGTCGTTCGTGATCGGCTGGGTGCTGCTGGCGGCGTTGGTGCTGGCGCGACGGCCGGCGCGCCGCGGGCTGCCCCGGCTGCGCGGGGCGCCGTGGTGGGTGTTCCTCGGCGGGCTGGGCGGGGCGACGCTGGTCGCCGGCGCCGCCGCCAGCGCGCCGGTCATCGGTGTGGCGCTGCTCACGGTCGCCCAGGTCGGCGGGCAGAACGCCAGCGCCCTCGGGGTGGACCGGTTCGGCTTCGGCCCGTCCGGGCGGATGCCGGTCACCCTGCCCCGGCTGGGCGGCGCGGCGCTCGGGCTGGCCGCGGTGCTGGTGGCGACGCTGGGCCGGTCCGGCGGCCAGCTGTCGGTGCCGCTGCTCGCGGTGATGGTCGTCGCCGGCTGCGGGGTGGCCGGCCAGGTCGCCGTCAACGGCCGGCTCCAGCAGCGCAGCGGCGACGCGACGGTGGCCGCGTTCGTGAACTTCACCCTCGGTCTGGTCGCGCTCGCCGCGCTGGTCGGCGTGCTCGGGTTCGCCGGCCGGCTCGGCCACCCGCACTGGCCGGCGAACCCGCTGCTGTACACCGGCGGGGTGCTGGGCGCGTGCTTCGTGTCGCTGGCCGCGCTGGTGGTCCGGTACGTCGGCGTGCTGCGGTTCTCGCTCGCCACGGTCGCCGGCCAGCTGGCCGGCGGCCTGGTCCTGGACGCGATCTCCGGCGGTCTCGAACCCGCCACCGCCGCCGGCGCGGTCCTCACCGTCATCGCGGTCGCCGTCTCCGGCGCCGGCCGCCGTAGGCTGGCGTCATGACGGAAGGGCCGACGGAGGTCGTCACCGAGGTCCATGCCCGGCCGCGCCGGTTGCGGACCGTGTGCTTCGTGGTGGCGCCGGTGATCGTGCTGACGTTCGTGGCGCTGGGCTTCGGACTGCGGGGCACGACCGGCGGCGGGGGCGAGTTCGAGCTGTCCGACCAGCTCGCCATGGGTGGGCTCGGGCTGCTGTTCGCCGTGGCCGTGCTGTGGCTGACCAGGCCGTCCGTGGACGCCGACGGCGAGCGGATCAGGGTCCGCAACCTGGGCGGGCCGGTGGTCGTCCCGTGGCGGGAGGTGGCGGCCGTCACGTTCGCCCCGCACGCCCCGTGGGCAGCGCTCGACCTGGTCAACGACGAGCGGGTACCGCTGATGGCCGTGCAGTCGACCGACCGGTGGCAGGCCGTCGCCACCGTGCGCGCCCTCCGGACGCTGCACGCCGCCGCCACCGCCGGCTCGTGACGTTCGCCCCGGTTTCGGGGCATCCTGATTTGCGACACTGGTGCGGTGATGTTCACCGAGGTGGAGCGCAAGTACGACGTCCCGGAGGGGTTCAGCGCCGACCTGGTGGGCGCCGGTGTCCCGGCGGTCCGTGCGGTCTCGCCGCCGGTCACCAGGGAGCTGAACGCGATCTACTTCGACACCGCCGACCTCCGGCTGGCCAGCGCCGGCGTGACGCTGCGCCGCCGGTCGGGCGGTGCCGACGACGGCTGGCACCTGAAGCTGCCCGCCGGCCCGCTGCGCGGCGCCGAGCCGGACACCCGGCTGGAGCTCCGCGAGCCGCTCGGCCGGGCCATCCGTACCGTCCCGCCCCGGGTCGCCGCCCTGGTCAGGGCGTACACCCGGGGCCGGCCGCTGCGCCCGGTCGCCACCCTCGCGACCGTCCGGCGGGAGCGGGAACTGCGCGGTGACGGCGGGCAGGTGCTGGCCACCCTGGTCGAGGACCAAGTCACTGGCACCATAACCGGCACCGTCGCCGGCCGTGCCGCGGTCGAGGTGGCGTGGCGCGAGGTGGAGCTGGAGCTGGTCGGCGGCGACGTGGCCCTGCTGGACGCGCTCGACGCGCGGCTCACCGGCGACGGGGCGACCCGGGCCGGGGCCGCCTCCAAGCTCGGCCGGCTGCTCGGCGACCGGGTGCCGGACCGCTGGCCGGGTACCCGGCCGGCGCGCAAGGGCGGCCCGGCCGGCGCCGCCGTGCTCGCCGCGCTGCGCGGGCAGGTGGAGGCGCTGGTGGCCTGGGACCCGCTGGTCCGCGCCGACGAGCCGGACGCGGTGCACCAGATGCGGGTGACGACCCGGCGGCTGCGGGCGCTGCTGAAGGTGTACGGCCCGCTGCTCGCCGACCGCGAGATCGTCGAGACGGCCGGGACGGTACGGGCCGAGCTGGCCTGGCTGGCCGAGGTGCTGGGCGAGGCCAGGGACCTGGAGGTGCTGCGGGGGCAGCTGGCCGAGCGGATCGCGGCGCTGCCGCCGGAGCTGGTCCGCGGCGACATCGCCGGCTGGGTGGACACGACCCTGGCCGCCCGCCGGGGGCGGGCGCACGCGGCCGTGGTGGCGGCGCTGGAGTCGCCACGGCACCGGGACCTGCTCGACACGCTGGTCGCGCTGTGCATGGCCGAGCCGGGTACCGCCGAACCCGACCCCGGCCCGCCGGCGAGAAGCGCGCTGCCGGCGGCGGTGGACCGGGCCTGGCGGCGGGCCGGCAGGGCGGTGGAGGCGGCCCGGGCGGCGCCGGCGGCCGAGCGCGGGCCGGCCTGGCACGAGGTGCGCAAGGCGGCCAAGCGGGTGCGGTACGCGACCGAGGCGGCCGGCCCGGTGCTGGGCCGGCGGGGCCGGGAGCAGGCCGACCGGTTCCTGCGCGGGCTGCGCCGGCTCCAGGACGCGCTCGGCGCCGGCCAGGACAACCGCCTGCTCGCCGGCGCGGTGCTGGAGCTGGCCGACGCGGCCGTCGCCGAGGGGCAGGACGCGTTCACACTGGGTGTGCTCGCCGCCGGGGCATCCGCCCAGGACACGGCGGCCGCACCGGTCAAGGCCTGGCGCCGGGCCACCCGCGGTTACCCCTCGTGGCGCTGACGGTGAGGGGGTACGTACGCCTCTGGTAGGCTTGACAGAAGACCAGCCACCTGGCGCCCGTCGGAACAACCGACGGGGCTGTCAGGTTGGCCCGCAAGTGGAGCCCTCGCTCCCACCCGAGCCGCCAACACAGGCGACCGGGTCCGGAACCGCCGTCGTCGGACGGTGGTGTGGTGTCGCCGGCAGGCTGTCGCCTGCGGGTCGATGCCGTCCGGTCGGGTGCGAGGCCCCGCGAGCGACCGCTCGCGGGGCCTTCCTCATGGAGGCCCCGCGTACGCGGTGGGAACTGACCGGATATTAGGAGGAGGCCCCATCAGCGCCGAGCCCCGCATCAATGACCAGATCCGTGCCCGCGAGGTGCGGCTGGTCGGGCCCGAAGGCGAACAAGTCGGCATCGTGCCGCTCGCCCAGGCCCTGAAGTTGGCCGAGGACACCGACCTCGACCTCGTCGAGGTGGCCCCCATGGCCCGCCCGCCCGTCTGCAAGCTCATGGACTACGGCAAGTTCAAGTACGAGAGCGCGCAGAAGGCCCGCGAGGCCCGGAGGAACCAGGCCCTCACGGTCATCAAGGAAATGAAGCTCCGGCCGAAGATCGACCCGCACGACTACGAGACCAAGAAGGGTCACGTGGTGCGGTTCCTCAAGGCCGGCGACAAGGTCAAAGTGACGATCATGTTCCGCGGGCGCGAGCAGTCCCGGCCCGAGCTGGGCTTCCGGCTCCTGACGCGGCTCGCGGAGGACGTGTCCGAGCTGGGGTACGTCGAGTCCGCCCCCAAGCAGGACGGGCGGAACATGATCATGGTGATGGCGCCGCACCGCACCAAGTTGCAGCAGCTGCCCAAGGGCGCGCGGACCGCCACGCCGGGCGGCTCGGACCAGCCGGTCGGCGAGTAACGAGAAGGCAGCGGGGAAGCACACCGACCCCCTTGCCGCCGAGGAAGAGGACACCATGCCCAAGCACAAGACGCACAGCGGCACCTCCAAGCGGTTCCGCCTCACCGGTACCGGCAAGCTCGTCCGCCAGCGGGCGAACCGCCGGCACTATCTCGAGCACAAGACGAGTAGGCTGACCCGCCGCCTCGACGGCACCGTGGTGCTGAACGAGAAGGACACCAAGCGCGTCAAGCGGCTGCTCGGGCTGTGAGCCCGCGTTCTTGACCGACCTACCGCACCCCGCGGTTCCGACTACAAGGACAGGGAACACCCGTGGCACGCGTGAAGCGGGCAGTCAACGCCCAGAAGAAGCGCCGGACCACCCTGGAGGCCGCCAGCGGCTACCGGGGGCAGCGGTCCCGGCTGTACCGGAAGGCCAAGGAGCAGCTGCTCCACTCGGCCACCTACTCGTTCCGTGACCGGCGCGCCCGCAAGGGCGAGTTCCGCCGGCTGTGGATCGTGCGGATCAACGCCGCCGCCCGCCAGCACGGCATCACGTACAACCGGTTCGTGCAGGGCCTGAAGGCCGCCGGTGTCGAGGTGGACCGCAAGATCCTGGCCGACCTCGCGGTGACCGACGCCAAGGCGTTCGCCGCGCTGGTCGAGGTGGCCAAGAAGGCGCTCCCCAGCGCCGCCTGACCACCACATCAGGCGATCATGCCGCACGGCGGCGGCGCGATGACGATGACAGGGCGACCCGGAGCGGGACCGTTCACCGAACGGACCCCCCGGGTCGCCGCCGCGCGGAAGCTGACCCGGCGCAGGGAGCGCGACACCCGGCGTTCGTTCCTCGCCGAGGGCGCCCAGGCGGTCCGGGAGGCGCTCGCGTACGGCGAGGTCGGCGCGGTCTTCGCGACGGAGGCCGCGGCCGGCCGGCATCCCGACCTGGTCGCGGCGGCGGAGGCCGCCGGCGTGCCCGTGCACCCGGTCACCGACCGGGCCGCCGCCGGGCTGTCCGAGACGGTCACCCCGCAGGGGCTGGTCGCCGTCTGCGCGTATCTGGACGTGCCGGCGGTGCCGCCGGCCGCCCGGCTGGTGGCGGTGCTGGCGGAGATCCGCGACCCCGGCAACGCCGGCACGGTGCTGCGCTGTGCGGACGCGGCCGGCGCGGACGCGGTGGTGTTCACCGCCGGCAGCGTCGACCCGTACCACGGCAGGGTGGTGCGGGCCTCGGCCGGCAGCCTGTTCCACCTGCCGGTGCTGCGCGACGCCGACCCGGCGGCCACGGTCGACACGCTCCGCGCGGCCGGCTGCACGGTGCTGGCCACCGACGGGCACGGCGAGACCGACCTCTACGCGCTCGAAGCGGCGGGCCCGGCCGGCCCGCTGGCCGGGCCGGTGGCGTGGGTGTTCGGCAACGAGGCCCGCGGCCTGCCGTCCGACCTGGCCGGCCACGCCGACCACCGTGTCCGGATCCCGATCCACGGGAAATCCGAGAGCCTCAACCTAGGTGCCGCGGCGGCGATCTGCCTCTACGCTTCGGCACGGGCACTCCACACGTCGATCCGACGGGAGGCGGGACCCTGACCGAGCTGCGCTCGCTCGACTGGCGGCTGGATGCCGGCGCCCACGGGCTGGCCGCCTACGACGACCTGCCCGACGGCGTGGTCGTCGCGGGTCCGGACGGCCGGGTGATCTTCGTGAACTCCGCCGCCGAGCGGATGCTCCGCACCGGCAGGGCCGGCGCGCTCGGCCTCCCGTACACCGAGGTGCTGCCGCTGGTGGACGCCGACGGCCGGGACTGGTGGAGGTGTACCGACCCGTACGGCGGCCTGCACATCCGCACCCGGCAGCCGGAGCGGGTGCTGAGCTTCGTGCGCGGGCCGCGCGCCGGCGACCAGTTCTACGTCGCCGCGCAGTACGTCCGGGACGGGCGCCACCTGGTCAAGCTGGTGGTCTCGCTGCGCTGCTCGACCGGCCGGGAACGGGCCGACCGGGACAGGGCCGACCTCGTTGCCACCGTCGCGCACGAGCTGCGCGCCCCGCTGACCAGCGTGAAGGGCTTCACCGCGACGCTGCTGGCCAAGTGGGACCGGTTCACCGACGAGCAGCGCAAGCACATGCTGGCCACGGTCAACGCCGACGCCGACCGGGTGACCCGGCTGATCCACGAGCTGCTGGACGTGGCCAGGATCGAGGCCGGCCGGCTGGAGCTGCGCCGCCAGGTGGTGGACCTGCCGGCGCTGGTGCAGAAGGTGTTCACCGCCCAGCAGGCCACGGGGATTCCCGCCGAGCGTTTCCTGCTTAAGCTGGAGGGGGTGCTGCCCGAGGTGTGGGCGGACCCTGACAAGATCACGCAGGTGCTGGGGAATCTGGTGGAGAACGGCGTACGGCACGGCATGGGCACGGTCACGGTGACCGTGTCCGGCGACGGCGTGCCCCGGATCGCCGACCCCGCCGCCTCGCACGTCACGGTGCGGGTGGCCGACGAGGGCGCCGGCCTGCCCGCGGACCTGGTGCCCCGGCTGTTCCGCAAGTTCTCCCGCGGCGACCGGCGGCGCGGCACCGGCCTGGGCCTGTACGTGGCCAAGGGCGTGGTGGCCGCGCACGGCGGCGTGATCGAGGCCGGCCGCGGCCCCAGCGGCGGCGCGGAGTTCCGATTTACGCTGCCCGCCGGCACCCCGGAACACCTGCGCTGACCCGCGCGGGTACGGTGCGGCGGGCGACCATCGGCGACCACCGTCCGTAGGCTTGCGCCTTCCACGCATGCCCGACCTCAGGAACTGATCATGACAGCACCTGACTACGACCCCAAGGAAGCCGTGCTCCTCGCGCCGGAGTCGCTGGCCGACGCCGTCGCGGCCGCCGAGAAGGCGTTCGCCGCCGCCGGCGACCTGGACGAGCTGACCGCGCTCAAGCCCGCCCACCTGGGTGACCGCGCGCCCGTCGCGCTGGCCCGCCGGGAGATCGGCAGCCTGCCGCCGCAGGCCCGCTCGGACGCGGGCAAGCGGGTGAACGAGGCCCGCACCGCCGTCCAGGCCGCGTACGACAGCCGGCTCGCCGCGCTGGTCGCCGACCGGGACGCGCGCGTGCTCCGGGAGGAGTCGGTGGACGTCACGCTGCCCACCGACCGGCTGCCCACCGGCGCCCGGCACCCGCTCACCACGATCGCCGAGCGGATCGGCGACATCTTCATCGGCATGGGCTACGAGGTCGCCGAGGGCCCCGAGGCCGAGGCCGAGTGGGCCAACTTCGACGCCCTCAACATCGGGCCCGACCATCCGGCCCGCGGGATGCACGACACGCTGTGGCTGGACCCGCCGTCCCGGGGCGTGCTGCTGCGCACCCACACCTCGCCGGTGCAGATCCGGGCGATGCTGTCCCGGCCGCTGCCGGTGTACGTGGTGTGCCCCGGCCGGGTGTACCGGGACGACCCCATCGACGCCACCCACCTGCCGGTGTTCTACCAGGTGGAGGGGCTGGCGGTGGACCGGCACCTGACGATGGGGCACCTGAAGGGCACGCTGGACGCGTTCGCCGCCGAGATGTTCGGCGAGGGCCTGGTCACCCGGCTGCGCGGGCACTATTTCCCGTTCACCGAGCCGTCGGCCGAGGTCGACCTCCAGTGCTTCGTCTGCCGCGGCGAGTCGGCGCGCGGCGGGCCGCCCTGCCGTACCTGCGACTCCGAGGGCTGGATCGAGTGGGGCGGCTGCGGCATGGTCAACCCGCGCGTGCTGCGGGCCTGCGACGTTGACCCGGACGAGTACCGCGGGTTCGCGTTCGGCATGGGGCTGGAGCGGACGCTGATGTTCCGCAACAACCTCGAGGACATGCGGGACATGATCGAGGGCGACGTGCGGTTCACGTCGGCGTTCGGGATGGAGGCCTGAGATGCGCGTGCCCGTCTCCTGGCTGGGCGAGTACGTCGCCCTGCCCGCCGACGCGCGGGAGCTGTACGACGCGCTGATCGCGGTCGGGCTGGAGGTCGAGACCGTCACCCCGGTCGGCCACGACGTCAAGGGCGTGGTCGTCGGCGAGGTCGTGGAGATCGAAGAGCTCACCGGCTTCAAGAAGCCGATCCGGTACTGCCAGGTGCGGACCGCCGAGGGCGCCGAGCCGGCGGGCGTGATCTGCGGCGCGACGAACTTCGCGGCCGGCGACCGGGTGCCGGTGGCGGTGCCGGGCGCGGTGCTGCCCGGCGGGTTCGAGATCGGCGCCCGGACCACGTACGGCCGGGTCTCCAACGGGATGATCTGCTCCCTGCGCGAGCTCGGCATCGGCGAGGACCACAGCGGCATCCTGGTGCTGGAGCCGGGCGTGCCGCTCGGCGCCGACTTCGTCGAGTGGGCCGGCCTGCGCGACCACGTGCTGGACATCGCGGTCACCCCGGACCGCGGGTACACGATGTCGATCCGGGGCATCGCCCGGGAGGCCGCGACCGCGCTGGGGGTGGAGTTCCGCGACCCGGCCGACGTGGACATCGCCGCGCTCGAGGCGACCGCGACCGGCGAGGCGCACCCGGGCCGGATCGAGGACCCGACCGCCGCCGACCGGCTCGTGCTGCGCACGGTGTCCGGAGTGGACGCCAACAGAACAAGCCCGCTGTGGCTGCGCCGCCGGCTGTACCTGTCCGGGTACCGGCCGCTCGGGCTGGCCGTGGACGTCACCAACTACCTGCTGCACGAGCTGGGCCAGCCGCTGCACGCGTTCGACAAGGCACGGCTGTCCGGCACGGTGCGGGTACGCAGGGCGGCGCCGGGGGAGAAGCTGGAGACCCTCGACCACGTCGTCCGCGACCTGAACGCCGAGGACGTGCTGATCGCGCACGAGGGCGGCGCGCTGTCGATGGCCGGCACGATGGGCGGCGTGCACAGCGAGGTGGCGCCGGACACCCGCGACGTGGTGATCGAGGCCGCGCACTTCACGCCGACCGGTATCCTGCGGATGTCGCGCCGGCACGGGCTCGTGTCCGAGTCCAGCCTGCGGTTCGAGCGCGGCGTCGACCCGGAGCTGCCGCCCTACGCCTCCGCCAAGGCCGCGATGATGCTGGTCGAGCTGGGCGGCGGCGCGTACGCCGGGGTGTCCGAAGTGGACTTCCCGAGGGAGCGGCCGGCGGTGTCGCTGCGGGCGGCGCTGCCCGGCGAGGTGGTCGGGGTGCCGTACGACCGGGAGACGGTCGTCCGCCGGCTCACCGACGTGGGCTGCGAGGTGGTCGGCGCGGACGCGGACAGCCTCACCGTCACGCCGCCGACTTGGCGCATCGACCTGGTCGAGCCGTACGACCTGGTCGAGGAGGTGGCCCGGCTGGAGGGGTACGAGCAGATCCCGTCGGTGCTGCCGGCGGCCGTGCCGGGCCGTGGGTGGACGGAGGAGCAGCGCCGCCGCCGGGCGGTGTCCAGGGCGCTCGCCGCCGCCGGGTACGTCGAGGTGCTCACCGTGCCGTTCCACTCACGCGGCGTGCTCGACGCGCTCGCCGTGCCGGTGGACGACCCGCGCCGGCAGGTCGTCCGGCTCGCCAACCCGCTGTCCGAGGAGGCCGCGTACCTCCGTACCACGCTGCTGCCCGGGCTGGTGGAGGCGCTGCGGCGCAACCTCGGCCGGGGCGCGGCGGACGTGCTGCTGTACGAGGTCGGCGCGGTGTTCCGGCAGGGCGCCGAGCGGCCCGCGGCGGCGCGGCCGCCGGTGACCAACCGGCCCGACCCGGAGCAGTGGGCGGCGCTGGAGGCGGCGCTGCCCGAGCAGCCGTGGCACGCGGCCGCGATCCTGGCCGGGCGCGCCGAGCTGCCCGGCTGGTGGGGCGCGGGCCGGGTGGCGGACTGGTCGGACGCGGTCCAGGCCGGCCGGACGCTGGCGGCCGCGGCCGGGGTGCCGGTGGAGGTGAGCCAGGCCGAGATGGCGCCGTGGCACCCGGGCCGGTGCGCGGCGTTCACGGTCGGCGGGCAGGTCGTCGGGTATGCCGGCGAGCTGCACCCGAAGGTGGTGGACGCGCTCGACCTGCCCCGGCGTACCTGCGCGGTGGAGATCGACCTGTCCGCGGTGCTGGCGGTGCCGCGCGAGCTGGCCAGCACTCCGGAGGTGTCGGCGTTCCCGGTCGCCACCCAGGACGTGGCCCTGGTCGTGGCCGTCGCCACGCCGGCGGCGGCAGTCGAGGCCGCGCTGCGCGACGGCGCCGGCGAGCTGCTGGAGTCGCTGCGTCTGTTCGACGTGTACGCCGGCCCGCAGCTCGGCGACGGCCGCAAGTCCCTCGCGTACACGCTGCGGTTCCGCGCCCCCGACCGCACCCTCACCGCCGAGGAGGCCACCGCCGCCCGCGACGCCGCCGTCGCCGAGGCCGCCACCCGGACCGGCGCCACCCTCCGCTCATAACAGGCCCACCCGCCACGATCAAGGAGCTGTGCCCGCATTTCGCCACGACGATGCGGGCACAACTCCTTGATCGTGTGAAAGGGCCGCTCCGCGTCGCCCGGGGGTGCCTTCGGTAACGTCGGCGGCATGGACGGGATCGCGTTCGTGACGGGGGCGAGCAGGGGGATCGGGCGGCACCTGGCGGTGGGGCTGGCGCGGGCCGGCTGGCCGGTGGCGCTGGCCGGCCGGGACACCGCGGCGCTGGCGGCGGTCGCGGCCGAGCTGGACGGGCCGAACGCGGTGGTGCCGGCCGACGTCACCGACGCGGCGGCGGTACGGGACTCGGTGGCCGCGGCCGAGCGCGCGCTCGGGCCGGTCGGCCTGCTGGTCAACAACGCCGGCCTGATCGACCCCACCGAGCCCGAGGTCGCCGAGGCCGACCCGGAGACGTGGTGGCGGGTGGTGGAGGTGAACCTGCGCGGCCCGTTCCACTACTGCCGGGCCGTCCTGCCGGGGATGATCGCGCGCGGCGGCGGCCGCATCGTCAACATCAACACCAGCATGGCGATGCGCCCGGTGCCGCACTACTCGTCGTACTCGGTGTCCAAGGCCGGCCTGGCCAGGCTCACCGACTCGATCGTCGCCGAGGCGGGCGGGTGCGGGGTGCGCGCGTTCGACCTGAGCCCCGGCACGATCCGCACCGACATGACCGGCTCGATGCCGATGCTGGCCGGCCGGGACGAATGGGCCGACCCCCAGCACGCGGTCGACGTGGTCGCCGCGATCGGCCGCGGCGAACTCGACGCCCTGTCCGGCCGGTACCTGCACGCCGTCCTGGACGACCTGGACCGCCTGCGTGCCCTCGCCGACGACATCGCCGCCGCCGATGCCAGGGCGCTGCGCCTCCGCCCCTACGGCCCCGACGACCCGTTCGCCTCGTACTAGACCTCGTCCTGGAGGCGCCTACAGGTGCTTGGTGGCCTCTCGGATCGAGAGCGGGCTGAGGCGGTCGCGGCGGGGGGCGATGAACCTCCGTACCCAGTCCGGGTCGGTCCTGGCGTGTTGGCGCAGCGCCCAGCCGATGGCCTTGCGCAGGAAGAAGTCCTTGTCATCGACGTTGGCGTCGATCGCGTCGGCGAGCAGGTGCAGGTCGGTGCGGTCCTTGCCGCCGATCTGGCAGATGATCGAGGCCCGCCGCAGCCACCGGTCCGGCGCGGTGATCCAGGCCCGCACCTCCGGCCGCACCTGCTCGGGGTAGGCCCGCAGCAGCGGCCCGACCCGGCGGACCGCGGTCTCGTCCACCACGTCCCACCAGGCGCCGACCAGGATGAACCCGGCGTACAGCGGCAGCGCGGCCGGGTCGTTGTAGGCGGCGTACCGCCGGTCGCCGGTGAGCGCGAGCGCCGCGTACCACTCCTCGCGGTGGGTGGCCCCGTCCCACAGTTCCTGCACGGTGGCGAGCCAGTGGGGGCGGTCCGGCAGCGGGTGCGCGGCGAATACGCTGGCGAAGATCTTCTTGCAGGCCGGTGACTGCACGCCGTAGTAGGGCATGGTCGACTTCATGTACCGCTGCATCCGCGGTGCCTTGGCGGGGTCGGCGGCGGCGGCGAGCGCCTCGCGTACCGCGCGGATCAGCGCGTCGTCGGCTCGGACCACGGGCCAAGTGTGCCACTCCCGGCAGGGTCGCATGATCATGCGCTGTCTTGTATAGTCATGCGTATGGGAACGACTGTCGCCGTGGCCGGCGCGTCCGGTTACGCGGGCGGCGAGCTGCTGCGCCTGCTGGCCGCCCACCCCGACCTCCAGATCGGCCCGGTGACCGGGCACGGCACCGCCGGGCAGCGGCTCGGCGAGGTGCACCCGCACCTGCCGGCGCTCGCCGGCCGGGTGCTCGAGGACACCGCCCCGGGGGTACTCGCCGGCGCCGACCTGGTGTTCCTCGCGCTGCCGCACGGGGCGTCCGCCCGGGTCGCCGCCGCGCTGCCGTCGGACACCCCAATCGTGGACCTTGGCGCCGACTTCCGCCTCGCCGACGGCGACGCCTGGCGGCGCCACTACGGCCCCGACCACCCCGGTCACTGGCCGTACGGCCTGCCCGAGCTGAACAGGGCCGCGCTCGCCGGCGCCACCCGGATCGCCAACCCCGGCTGCTACCCGACCGCCGCCTCGCTGGCGCTCGCGCCGCTGCTCGCCGCCGGCCTCGTCGACCCGGACGACCTGGTCGTGGTCGCCGCCAGCGGCACCTCCGGCGCCGGCCGGGCCGCCAGGCCGCACCTGCTCGGCTCGGAGGTGATGGGCGACCTGGCCGCGTACCGGGTCGGCGAGCACCAGCACGCCCCGGAGATCGCCCAGACGCTGACCGCCGCCGCCGGCCGGCCGGTCACCCTGTCGTTCACCCCGGTACTGGCCCCGCTCCCGCGTGGCATCCTGGCCACCGCCACCGCCGTACTCAACCCCGGCACCACCGCGGCCCAGCTCCGGGACGTACTGCACGCCGCGTACGACCCGGAGCCGTTCGTGCACGTGCTGCCCGAGGGCGCCTGGCCGCACACCGCCGCCACCGTCGGCTCGAACGCCTGCCACCTCCAGGTCACCGCCGACGGCGGCCGGGCCGTCGTGGTCGCCGCCCTGGACAACCTGGGCAAGGGCGCCGCCGGCCAGGCGGTGCAGAACGCCAACCTCGTGCTGGGCCTGGACGAGACCGCCGGCCTGACGGCGAACGGAGTCGCACCGTGAGCGGAGCCTGCGGAGCGAACCGGGAGGCACCGTGAGCGGAGCCCGCGGAGCGAACCGGGAGGCACCGTGAGCGTGACGGCGGCCAAGGGATTCCGGGCGGCCGGGGTGTCGGCCGGGTTGAAGCGGCCCGGCATGCGCGACCTCGCGCTGGTCGTCAACGACGGCCCGCGGGACTCCGCCGCCGGGGTGTTCACCCGCAACCGGGTGCGGGCCGCGCCGGTGCTGTGGTCGCGGGAGGCCGTCTCGGACGGCCGGCTCGCCGCGGTCGTCCTCAACTCCGGCGGCGCCAACGCCTGCACCGGCCCGGACGGCTTCGCCGACACCCACGCCACCGCCGAGAAGGCCGGCACCGTACTGGGCGTGTCAGCGGCCGACGTGGCGGTCTGCTCGACCGGCCTGATCGGCGTGCGGTTGCCCATCGACAACCTGCTCGCCGGCCTGGACGCGGCAGCGGCCGGACTGGGCGGCGAGGGCCGGCACGGCGCGGACGCGGCCGAGGCGATCATGACCACCGACACGGTCGCCAAGGAGGCGGCCGTCGCCGGCGACGGCTGGACCGTCGGCGGGATGGCCAAGGGCGCCGGAATGCTCGCCCCGGCGCTGGCCACCATGCTCGTCGTGCTCACCACCGACGCCGACGTGGACGCGTCCACTCTGGACACCGTGCTGCGCGCCGCGACCGCCCGCACCTTCGAGCGGGTGGACGCCGACGGCTGCCTGTCCACCAACGACACGGTGCTGCTGCTCGCCTCCGGCGCGGCCGGGATACGGCCGGAGCCCGACGCGTTCGCCGCCGCGCTCACCGCCTGCTGCGCCGACCTGGCCCGCCAGCTCGTCGCCGACGCCGAGGGCGCGGAGCACGAGGTGGAGATCGCGGTGACCGGCGCGGCCAGCGAGGCCGACGCGCTCGAGGTGGCCAGGGCGGTGGCCCGCAACAACCTGGTCAAGACCGCGATCTACGGCAGGGACCCGAACTGGGGCCGGATCCTCGCCGCGGTGGGTACCACCGGCGCCGCCTTCCAGCCCGACCTGCTCGACGTCGCCGTCAACGGTGTCAAGGTGTGCCTGGGCGGCGCGGCCGGCGAGGACCGGAGCCTGGTCGACCTGTCCGGCCGGCACGTCCGCATCGAGGTCGACCTGCATGCCGGCCCGGCCACCGCGACCGTCTGGACCACCGACCTGACCCACGCGTACGTCCACGAGAACAGCGCGTACTCGACATGAGGGCGGCGACCGCGCACGAGAAGGCCGCCACCCTGGTGGAGGCGCTGCCGTGGCTGGCCCGGTTCCACGGTCGGACCGTCGTGGTCAAGTACGGCGGCCACGCGATGTCCGAGCCCGAGCTGCGGGCGACGTTCGCCGAGGACGTGGCGTTCCTGCGGTACTGCGGGATCAAGGTGGTCGTGGTGCACGGCGGCGGCCCGCAGATCAACACCATGCTGGACCGGCTCGGGGTCGCCCCGGCGTTCGCCGGCGGCCTGCGGGTGACCACCGACGAGACCCTCCAGGTGGTACGGATGGTGCTGGTCGGGCAGGTCAACAAGGACGTGGTCGGGCTGCTCAACGGGTACGGCCCGCACGCGGTCGGCCTGTCGGGCGAGGACGCCAAGCTGCTGATCGCCACCCGCCGGCCGCCCTTGGAGGTGGACGGCGAGCTCGTCGACCTCGGCCACGTCGGCGACATCGCCGCGGTCAACCCCGACCCGGTGACCGCGCTGCTGGACGGCCGGGTGGTCCCGGTGGTGGCGAGCATCGCGGTCGGCCGGGACGGCGGGGTGCTCAACGTCAACGCCGACACCGCGGCGGCCGCCCTCGCCACCGCCCTCGGCGCCGAGAAGCTGATCATCCTCACCGACGTGGAGGGCCTGTACGCGGACTGGCCGGCCAGCACCGAGCTGATCAGCGAGCTCACCGCCGCCGAGCTGGAGGTGCGGCTGCCGGACCTGGCCAGTGGCATGATCCCCAAGATGCGGGCCTGCCTGGACGCGGTCCGCGGCGGCGTGGCCAAGGCGCACGTCCTGGACGGGCGGGTGCCGCACGCGCTGCTCCTCGAACTGTTCACCGACTCCGGAATCGGAACGCAGGTGGTCCCGTGACGCAGACGCTCACCGAACGCTGGGGGCGGGTCTTCCTGCCCACGTACGCGAACCCGCCGCTGGCGCTGGTCCGCGGCGAGGGCGCGACCGTGTGGGACGAGGCCGGCCGCCCGTACACCGACCTGGTCGGCGGCATCGCCACCAACGCGCTCGGCCACGCCCACCCCGCCGTGGTGGAGGCGGTGACCCGGCAGGTCGCCACCCTCGGCCACACCTCCAACCTGTACGCGCACGAGCCGGGTGTCCGGCTCGCCGAGCGGCTGCTGGAGCTGGCCGGCCGGCCCGGCCGGGTGTTCTTCGCCAACTCCGGCGCCGAGGCCAACGAGGCCGCGCTCAAGCTCAGCCGGCTCACCGGCCGGACCCACCTGGTCGCCACCGACGGCGGCTTCCACGGCCGCACCATGGGCACGCTCAGCCTCACCGGGCAGCCCGCCAAGCAGGCGCCGTTCCGGCCGCTGCTGGACACCGTCACGCACGTGCCGTACGGCGACGCCGCCGCGCTCGCCGCCGCCGTCGACGACCGGACCGCCGCGGTGTTCCTGGAGCCGCTGCAGGGCGAGGCCGGCGTGCTGCCCGCCCCGGACGGGTACCTGGCCGCGGCCCGCGCGGTCACCGCCGAGCAGGGCACGCTGCTGGTACTGGACGAGATCCAGACCGGCATCGGCCGCACCGGCCACTGGTTCGCCCACCAGGCGATCGGGGTACGGCCGGACGTGATGACGCTGGCCAAGGCGCTCGGCGGCGGGCTGCCGCTCGGCGCGTGCCTGGCCTTCGGGCCGGCCGCAGAGCTGTTCCAGCCCGGCCAGCACGCCTCCACCTTCGGCGGCAATCCGATCGCCTGCGCCGCCGCGCTCGCCGTGCTCGACGTGATCCAGTCCGAGGGCCTGCTGGAGCGGGCCAAACAGCTCGGCGAGCGGCTGGCCACCGGCATCGCCGCGCTCGACCACCCGGCCGTCGCCGAGGTGCGCGGGGCGGGCCTGCTGCTCGGGATCGTGCTCACCGGCCCGCACGCCGGCCGGGTCGAGGCCGCGGCCCGGCAGGCCGGGTACCTGGTCAACGCGGTCGCGCCCGGCGTGATCCGGCTCGCCCCGCCGCTGGTGCTCACCGACGCCCAGGCCGACGCGTTCCTGGCCGCGCTGCCGGCCGTGCTCGACGCGGCGGAGACGGCATGACCCGCCACTTCCTCCGCGACGACGACCTCGCCCCGGCCGAGCAGGCCGAGGTCCTCGACCTGGCCGCGGCGATGAAGGCCGACCGGTACGCCCACCGGCCGCTGGCCGGCCCGAAGGCGGTCGCGGTGCTGTTCGACAAGCACTCCACCCGCACCCGGGTGTCGTTCGCCGTCGGCATCGCCGAGCTCGGCGGGTACCCGCTGGTCATCGACGCCCAGGGCGCCCAGCTCAGCCGGGGCGAGCCGGTCGAGGACACCGCGCGGGTGCTGGACCGGCAGGTCGCCGCGATCGTGTGGCGGACGTACGCGCAGGCACGGGTCGAGGCGATGGCGGCCGTGTCCCGGGTGCCGGTGATCAACGCGCTCACCGACGAGTTCCACCCCTGCCAGGTGCTCGCCGACCTCCAGACCGTCCGCGAGCGGCACGGCCGGCTGGCCGGCCTGGCGCTGACCTACCTCGGCGACGGGGCCAACAACATGGCGCACTCGTACCTGCTCGGCGGCACCACCGCCGGTATGCACGTGCGGATCGGCACGCCGGACGGGTACCCGCCGGACCCGGCCGTGGTCGCCGCCGCCCGGGAACGCGCCGCCGCCACCGGCGGGTCCGTGCTGGTCACCGCCGATCCCAAGGAGGCCGTGGACGGCGCCGCCGCGGTCGCCACCGACACCTGGGTGTCGATGGGCCAGGACGAGACCGGCCGGGAGACGGTGTTCGCCCCGTACGCGGTCACCGCCGAGGCGATGGCCCACGCCGCCGCTGGCGCGATCTTCCTGCACTGCCTGCCGGCGTACCGGGGCAAGGAGGTGGCCGCCGAGGTCATCGACGGCCCGGCCAGCGCCGTCTGGGACGAGGCCGAGAACCGCCTGCACGCCCAGAAGGCCCTGCTCGCCTGGCTGCTGGAGCGCAGGTCGTGAGCGGAGCATGCGGAGCGAACCATGGGCGCGGGGTGCTCGTGCCCCATGCGGCCGGTGAGCGAAGCGAGGCGGGCGCATGAGCACTCCACCGATGACGAAGACCGCGCGCCAGGCACGGATCATCGAGCTGCTCGACACCGCCCCGGTCCGTTCGCAGACCGAGCTGATGGCGCTGCTCGCCGACGACGGCATCGCGGTCACCCAGGCCACGCTCTCCCGCGACCTGGAGGAGCTCGGCGCGGTCAAGCGCCGCCAGCCGGACGGCACCCAGGCGTACGCGGTGCCGGCGGAGGGGCCGGCCGGCGAGCCGCGGACGTACGCCACCGAGCACCCGAACGCCCGCCTGCACCGGCTGCTCGCCGAGCTGCTGGTGTCGGCGGAGGCCAGCGCCAACCTGTGCATCCTGCGCACGCCGCCCGGCGGCGCGCAGCTGCTCGCCTCCGCGCTCGACCGGGCCGGGCTGGTCGACATCCTCGGCACGATCGCCGGCGACGACACGATCCTGGTGATCACCCGCAGCGCCGACGGCGGCGACCCCACGGCGCGACGGCTCAGGTCCTGGGCCGCCGGGACTCTCGAGGATGCGTAAGGTGCTGCACGTGGGCCGGAACGGCGAACCAGGAGGATGGGTGTCGGCGGAAGATCAGGCCGAGCAGTCGGGCGGCGGCGGGAACAACGCGGTACGGCTGTGGGGCGGCAGGTTCGTCTCGGGTCCGGCGGAGGCGCTGGCCAGGCTGAACGTCTCGGTCCACTTCGACTGGAGACTGGCCAGGTATGACCTGCTCGCCTCGCGCGCCCACGCCAGGGTGCTGAGCCGGGCCGGGCTGCTCACCGCGGAGGAGCTGGGCAGGATGCTCGCCGCCCTCGACGACCTGGAGCAGGCCGTCGCGGTCGGCGAGTTTCGCCCGACCGTGGACGACGAGGACGTGCACACCGCCCTCGAACGCGGCCTGCTGGAACGGCTCGGCGCGCTCGGCGGCAAGCTGCGCGCCGGCCGCTCCCGCAACGACCAGATCGCCACCGACCTGCGGCTGTACCTGCGCGACCACGTACGCCGGCTGGCCGCCGACGTGGCGGAGTTGCAGGAGGCGCTGATCGGTCAGGCCCGCGAGCTGATGGGGGTGGCGGCGCCTGGGTTCACCCACCTCCAGCACGCCCAGCCGATCCTGTTCAGCCACCAGCTCCTCGCCCACGGCCAGGCGTTCGCCAGGGACGTCGACCGGCTGCGGGACAGGGACGCGCGAACCGCCGTCTGCCCGATCGGCGCGGGCGCGCTGGCCGGCACCTCGCTGCCGCTGGACCCCGCCGCGGTCGCCGCCGAACTGGGCTTCGACCGGCCGGCGGAGAACTCCCTGGACGCCGTCTCCGACCGGGACTTCGCCGCGGAGTTCCTGTTCATCGCCGCGATGATCGGCACGCACCTGTCCCGGCTCGGCGAGGAGATCGTGCTGTGGACCTCCCGCGAGTTCGGCTGGGTCGAGCTGGACGACGCGTACGCCACCGGCAGCTCGATCATGCCGCAGAAGAAGAACCCGGACGTCGCCGAGCTGGCGCGGGCCAAGTCGGGGCGGCTGATCGGCAACCTGACCGCGTTGCTCACCGTGCTCAAGGCGCTGCCGCTCGCGTACGACAAGGACCTGCAGGAGGACAAGGAACCGGTCTTCGACACGGTGGACACGCTGGAGATCACGCTGCCGGCGCTGGCCGGCCTGATCGCCACCATGCGGGTGAAGACCGAGGTGGTGGAGGCGTCGGCGCCGCAGGGCTTCTCGCTGGCCACCGACCTGGCGGAGGCGCTGGTGCGGCGCGGGGTGCCGTTCCGGGACGCGCACGAGGCCGTCGGTCACCTGGTGGTGTGGTGCACGGCCAACGAGTGCGACCTGGACGAGGTCTCCGACACCCAGCTCGCCGCGATCAGCCCGCACTTCACCCCGGACATCCGCGCCGTGCTGTCGGTGCCCGGCGCGCTCGCCGCCCGCGCCACCCACGGCGGCACCGCCCCGGCCAGGGTGGCCGAGCAGCTGGAGACCCTCGAATGGCGGGTGGAGCGGGACCGCGAGTGGTCCCGCAAGCAGGTCATCCCTTCGTGAGCCTCGAGGACGTCGCGGATGTACTCGCCGGGCCGCCGGTGGAGGCGGCCCGGCGGCTGCTCGGCGCCACCCTGCGCGGGCGCGGCGTCACGCTGCGGCTGGTGGAGGTGGAGGCGTACGCCGGCCCCGCCGACCCCGGCTCGCACGCGTACCGCGGCCGGACCGCCCGCAACGCGGTGATGTTCGGGCCGCCGGGCCACCTGTACGTGTACTTCACCTACGGCATGCACTGGTGCGCCAACGTGGTGTGCGGGCCGCCCGGCGCCGCCTCGGCGGTGCTGCTGCGCGCCGGCGCGGTCGTCGACGGGCTGGACGTGGCGCGTTCCCGCCGCCCCGGCATCGCCGACCGCGACCTGGCCCGCGGCCCGGCCCGGCTGGCGAAGACCCTGTGCCTGACCGGCGAGGACAACGGCGTCGACGTGCTGGATCCGGCCGGCCCGCTCGTCCTGTCGCTGGCCGACCCGGTGCCCGCCGGCCAGGTCGCCACCGGGCCGCGCGTCGGCCTCCGGCTGGCCGCCGAGGTGCCGTGGCGGTTCTGGATCGCCGGCGACCCCGCCGTCAGCGCGTACCGTCCGGCGACGAAACGCGTGGCGCGGTAGGACAGAATCAGGGTGTGACGCACATCCTCGACGACCTCCGGTGGAGGGGCCTGATCCAGGACTCCACCGACCCGGACGAACTGCGCAAGGCACTCGACGCCGGGCCGGTCACCTTCTACGTCGGCTTCGACCCCACCGGACCGAGCCTGCACATCGGCCACCTGGTGCAGACGCTGACCGCCCGCCGCCTCCAGCTGGCCGGCCACCGGCCGTTGCTGCTGGTCGGCGGCTCGACCGGGCTGGTGGGCGATCCCAGCGGGCGGAGCGCCGAGCGGGTCCTGAACTCGGTCGAGACGGTGCGGGAGTGGGTCGTGCGGCTGCGCACCCAGCTCGAGCCGTTCTACGACTTCGAGGGCCCGAACGCTGCCACGATGGTGAACAACCTGGACTGGACCGGGCCGCTGTCGGCGCTGGAGTTCCTACGCGACGTGGGCAAGCACTTCCCGGTCAACCAGATGCTGGCCCGCGACGTGGTGCGCAACCGGCTGGAGAGCGGGATCAGTTACACCGAGTTCAGCTACCAGATCCTCCAGTCGCTGGACTACTACGAGCTGAACCGCCGGTACGGCTGCGTCCTCCAGCAGGGCGGCGCCGACCAGTGGGGCAACCTCACCGCCGGCCTGGACTTCCTCCGCCGCAAGGGCGCCACCGGCTGCCACGCCTTCACCACGCCGCTGATCACCAGGGCCGACGGGACCAAGTTCGGCAAGACCGCCGACGGGGAGGCGGTGTGGCTCGACCCCGCGATGACCAGCCCGTACGCGTTCTACCAGTTCTGGTACAACGTGTCCGACGCCGACGTGATCCACTACCTCAAGGTGTTCAGCTTCCGGTCCCGGGAGGAGATCGAGGAGCTGGCGAGGGCGACCGGGGAGCGGCCGGCGGCGCGGGCGGCGCAGAAAGCGCTGGCGGAGGAGCTGACCGCGCTGCTGCACGGCGAGGAGGAGCTGGCCAAGGTGGTCGCCGCCAGCCAGGCACTGTTCGGGCGGGGCGAGTTGGCCGACCTGGACGAGGCGACACTGGCGGCCGCGCTGCGGGAGGCCGGCCTGACCGAGGTGAAGCGGCCGCTGCCGGCGATCGCCCGGCTGCTCGCCGAGACCGGCCTGGTCGGGAGCCTGTCTGAGGCCCGCAGGGTGGTGCGGGAGGGCGGCGCGTACGTGAACAATGGCAAGGTCAGCGACGGTGAGGCGCCTCCTGACGAGGCCGACCTGCTGCACGGCCGGTACCTGGTGCTGCGCCGGGGAAAGCGCACGGTGGCCGGCGTCGAGATCACTACAGGCTGACCCCGTTACCACTCGGAGTGATCACCGTTATCCAGCTCACAGCGGGTGCCGGAACGGCGGCTCCGGTCGCACTGCCGGCACCCGCTGGAGGCCGGAAAACCCTGTCCCACCTGGGAACCGGCCTCGAGGCGGCCACAGTGGACGGTGCGGGTCGGCAGGTCAGGGAGCCAACTTGACTATGGCGGCCGAGATCCGTAACTTAGTCGCTGCGAGTCACCACGGTGACCCCGCCGCTCGACGGCCGGGGACCCACCTGGTAAGCTAGGTGAGTTGCCCAAAGAACGTTTCTGGGCACTTGACCAGCGCACTCGGGCGGAGCGGCCCCCCTGAAGGACCGCGAAACCGACCGGGTACGATTGAGGGAACAGCCCCTGAGGACGGCCGAGAGGCCCGAATCGGTGCGCGTCCGTTCTTTGAGAACTCAACAGGGTGTACAGCAAGCCAGTGCCTATGAAAGTTTTAAGGTACCTCGTCTATTTTTTTTAGGCTGGGTTATCTCTTCAGAGCATTTATTGGAGAGTTTGATCCTGGCTCAGGACGAACGCTGGCGGCGTGCTTAACACATGCAAGTCGAGCGGAAAGGCCCTTTCGGGGGTACTCGAGCGGCGAACGGGTGAGTAACACGTGGGTAACCTGCCCCTGACTCTGGGATAACTCCGGGAAACCGGGGCTAATACCGGATATTCACATTCTCTCGCATGGGGGTGTGTGGAAAGTTTTTCGGTTGGGGATGGGCCCGCGGCCTATCAGCTTGTTGGTGGGGTGATGGCCTACCAAGGCGACGACGGGTAGCCGGCCTGAGAGGGCGACCGGCCACACTGGGACTGAGACACGGCCCAGACTCCTACGGGAGGCAGCAGTAGGGAATCTTCCGCAATGGACGCAAGTCTGACGGAGCAACGCCGCGTGAGTGAGGAAGGCCTTCGGGTCGTAAAGCT
>JBJMIH010000011.1:0-5319 GCA_045806985.1 Mycobacteriales bacterium | reverse complement strand
GGCCTCGCCCGGCTCCATGTTGCCGCCGGTGACGAGGCAGCCGTAGTCGCGGAACACCACGCCGCCGAGAACGTGCAGGCCGGAGTGGGTACGCATGAGCTTGCTGCGCCGCTCGTCCTCGATCGCGCCCTGGACGGCGGTACCGGCCGGCGGCACCGGGTCGCCCTCGGCCGGGATGAGGTACAGCTCGTCTCCCTTGCGGGTGCCGACGACGCGGGTCTGGACGCCGCCCCAGAGCAGCACGCCATGGTCAGGCGGCTGGCCGCCGCCGCCGGGGTAGAACGCGGAGCGGTCCAGCACGATCCCCTGCTCGGGGTCGGCGGCCAGCACGATCGCGGTCCACTCGCGCAGCGTCGGATCTTCCAGGTCGAGGCGGTGGGTGTGTCCCATGGAGGCGACCTTACGCCGGGTTACGGGGACGGGCGTGCCGGTGCCGACCGCCAGGCATTCCAGCGGTCCCGGTCGCCGCGTCGTCACCGCCCGGTGATCTCCCGGATGGCGGGGCGTGCGTCCACCAGGTACACGGAGGAGGCGACGATCGAGATCAGGCCGAGCGGGAGGATGCTCAGGCTGGCCAGGTAGCTGCTGCCGATCGCGACGATCAGCGCGCCGAAGGCCATCGCGATCCCCGTGATCGCCAACCATTTGCCCTTGGTGAGCTTGCCCGCCGCCGGGAACGCCGGCCCCGGTCGCACCGAGCAGTCAACGAACGCCCACACCTGGAGTACGAGCAGGATGATGGAGACCACTCGTAGCAGCCAGAGCAGGATGTCATCGGCCCACACGGGACCAGCGTAATGCAGAAAACGACCGGCCCCCGGAACGCGTGGGTTCCGGGGGCCGGTCGACGGGTGGATCAGGTGTTCTTCGTGGTGGTCTTCCGCGGCGGGGTGGCCTTGCGGGCCGGGGCGACCTTGGCCGCCGGCTCGACGGCCGGGGGCTCGACGACCGCGAGCGAGGAGCTCGAGGTCGGCTTGCCACGGCGGGTACGGGCGTCGGAGACGGCCTTCTCCCCGCGCTCGGCCAGCTTCTCGTAGGCGGAGGTGGCCCGGACCAGGGCGGTCTGGGTGGCGTCGACGACCTTGGTGCGCAGCTCGCCCGAGCGAACCTTCTCGGGGATCTGCAGATCACGCAGCTTGCTCACCGCGAGATCGCCCACGCCGGCCACCACGTACAGCGGCTTCGAGTTGGTGTTAGGCATTGTCAGCGTTCTCCTTGCAGAACGAGGTGTAGATGTCCACCAGCACCTGCTTCTGGCGCTCGGTGAGGTGTGCGTCGTCGCGAATCGCGGCGAGCACCTCCGGGCTGCCCTGCCGCTCGTCGAGGAGACCTGCGCGCTCGTACAGCGCCTCGGCCGAGATCCGCAGCCCCTTGGCGATCTGCTGGAGGATCTCCGCACTCGGCTTGCGCACGCCTCGCTCGATCTGGCTGAGGTAAGGATTGCTGACCCCTGCCTTCTCGGCGAGCTGCCGCAACGACATCTGCGCGTTCGCCCGCTGCTCGCGGATGAAGTCCCCCAGATCTCCGAGGGAGTCACGCAGTGCACTCACGGGAACGACGCTACGCCGTGCCGCTTGCTGTTGCAAGCGCCGAGCAAGCCATCACGCTGTGGGACCGGTCACTCCCCGCCGGCGCCGCCGGACCTGCCAGGCCCCGCCCGCACCCAAGGCCGCGACCAGCGCGGCGGCGATCATGGCCGGAAGCGCGCCCGGCCCACCGCCGCCACGGTGGGTGATCGCGCCGGCCTGGCTGGACCGCCGGCCGGCCGGTCCGGTGCTGGTGGCCGGGGGTGGACTGCTCGCGTCCGCGACCCCGCTGGCCGGGGTGGCGGTGGCGGTCGCCGTCGCTCCGGGTGACGGCGGCGGCGCCGGGTGCTGGGCGGCGGGAGCGCCGCCGGCGGTGGTACGCGGGGCCGGCGCGGGCGGCGCCGGGGGCGGCGGGGGGCAGATCGTGGTGAAGGCCACGTTCGGCGGCTGCCGGGCGGACTGGCTGCCGTCCACGTACGCCCAACCTTCGGTGCTGTTGGCGGCCGGGTGGTAGCCGCCACCGCCGAGCTGGCTGTACGTCCAGGCCGAGGCGCCGGGCGCACGGTGCCAGTACGACCAGTAGTGGGTGGTGTCGGGGTGGCAGGTGGGCGGCACCCCGTCGATCTGGCACAGCAGCCCGTCGGTGGGCCGGAACGCCAGCGTGTGGCCGGTGCTCGTGAGCGCGTCGTACCCGGTCAGGCCGGAGCGCCAGCCGGTGCAGCCGGTCCGCGTCGACTGTCCGCTGTCGACGATCACCGCCACGCACGGCGACGGCGTGGCGGCGTGGCCGGTTCCGGGCATGACCGCCGCCGCCCCGGCGAGCAGGGCGGCGACGGCCAGGATCCTTCTCACGACCGGCGGGCGCGCCGCCGGGTGGAGTACAGCGCTACCCCTCCGGCCAGCAGGAACGCCACGCCGGTACCGGCGAGCAGTCCCGCGGGCAGGCCCGTTCGCGGCAGCTCGCCGCCCCCGGCGGCGGCCGGTTCGCTGCTGGTGGTCGGCGCCGGGCTGCCGGCGCAGTCCAGCGCGGGCACGTCGGCGCTGGCGGCGGTGCCGTCGGCGTTCAGCACGGTCTTGCCCGACAGCGCGAGCACCGCCTCGACGGTGGCCCTGACCTGGGCCTTCCCGTTGTACTGGGACGCGCCCCGGTCGGCATCGGCGCCGGCGCAGCCGACCTGGTTGGCGCGCAGCCAGCCCAGCTCCGCGCCGTCGTCGCGGCCGGCGAGGGTGAGCGCGGAGGCGGCCAGGCTGGTGCTGTTGGCGTTCTCCACGCCGTTGGCCTCGTACCCGCCGTCGGCCTTGCGGGTGCCGACCAGCCAGTCCAGCACCTTGCCGGCGTCGGCCGTCCGGCCCGCCGCCCACAGCGCCTCGGCGGCGATCGCGGTCGAGTCCGGGTCGGGTGTGCAGGTCGCGCCAGCCGCCGGGAACGCGCTCGGGAAGCCGCCGCCGGCGCACTGAGCGCCGGCCAGGAACGTCACGGCCTTGCCGTCGACCGTCGCCTTCGCGCGGGACAGGGCGAGGATCGCCAGCGACTGGCTGGTGATGGTCTCGAACCCGCCCTGCTTGTACATCCCGTTCGCGTCCTCCAGGCTGGTGATGCCGGCGACCAGGTCGACGCCGCCGAACTTGTGCGGGTCCCGGCCCTCGGCCGCCGCCGCGAGCGCCAGCTTCGCGTACGACCCGGCGAGCGGGCCGCCGAACTGGCCGGCCGTGTCGGCGTAGTCGGCGACGTGGGCGGCCAGGAAGTCGGTGGCCTTACCGGCCGCGTCCCTGCCCACCCCGGCGGCGGCCAGCGCGACCACGCCGTCCGCGGTGCTGCCGTAGTCGGCGAACGTGCTGCCCTCGAACAGGTAGTGGTCGCCGTCGACGAGCTGCCGGGCCAGCCAGCCGGCGCCGGCCCGGGCCGGGTCGGTCGTCGTCGTGGCGGCGTGGGCCGGACCCGCCGGCACGGCGGCGACGGCGAGTCCGGTCAGGCCGGCGAGGCTCGCGGCGGCGAGCGATCGCGACAGCGTTCGCAGCGAGGGCAGGGTGCGCAGGGAGCGCATGGCGGGGCGCCTTTCGATGAGCGGTCCCCGAAAACAGGTCCCGGCCCGCGCCAACCGCGCCCGGGCTCCGCTTCCGCAGACCTCGACGGACGAGGGAGCCGCTCGTGCCTCGCGGGTATCCCGGCTCGCGGATCGCTCCGCTCACGGTTGCGGGTCAGCGCCGGTCTCGCACCGGACTTCCCCCGCGCGGCACGGGTGTTTGTGCGCACCTATCGGAACATGTCCGTCCCGGTCAGGTCAAAGGGGCGGCAGCAGTCCGATCGCCTCCTTCGCCTCGGCGAGCGTGCCGGCGCCGAGCGCGGCGGCCTTCTCCGCGCCCTGGGCCAGCACCTTGCGCAGGCCGGTGGGGTCGGCGGCCAGCTCGGCGTACCGGGCCTGAACCGGTTCCAGGACCGCGACCACCGCGTCCGCCACCGCCGTCTTGAGCCGGCCGTAGCCGCTGAACTCGCCGGCCAGCGCGGCCGGCGGCCGGTCCGTGCAGACCGCCAGGATCTCCAGCAGGTTCGCCACGCCGGGCTGGTTCTCCCGGTCATACCGCACCTCGCTGCCGGTGTCGGTCACCGCCCGCATCACCTTGCGCCGCACCACATCCGGCGGGTCGAGCAGGCGCACCACGCCGGGGCTGTCCAGCCTGGTCGACTTGCCCATCTTGGCCGCCGGGTCGGACAGGTCCATGATCCGCGCGCCGACCTCGGGGACCACGGCGCGCGGCACCGTGAAGACCTCGCCGTACCGCTGGTTGAACCGCTGCGCCAAGTGCCGGGCCAGCTCGACGTGCTGGCTCTGGTCGTCGCCCACCGGCACCTCGTCCACCTGGTACAGCAGGATGTCGGCGGCCATCAGCGCCGGGTAGGTGAGCAGGCTGGCCCGTACCGGGCCGGGGCGGGCCGACTTCTCCTTGTACTGCACCATCCGCCGCAGCTCGCCGTCGTGCGCCGTGGCCTCCATCAGCCAGGTCAACTCGGCGTGCGCCGGCACGTGGCTCTGCGCGAACACCAGGCTGCGGTCCGGGTCGATGCCGCACGCGATCAGCAGGCCGGCCACCTCGAGCGTGCGTGCGCGCAGCTGGGCGGGGTCCTGGTCGACGGTGAGCGCGTGCAGATCGACAATCGGATAGAGGGACTCCTTGCGGTCCTGACCGGCCGCCCAGTGCCGGATGGCGCCGAGATAGTTGCCGAGCTGGAGCGAGCCGGTGGGCTGCACTCCGGAGAACACCCGTGTCATCTGATCCTCCTGCGGGCCGGGGACACCTCGCCGCGGGAGGCCGGGTACGACGAACGGCCGCCTCGACGAGGCAGCCGTGGGAAAGGGTACGAACAGTCTCGGGCCGCCTACGTGGCGGCCCACCAACGCCGGGCTGTCGTACTCACGACGACAGGATACAGGTAACGCCGGAGGGGTCGGTACACGATTCTTGATCAAGCGGGGGAAATCAACGGGAGGTGCGGAGTGGTGGCTGAAAGCCGGGTGACCCAGGGCCGGGTGACACAGGGTCGGGTGACACAGGGCCGGCCCGCTCTCGGACGGCCCCGGAGTGCCAGGGCTGACCAGGCCATCCGGGACGCGACCCGGAAACTGCTGGCCGAGCAGGGGTACGCGGCGGTCACCATGGAGGGCGTCGCGGCCCGCGCCGAGGTCGCCAAGACGACGCTGTACCGGCGGTGGGCGTCCAAGGCCGAACTGGTGGCCGACGCGGTCGCCGAGTTCCTGGAAGCGGTTCCGGTGACCGACCAGGGCAGCCTGCGGGC
>JBJMIH010000010.1:0-24501 GCA_045806985.1 Mycobacteriales bacterium | reverse complement strand
GCCTTGAGCAGGCTGACCGCGTAGGAGCGCATGTTGCCCCAGAACCCGGTCCGGCCGGCGTCGGCGCCGACGTAGCTGTCCAGGTCCAGGTGCTGGTGCGCGTGCGGCATCGGCAGGTACCCGGGCAGCAGGTTGAACAGCGTCGGGATGTCGGTCGAGCCCTGGATGCTGGCGTGGCCGCGCAGGGCCATGATGCCGCCGCCGGGCCGGCCGATGTTGCCGAGCAGCGCCTGCAGGATGGAGGCGGTGCGGATGTACTGGACGCCGACGGTGTGCTGGGTCCAGCCGACCGAGTACACGAACGCGGTGGTCCGGTCCCGGCCGCTGTTGCGGCAGATCGCGTCGGCGAGCCGCAGGAACTGCTCCTCCGGCACGCCACAGGTGCTCGCGACCAGCTCCGGGGTGTAGCGGGCGAAGTGCCGCTTGAGCACCTGGTACACGCAGCGCGGGTGCTGGAGGGTCTCGTCCCGCTCGGGCCGGGCGCTCCTCGCGCCGGCCGCGCCGCCGGAACCGGCCGTCTCCGCGCCCTTCGCCTCGTGCAGCTGGCTGGTCAGGTCGCGCTGGCCGGCCGCGGGCGCCTCGACGCCGCTCTCGTACTGCCAGCTGTCCTGGACGTACTTCCCCTGCTCCGGGTCCCAGCCGGAGAACAGCCCGTCCAGGTCGTCGGTGTCCCGGTAGTCCTCGCGCAGGATGGCGGCCGCGTTGGTGTACGCGACGACGTACTCGCGGAAGTCGCGCTCGTGCGTGAGCACGTAGTTGACCAGGCCGCCGAGGAAGGCGATGTCGGAGCCGGCGCGGATCGGGACGTGCTCGCCGGCGAGCGCCGAGGTCCGGGTGTGGCGCGGGTCCACGTGGAAGACCTCGGCGCCGCGCAGCTTGGCCTCGACCACCCACTGGAACCCCACCGGATGGCACTCGGCCATGTTGGAGCCCTGGATGACGATGCAGTCAGCGTTGGCGAGGTCCTGCTGGAAGGTGGTGGCGCCGCCACGCCCGAACGAGGTTCCCAGACCGGGAACGGTGGCGGAGTGTCATATGCGGGCCTGATTCTCGATCTGCACCGCGCCGAGCGCGGTGTAGAGCTTCTTCATCAGGTAGTTCTCTTCGTTGTCCAGCGTCGCCCCGCCCAGGCTGGCGATGCCCATCGTCCGGCGCAGCGTGCGGCCCTCGTCGTCGGCCTGCTGCCAGGTCTCCCGGCGGGTGGCGATGACCCGGTCGGCGATCATGTCGAGGGCGGTGTCGAGATCGAGGTCCTCCCACCCGGTCCCGTACGGGCGGCGGTACCGGACCGTGGTGACCCGGTTCGGCGAGGTGACCAGCTGCTTGCTGGCGCTGCCCTTGGGGCACAGCCGGCCCCGGCTGACCGGGGAGTCCGGGTCGCCCTCGATCTGGCTGACCGCCCCGTCCTTGACGTACACCCGCTGGCCGCAGCCGACCGCGCAGTACGGGCAGACCGATCCGACCACCTTGTCGGCGGTCTCGGTGCGGGCGGTGAGCCGGTCGGTGCCGGCGGAGCGGGCCGCGGTGCCCCTGCCCAGCGGGTCGGCCCCGGTGAGCTGCCGGTACACGGGCCAGCTCTCGATCAGCCTCGCAAGATGGGTGCGCACGCCCATGACTCATTGGTAGTCCTGGGCATGCGCACCCGCAACCGGTACGGCGAACATCGGTCAGGTCGCTGGCGGGCGCGTCGACTGACAGGTATTGACATCTGTCAGCCGTTAGTTGATAGCGTAGGGGCATGGACAAGCGCTCCCTGGGTACCGCCGGCCCGCGCGTCTCCGCGCTGGGGCTGGGCTGCATGGGCATGTCGGACTTCTACGGCAGCGCCGACGAGGCCGAGAGCATCGCCACCATCCACGCCGCGCTCGACGCCGGGATCACCCTGCTCGACACCGGCGACTTCTACGGCATGGGCCATAACGAGATGCTGATCCGCGACGCCCTGCGCGGCCGCGACCGCGACCAGGTCGTGATCAGCGTGAAGTTCGGCGCCCTGCGCGACCCCGGGATGGCGTTCAACGGCTACGACGCGCGCCCGGTCGCGGTGCGCAACTTCGTCGCCTACACGCTGCGCCGGCTCGGCACCGACCACATCGACATCTACCGGCCCGCGCGGCTCGACCCCGCGGTGCCGATCGAGGACACCGTCGGCGCGATCGCCGACCTGGTCGAGGCCGGCTGGGTGCGGCAGGTCGGGCTGTCCGAGGTCGGCGCCGACACGATCCGCCGCGCGCAGGCCGTACACCCGATCGCCGACCTGCAGATCGAGTACTCGCTGCTGTCCCGCGACATCGAGAAGGAGATCCTGCCCACCTGTCGCGAGCTGGGCATCGGCGTGACCGCGTACGGCGTGCTGTCCCGCGGCCTGCTCAGCGGCCGCTGGCACGGCGACACCGAGACCGCCGCCGGCGACTTCCGCGGCCACTCCCCCCGCTTCAGCGGGGAGAACCTCGACCACAACCTGGCGCTGGTGGACGCGCTGCGCACGGTCGCCGACGCGAAGGGCGCCACCGTCGCGCAGCTCGCCATCGCCTGGGTGCTGTCCCAGGGCGCGGACATCGTCCCGCTGGTCGGCGCCCGCCGCCGGGACCGGCTGGCCGAGGCGCTGGGCGCGCTCGACCTCGAGCTCACCTCGGCCGACCTGGAGCGGATCGAGCGGGCCGTGCCGGCCGGCTCGGCCGCCGGCGAGCGCTACCCGGCGGCGGCGATGGTCCACCTCGACAGCGAGCGGTGAGGCGTGGCTACGGCCGAGGGGGCGCTCACGCCGGAGCGGATCCTGGTCGCCGCCGAGGACACGGTCCGCCGTTACGGTCCCGCCAAGGCGACCGTGGTGGACGTGGCCCGTGCCCTCGGCGTCAGCCACGGCAGCGTGTACCGGCACTTCGCCAGCAAGGCGGCGCTGCGGGACGCGGTGGCCGAGCGCTGGCTGCACCGGGTGGCGGTCCCGTTGATCGAGATCACCAAGGGTGACGAGCCGGCGCCGGAGCGGCTGCGGCGCTGGCTGGAGGGCCTGATCGGGTACAAGCAGCGGCTGGCCCGCGAGGACCCGGAGCTGTTCGCCACCTACGTGACGCTGGCCTCCGAGGCCCGCACGGTGGTGAAGGCGCACGTGGACGAGCTGTGCGGGCAGCTGGAACGGATCGTGGCCGACGGGGTCGCCGGCGGCGAGTTCGCCGTCGCCGACCCCGCCGCCACCGCCGGGGCCATCTTCGCGGCCACCGCCCGGTACCACCACCCCGCGCACGCCGCCGAGTGGGCCGACGGCGAAACTACCGTCGGGTTCGCCGCCGTGTGGGCGCTGATCCTGGACGGAATCCGCCCCCGTACGGCGCGAACCTAGGCCTTTCGCCTATGTTCGACACCGGCGGGTGTCGACGATTGGGGGCGGATGGTGGACACGCTGGCGATCGTGGGGGCGGGCCCGAATCTCGGGATGGCCGTCGCCAGGGCGTTCGGGAAGCGCGAGTACGCCGTCGGCCTCATCTCCCGGCGCCAGGAGGCGCTGGACGAGCTGGCCGACCAGCTGAAGTCCGAGGGCATCACGGCGGCGGGGGCCGCCGCCGACGTGCGCGAGCACGGCGCCACCGTGGTCGCGCTGGCCGACCTCGAGGAGCGGCTCGGCCCCATCGACGTGCTCGTGTACAGCCCGCTGCCGGCGCTCAACTGGATCATGCCGGTCCTCGACACCCCGCCCGGCGACCTGCGGTCCTCACTGGAGCTGAGCGTGGTCGGGGCGGCTGGGGCGGTCCGGGCCGTGCTGCCCGGGATGCGCGAGCGCCGCCGTGGCACGCTGCTGTTCACCACCGGCGGCGCCGCCGTCGACCCGCACCCGGACCGGGCGGCCTCCGCCATCGCGTACGCCGGCGAGGTCACCTACGCCCGGCTGCTGCACGAGGCACTGGCCGGCGACGGCATCCACGTCGGCCACGTCGCGATCGTCGGGGCGCTCGGCCCCGGCCAGACCCACGAACCCACCGACATCGCCGAGCTGCTGTGGCGCCAGCACGTCGAGCGGCAGGACTTCCAGACCGTGGTACGCGGGCAGTGACCGTCCACCCCTGACCGTCGTCTGGTTGCATGGGAGGGGTGAAGCTGCTCGCCATCAGCGACCTGCACGTCGCGTACCCGCAGAACCGCAAGGCCGTCGCCGACCTGCGCCCCGAGTCCCCCGACGACTGGCTGCTGATCGCCGGCGACGTCGGCGAGCGGTACGCCGACATCGAGTGGGCGCTCGGACTGCTGGCCGAACGGTACGGCACGGTCGTCTGGACACCCGGCAACCACGAACTGTGGACGATGAACGACGACCCGGTCCAGCTGCGCGGCGAGGAGCGCTACCGGCACCTGGTGGAGACCTGCCGGCGGTACGGCGTGCACACCCCGGAGGACCCGTACCCGGTGTGGGACGGCCCGGGTGGCCCGGTCACCGTGGTGCCGCTGTTCGTGCTCTACGACTACACGTTCCGGCCGGACGGCGCGAACACCAAGGAGGAGTCGCTGGCGGTGGCGTACGACAGCGGCGTGGTGTGCCGGGACGAGTACCTGCTGCACCCGGACCCGTACCCGGGGCGCGACGCCTGGTGCGAGGCCCGGCTGGCCGAGACCACCCGCCGGCTCGACGCGCTCGACCCCGACCTGCCGACGATCCTGGTCAACCACTTCCCGCTGGTGCGCGAGCCGACCCGGATCCTGCGGTACCCGGAGTTCGCCCAGTGGTGCGGCACCGAGCGGACCGCCGACTGGCACGTGCGCTACCGGGCCACCACCGTCGTGTACGGCCACCTGCACATCCCGCGCACCATCGAGGTCGACGGGGTGCCGTTCGTGGAGGTGTCGGTGGGCTACCCGCGGGAGTGGGGCCGGCGCGGCGACCACCCGCACCCGCCCCGCCAGATCCTGCCCGCGGCGGTCGCGCCGTGATCGAGACGCTGGTGCCACCGCCGGTGGTGGCGGTGGAGGCGTTCGCCGACCCGCCCGACGCCTACCTGTACCCGGAGGAGGAGGCGCTGCTCACCCGGGCGGTCGCCAAGCGGCGGCACGAGTTCGCCACCGCCCGGCACTGCGCCAGGCAGGCCCTGGCCACACTCGGGCTGCCGCCGGCGCCGCTGCTGCCCGGCGAGCGCGGCGCCCCCCGCTGGCCGCACGGCGTGGTCGGCAGCATGACCCACTGCGCCGGCTACCGCGCCGCCGCCCTCGGCCGTGCCACCGAGGTCAGGACCATCGGCGTCGACGCCGAACCGCACGGCCCGCTGCCGGCCGGGGTGCTGGAGACGATCGCCCGGCCGGAGGAGCTGGCGCGGCTGGCCGAGCTGGCCGCCGCCCACCCTGACATCCGCTGGGACCGCCTGCTGTTCAGCGCCAAGGAGTCGGTCTACAAGGCCTGGTACCCGCTCGCCAGGCGCTGGCTGGACTTCCAGGAGGCCTCGCTCACCGTCGACCCCGACGCGGGCACGTTCGCGGCCCGGCTGCTGGTGCCCGCGCCCGAGTTCCCGGCCGGCTTCGCCGGCCGCTGGCTGGTCGACGACGGGCTGGTCGTCACCGCGATCGCGGAGCCGGCCCGGTGACCGTCGCCACGGATCTGCTGCCGGCGCTGGCCGGCCGGCACGACGACCGCCCGGACGCCGTCGTCGTGGCCGGCGCGGCGCTGTCCTGGGCGGGGTTGCGGGCGGCGGCCGAGGACCTCGCCGGCCGGCTCGCCGGCGCGCCCGCCGTCGCCGTGGAGGCGGCGGCCGGCCTGGACACCGTGGTCGCCGCCGTGGCCGGGCTGGTGGCCGGGGTTCCGGTGGTGCCGCTGCCGCCCGACGCCGGTCCCCGGGAGCGCGACCACGTGCTGGCCGACTCCGGCGCGGCGCTGCTGCTGTCCGGCGGCCGCCTCACCGAGCTGCCGGCCCCGGCCGCCGGGCCGCCGCCGGCCGGCACCGCGTACGTCCTGTACACCAGCGGCACCACCGGGCCGCCCAAGGGCGTGCCGGTCACCCCGGCCGCCATCGCCGCCTGTCTGGACGGGCTGGCCGCCGCGTGGGCGTGGACCGGTGACGACACGCTCGCGCACGGGTTGCCGCTCTACCACGTGCACGGCCTGATCCTCGGCGTGCTCGGCCCGCTGCGCGCCGGGTCGCGGCTGGTGCACACCGGCCGGCCACTCCCCGCCGCCTACGCGGCGGCCGCGGCGGGTGGGTCCAGCCTGTACTTCGGCGTGCCGACGGTCTGGTCGCGGCTGGCCGGCGACCCGGCGGCGGCCCGCGCCCTGCGCGGCGCGCGGCTGCTGGTGTCGGGCAGCGCGCCGCTGCCGGCCACGGTGGCCGGGCGGCTGCGCGCGCTCACCGGGCACCGGCCGGTGCAGCGGTACGGGATGACCGAGACGCTGATCACGCTCAGCGGGCGGGCCGGCGGCGGCTACCGGCCCGGCACGGTCGGCGAGCCGCTGCCGGGGGTGCGTACCCGGGTGGTCGGCGAGGACGGCGCCGCGGTGCCGGCCGACGGCGAGACGCCCGGCGAGTTGCAGGTGGCCGGGCCGGTGGTGTTCGGCGGGTACCTGCGCCGGCCGGAGGCGACCGCCGCCGCGTTCACCCCGGACGGCTGGTTCCGCACCGGCGACGTCGCCACCGTGGACGCGACCGGCTGCCACCGCATCCTCGGCAGGGCGTCCACCGACCTGATCAAGAGCGGCGGGTACCGGATCGGGGCCGGCGAGGTGGAGGACGCGCTGCTCGCCCACCCGGCGGTCCGGGAGGCGGCGGTGGTCGGCGAGCCCGACGACGACCTGGGCCAGCGGGTGGTGGCCTACGTCGTCGCCGACGGAGTGTCGCCCGCCGCGCTCACCGAGTGGGTCGCCGGCACGCTGTCCGCGCACAAGCGGCCGCGGGAGGTGCGGCTGGTGGCCGCACTCCCCCGCAACGCGCTCGGCAAGGTCCGCAAGGACCAGCTCGGCGCCGGGTCAGGGTAGGTCCCGCAGCCCCTCCCCGGTCAGCAGGTAGCCCCGGGCGAGGCTGGCCGCGTCCGCCCGTACCAGCTCCACCACGGCGGCGCCGGCGACCTCCGGGGTGAGCACCTCGCCCCGCTGCTTCAGGAACTCCTCCTCGGTCTGGCCGGCGCGGGCCGCGTACGCCCGCACCGCCGGCCGGCCCAGGTCGGTCAGCGGGGTGAGTCCGGGCAGCACCGCGGTGAAGGTGAGGCCCAGGCCGGCCCGGTCCGCCTCCTCCTGGGCGTAACCGGTGATGAAGCGCTGGGTGGCCTTGGCGCCGGCGTACCCGCCGCTGAGCGGCGACCCGGCCAGCGCCGCGCCGCTGCTCACCACGATCACCCTGCCGCCCGGCCGCAGCGGCTTGAGCAGCGCCTCGCGCAGCCAGTGGAAGGCGATCCGGACGTCGGTGTTCCAGTTGACCGAGAACGTCTCCCACGTGTGCTGCTGGAGCGGGCGGGCCAGCGGGGTCGCGCCGGCCACCAGCACCACGACCGCCGGTTCGTGGCGGTCGAGCAGGCTGCCGGGCACGGTCGCGTCGGCGGCGTCGGCCACCTCCGGCGTGACGGTGCCGGCGGTCGCGTCGGCGGCCAGCGCGACCAGCCCGGTCCCGGTGCGGGCCACCGCGACCACCGGGGCGCCGGCCCCGGCCAGTGCCGTGGCGATCCCGCGGCCGAGGCCGCGGCTCGCGCCGACGACCATCGTGGTCGTGCCGGACAGTTCGCTCATGACGTCCTCCCGAGGGTGACGGTGTCGTCGAGGTCGCGGGGACCCTGTTCGGGGATGTGGATGGTCCGGCGCAGGACCTGGCCGTCCGGCGTCGCGGTACGCCGCGGGACGACGAGGCTGACCGGCACGGCCACCGCGGCGACCGCGGCCGTCACCCAGAACGCCCACTGGAACCCGCCGGTCAGTGCCGCGGCCGGCGCGTGCCCGGCGACGGCCAGCGTCTTGGCGTGGCTGGCGGCGACCGTCGAGGCGACCGCGACGCCGATCGCCCCGCCCAGCTGCTGCGTGGTGTTGAGCAGGCCGGAGGCCAGGCCGGCATCCCGGTCGGCGACCCCGGTCAGTCCGGCGATCGACATCGGGATGAACGCGAACGCGGTACCGGCCCCGGCGATGAAGAAGCCTGCGGCCAGGTCGGCCCAGAACCGGCCGTGCACCGGCGCCCTGGCGGCCAGCGCGATCCCGACGGCGATCATCGCCATCCCGACCACCAGCACCGGCCCGGCGCCGATCCGGGTGACCAGGAACTGGGAGAGCCCGGCCAGCGCCATCGAGGTCAGCGACGCGGCCAGCCAGGCGAACCCGGTCATCAGCGCCGAGTAGTGCAGCACCTGCTGCATGTACAGCGTCCCGACGAAGATGAACCCGAAGAAGCTGCCGCCGAGCAGGAACCCGACCGCGTTGGCGCCCGCGACCGGCCGCGACCGCAGCATCCGCAACGGCAGCAGCGGGGCCTCCACCCGTGCCTCGACGACGAAGAACGAGATCAGCAGCGCGCCGGACGCGACCAGCGAGCCGACGGTCTTCGCGGACCCCCAGCCGTCCTGCGGCGCGGTGGAGATCGCGTACACCAGGAGCAGGAGTCCACCGGTCACGGTGAACGCGCCAAGCGGGTCGTACCGGCGGCGGGTGGTCTCCAGCCGGCTCTCCGGCACCAGCCGGGGCGCGAGCGCCAGCGCCAGCGCGCCGATCGGGACGTTCAGGAAGAAGATGTACTCCCAGCCGAGGTAGCGGGTGAGCAGCCCGCCGGCGACCAGGCCGACCGTCCCGCCGCCGGCCGCGATGCCGCCCCACAGGCCGAGCGCCTTGTTGCGCTCGGCGCCCTCCGCGAACATGTTCATCACGATCGACAGCGCGGCCGGCAACACGATCGCCGCCCCGGCGCCCTGCACGCCGCGCATCACGATCAGGAAGGCGTCGTTGCCGGCGAGACCGCAGGCGAGTGAGGCCAGGGTGAAGACGGTCAGGCCGGTCATGAAGATGCGGCGCCGGCCGAGCAGGTCGGCGGCCCGGCCGCCGAGCAGCAGCAACCCGCCGAACGTCAGCCCGTAGGCGGTCACCACCCACTGGAGTCCGGATTCGGAGAAGTGCAGCTCGCGGCCGATGGTCGGCAGCGCGACGTTGACGATCGTCAGGTCGACGATCGTCATGAAGAAGGAGACGGCGAGTACCGCGAAGGCTCGCCACCGGTGGATGGTCATCGAGGTGCCCCTCTGTCCACGTACTGGTCAGGTCACCTGTGTGACGCACCGCCCGCCGGCGATTCATCGGTCGCGCGACAGCACGCTCAACACCAGCGCTTCGCCACCGGAGTTTCGCAGGCAGCGCGGGGTCAGGCCGGCGAACACCAGTACCGCGCCGGCCTGGAACCGGGCCAGCGCGCCGTCGTGGCACTCGATCTCCAGCTCGCCCCGCTCCACGACGACGAACGCGCCCACCCAGTCGGCCGGCCGGTAGTCGAGCGCGTCGCCGGGTTGCAGGATCACCGTGCGCAGCCGGAAGTTCTCCGGGCACCGGCCACCGAGGAAGGAGATCCGGTCCGGGTCGTCCATCACAGCGTCGCGGGCAGCGCGAAGGACGCGAACAGCTCCGGCTCGATGAACAACGCGATCTCGGCGATCGCGCCGCCCTCGATCCGCAGCACGCCGATCGCGAACCGCTGGTACGCCGCCGCACTGCCGGACTCCCGCCAGTACACCCCGAACGCCGGCTGCCGGTTCGCCGCGGTGGGCCGCAGCACCCAGTCGGTGCCCATCATGACGAACGCGTGCTCGCGGAAGAACACCTCGATGGCGTCCCGCCCGTCGAACCACGTCGGCCGCGGCGGCATGACGAACCGCGCGTCGGCGCGCAGCAGTCCGACCAGCGCCGTGACGTCCGCCCGCTCCCAGGCCGCGATCAGCCGGTCCAGCAGGGCCTTCTCGTCCGCGTTCGAGCTGGAGGTCCACTCGTCGCGGCCCACCGAGAGGTGCGCGGCCAGCGTGGCGTGGGCGCGCTGCAACGCGCTGTTGACCGCGGGCCGGGTCATGTCGAGCGAGGCGGCGGTCTCGTTGGCCGACCACTCGAGCACGTCGCGCATGATCAGTACGGCGCGCTGCCGGGCCGGCAGGCGCTGGATCGCGGCGAGGAACGCGAGCTCGATCGTCTCCTTGGCGGTGACGATCTCCTCGGGCTCGGCGTCCGGCGGCGCGGCCGCCTCGAGGAGCCGGTCGGGGTACGGCTGCAACCAGGGCACCTCCGCCGGCGGCAGCGGCTCGCTGCGCGGGTCCGCCGGCCCGGCCACGTCGGTCGGCCAGACCCGCGCCTTGCGGCGGCGCAGGGCGTCGAGGCAGGCGTGCGTGGCGATGCCGTACAACCAGGCCCGGAACGGGGCACGGCCGGCGAAACTGTCCAGCCGGGTCCAGGCGCGCAGGTACGTCTCCTGCACGGCGTCCTCGGCGTCCTCCATCGAGCCGAGCATCCGGTAGCAGTGCACGTGCAGCTCACGGCGGTACGGCTCCGCCAGCCGCGCGAACGCGCCATGATCGCCGGCCCGCGCCGCCTCCACCAACACCTCGTCCATGTAGTTATGACGCGCCGGCCCGCCGCGATTCATCGGCGGGCCGGCGGAAATCTCACTGCGTGGGGCCGGCGGTGATCCGCTGGATGATCCAGGTGAACTGGTTGTCGACCCGGGCGGTGGTCTCCTCCAGCGGGTGCGGGCAGTCGGGGCCGTTGCTCTCCACCGACACCAGGTGCGGCACCGGACGCTCCACGAAGTACGGCGCACCGGAGTCGTACAGGCAGGCACTGGTGTCGGCGGACGGGGCGTACCCGTGCACGCCGATCGTGCTGGCGGTGACCGAGCTGACCTGGACCTGGCCGGTCTGGAGGTGGTTGACCGGGGTCGGGTTGTCGCTGGAGGTGGCACCCCAGCCGGTCAGCCGCAGCACGTCGCCGGCGGCCGGCGGCCGGTTGGCGACCATCAGCGGGGCCACGCCCAGCACCGGCTGGGCCAGCTTGCCCAGGGCGAAGTCGGCGCCGTTGGGGGCCTGCTCCACCCACACCACGTCGACGACGGCGCCGGTGGTGTCGGACAGGTCGGTACGGCCGACGGTGGCGGTGGTCGCGTACGGCGTCGGCCCGCTCACCCTGACCCGGTTCACGTCGTGGAAGCAGTGCCCGGCAGTGATGATCCACATCGGCGCGACCAGCGCGGCCGAGCAGGCGCTGTTGTAATGGGTCCCGTCCGGGCGCGGAATGTTCGTCATGGTGAGCTTGGTGGCGAACCTGAACTGCCCCTCAGGCACCGGGGTGCCGTGCGCCACCGCCTGCGCCCCCGGCGCGGCGGCCAGCGCTGCCAACACCGCCGCCACCACACCCGCCGCCACCACGGCGAGCAGGCCGGCGTACTTCCGCTTACGCACCATCAATCCTCCGTCTGAGGTGGACACTCAGGCCGCCGGCACGACCGGTACACCAGTAGGACCGATCAGGATCTCGATCTCGTTGCACCGCCTCAGAGAAATGTTGGTCTGTTGCGCCCGACACCACCGGAAGCGGAGGCATCAGTCGACGTCGTCCAACTCGAGGGCCAGCTCGTCCGGAACCCCGAGTTCGGAGAACCAGAGGGAGAGGGCTTCGCGCAGGTCGGCGATCGCGTCCTCGCGGGTATCGCCGTAGCCGTTGGCGCCACCACGGGGTGGCATGTCGGCGCTGGCGCACCAGACGCCGTCTTCGTCCTGCTCCACCGTGGCGACGACGACGTGGACCGGTCGGCGCTTGGTGGCACTGTACGTCATGGGAATTCCCCCGTTCTGTGTCGCGTGGGCCCAGGCCGCCGTCAGAGAAGTCGCAAGAACTCGGCGACGGTCAGCTGGGCCTGTCGGACGATTCCCCGTAGCGTTCCTCGAGGAATGTCCCGGTTGCCGTGAACGGGCACGGTGGTGGTGCGGCCGTCGGCGTGGTACATGACGTAGTGACTGCTACGGACATGGTCCACCACGAAACCCACTTGCATGAGCGCCTTCACCACCTGTGCCCCCGACGCGGCGGGGAGCCGGGGCATCAGTCGACGTCGTCCAGATCGAGGGCCAGCTCGTCAGGGACGCCGAACGCGGAGAGCCAGCCGGCGAGGGCTTCGCGCAGGTCGGCGATCGCGTCCTCGCGAGTATCGCCGTAGCCGTTGGCGCCACCGCGGGGTGGCATGTCGGCGCTGGCGCACCAGACGCCGTCTTCGTCCTGCTCCACCGTGGCCACGATGACGTGGACCTGTCGGCTCATGGTCGCACTGTACGTCATGGGAATTTCCCCCGTTCTGTGTCGCGTACACCTACATACACGCGCAGGGCGGGGTGGCGGGTTGGAAGGTGGGGGTCAGGAGTTGAGGTAGGCGAGGACGGCGAGAACCCGGCGGTTGTCGTCTTCGGAGGGTGGCAGGCCGAGTTTGGCGAAGATGTTGTTCGTGTGCTTGCCGACCGCTTTCTCGGTGACGTACATGCGGGCGGCGATGGCGGCGTTGGAGCGGCCCTCGGCCATCAGGCCGAGCACCTCGCGCTCGCGCGGGGTGAGCTGGGCCAGCGGCTCCTGGTGGGCGTTCTTGGCCAGCAGCTGGGAGATCACCTCGGGGTCCATGGCGGTGCCGCCGGCCGCGACCCGGCGTACCGCGTCCACGAACTGGCCGACGTCGAACACCCGGTCCTTGAGCAGGTACCCCACCCCACCGCTCTGCCCGGTCAGCAGCTCCTGCGCGTACAGCTGCTCGACGTGCTGGGACAGCACCAGGATCGGCAGGCCCGGCACCTGCCGGCGGGCCTCGATCGCCGCCTGGAGGCCCTCGTCGGTGAAGGTCGGCGGCAGTCGCACGTCGACCACGGCCACGTCGGGCCGGTGGGTGGTGAGCGCCCGCAGCAGCGACGGCCCGTTGTCGACGGCCTCCACCACCTCCATGTCGTGGGCTGTCAGCAGCCGGATCAGGCCGTCCCTGAGGAGGGCGAGGTCTTCCGCGAGGACAACTCGCACGGCAACTCCATGGTCACGACGGTGGGCCCGCCGGTCGGGCTGGTCACCGTAAGGGTGCCATCGAAGGCGGCCAGCCTGCGCTGGATCCCCCGCAGCCCGGTGCCGCCCTCCGGGTCGGCGCCGCCGCGGCCGTTGTCGGCGACCTGGATCGACAGCCTGTCGCCGGTGTGGTGCAGCCGTACCGACGCCTGGCCGGCCCCGCTGTGCTTGCTGATGTTGGTGAGCATCTCGGCGACGGCGAAGTACGCGGCCGACTCGACCGGCGGGGACAGCGTGCCGGGCAGGTCGATGTCGACCGAGATCGGCAGCGGGTTGGCGGCGGCGAGGGCCCGGACCGCGCCGGCCAGCCCGCGTTCGGCCAGCACCGGCGGGTGGATGCCGCGCACCACCTCGCGCAGTTCGGCCAGGGCCTGGCTGTTGGCCTGCCGGGCCTCGGCGAGCAGCCGCAACGCGGTACCGGGGTCCTTGGCGACCAGCTCCTCGGCCATGCCCAGGCTCATGCCGAGCGCGACCAGCCGGGCCTGCGCGCCGTCGTGCAGGTCGCGCTCGATGCGACGCAGCTCGGCGGCCTGGCTGTCGACGGTGTCGGCCCGGGACTCGGTGAGCTGGCGGACCCGGCCGGCCAGCCGCGCGTTCGCGGTGGGCGCGAGCAGCCAGCGGACCACGTGGGCGTACGCGACCAGCAGCGGGCGGGTGCAGTACCAGGCCAGCCCGGCGGCGACCAGCCCGAACCACCACAGGAAGAACGAGCTGAGCTGGCTGTCCACCCGGAACAGCCCGTAGTTGGCGTCGAACACGCCGTGCGGGGTGACGGCGTACAGCAGCGGGAACACCGCGTACCAGGCGATCGCCCCGTGCAGCGCCACCGCGAGCACGCACAGCGTGAACCCGGCGGTGGCGTTGACCAGCAGCCACACCAGGTCCCGCCAGGTGGCCGGGTCGCCGAGCAGGGTGGGCAGGTAGCCGAGCCAGTTCGAGCCCTCCCGGCGCGGCCGGTACGGGCTGGGGATCTCCTCCGCCAGCATCCGGCCGGCCCAGCGCCGGTGGAAGTCGGCGTACCCGCGCACCCACGGCACCACCAGCATCAGCGCCGGCAGCCCGACGGTGACCACCAGCAGTGGGGTGAAGGTCACCTGCAGGACGAACAGCGGCACGCCCACCATCGCCAGCGGCGCCAGCGCCGCCGCCCAGCCCAGCAGCCGCAGGTGGCCGGTCAGCCGCCGTCTCATCGTGTCCATGGTCCCCATTCTGGGTCAGCCGCCCGCCGGATCCAGTAGGCCCAGGCCTACCCCCGATGGGGTGGCAGGCCCAGTGTCCAGGCCCTTCGTCGCGCCGACGATCGATTCCGAGAGCGACCCGCCGGGTCGGAGGAGAAGGGACCAGGACGATGACGAAGCAACCCGCGACGGTGCGCGTCGCACGGTGGAGCGCCACCCACCCCTGGCGCGCGATCGCGCTGTGGCTGTTGTTCGTGGCGGTGTGCGTCATGGTGGGCGGCGCCGCCGGCCGGCGCGACGCCAACGACCGCGAGCTGGGCGTGGGCGAGTCCGGCCGGATCACGACGATGCTGCACGACGCCGGCCTGGACGACCCGACGGTGGAGAACGTGCTGATCACGGCCCGTACCGGCCACCTGGACCCGGCCAGGGCGAGCGCGGTGGCGGCGGAGGCCGCCGCCCGCATGGACAAGCTGCCCGGCGTCGCCCGTACGGACCCGCCGGTCACCGCGGCGGACGGCACCGCGGTCATCCTGCCGGTCACCATGCGTGGCGATCCGGGTACGGCCAAGGACCGGGTGGCGCCGCTGCTCGCCCAGACCGCCGCGGTCCAGCACGCCCACCCCGACCTGCGGGTCGAGGAGGTCGGCGGCGCCTCGCTGGAGAAGGGCATCTGGGACCAGGTGGCCAAGGACCTGGGCACCGCCGAGTCGTTCAGCATGCCGGTGACCCTGCTGATCCTGCTGGTCGCGTTCGGCGCGATCGTCGCGGCCGGCGTGCCGATCCTGCTCGCGGTGTCCGCGGTGCTGTCGGCCACCGGGCTTGCCTCGCTGGCCTCGCACATCTTCCCCGACTCGGGCACCACCAGCAACGTCATCCTGATGATGGGCATGGCGGTCGGCATCGACTACTCGCTGTTCTACCTGAAGCGGGAGCGCGAGGAGCGGGCCCGCGGCCGCGGCCACCTGGACGCGGTGGAGGTCGCCGCCGCCACCTCCGGGCACTCGGTGGTGGTCTCCGGCATCGCCGTGATGGTGGCCATGGCCGGCCTGTACCTCGCCGGCGACGCGACGTTCTCCTCGCTCGCCACCGGCTCGATCATCGTGGTGGCGGTCGCGGTGGTCGGCTCGCTGACCGTGCTGCCGGCGCTGCTGGCCAAGCTCGGCAGGGCCGTGGACCGGCCGCGGGTGCCGGTGCTGTGGCGGCTGACGACCCGGTCCGGGCCGCCGCGGGTGTGGCCCCGGCTGCTGCGTCCGGCGCTGCGCCGGCCCGGCGCGACGCTGCTGGTCGCGCTGATCTTCCTGGTCGGCCTCGGCCTGCCCGCCGCCGGCATGAAGCTGAAGAACAGCAGCAACGACGACCTGCCCCGCAGCATCCCGGCGATGCGCGGCTACGACCGGCTGACCAAGGCGTTCCCGAGCGAGTACACGCCGCAGCAGGTCGCGGTGAAGGCCGCGCCGGAGCAGGCGCCGCGGGTGGTCGCCGCGCTGGACGAGCTGGTCCGCCGTACCGCCACCGACCGGCTGTTCACCAGCGACACCCGGGGCGAGCGGCCGCGGGTCCGGGCCTCCGCGGATGGCCGGGTGCACACCGTAGACCTGGTGTCACCGTACGCGAGCACCTCCACCGAGACCCGGGACGCGGTGCGCGAGCTGCGGCACGCGCTGCTGCCGGCCACGGTCGGCCAGGTGCCGGGCGCGGAGTACGGGGTGGCCGGCGACACCGCCGCGAACCTCGACTACGCCGCGCACGTCAAGGACAAGCTGCCGCTGGTGATGGGCTTCGTGCTGCTGCTGACGTTCGTGATGATGGTGGCGGCGTTCCGGTCGGTGGTGCTGGCGCTCACCGCGATCGCGGTCAACCTGCTGTCGGCGCTGGCCGCGTTCGGCGCGCTGGTGCTGGTCTTCCAGCACCACTGGGCGGAGGGGCTGCTGAACTTCCACTCCTCCGGCGCGGTGATCTCCTGGCTGCCGCTGTTCCAGTTCGTGGTCCTGTTCGGGCTGTCCATGGACTACCACGTGTTCGTGGTGAGCCGGATCCGCGAGGCGGTGCAGCGCGGGATGCCGACCCGCGAGGCCGTCGAGTACGGCATCACCCGGTCGGCCGGCGTGGTGACCAGCGCGGCCATCGTGATGGTCTCGGTGTTCGCGGTGTTCACCACCCTCGCCATGCTGGACATGAAGCAGATGGGCTTCGGCCTGGCCGCCGCGGTGCTGCTGGACGCGTTCCTGGTCAGGGCGGTGCTGCTGCCCTCGGCGATGATCCTGCTGGGGCGGGCCAACTGGTGGCCGTCCGGGCTGTCCCGCCGGCGGCACGGCACACCGGGACAGGCCACCGAGGTCCCTTCGTACCCGGTGGCGGCGCGACACGGGTGACTTTCGGATGCACGGCCGGGCACGTCGGAGGCCCGGCCGTGCAATTATGCTGCGATGATGACGCGCGATCAGGGCACCGGGCCGGTCGACATCGACCCCCGCCGACCGAGTGTCGCGCGGATCTACGACTACTGTCTCGGCGGCTCCCACCACTTCGAGGTGGACAGGGAGGCCGCCGAGCAGATCATCACCCGGGCCCCGCAGATGGTGGCGACGTGGCGGGCCAACCGGGCGTTCCTGCGCCGCGCCGTGCGGTTCTGCGTGCGGCGCGGCATCGACCAGTTCCTCGACCTGGGCTCCGGCATCCCGACCGTCGGCAACGTGCACGAGATCGCGCAGACCGCCAACGGCCGGGCGCGGGTGGTGTATGTGGACGTCGACCCGGTGGCGGTCGCGCACGCGAGCACGCTGCTGGCCGGCAACCCGTACGCCACCGCCGTGCGCGCCGACATCACCAACACGGACTACCTGCTCAAACACCCCGAGCTGCGGACCATGCTGGACCTGGGCCGGCCGGTCGCGATCCTGATGGTGGCGGTGCTGCACTTCCTGCCGGACGCGGAGTCGGCGGTGGCCGAGTACCGGGACGCCGTCCCGTCCGGCAGCATGCTGGCGATCTCGCACGCGACCAGCGACGACTCGGCGCCGTGGTGGCGGGAGGCGCTGCGGGCGTTCGCGGCGAGCGGGTCGGTGCCCGGCGGCGGGTCGGGGTACATCCGCACCAGGGCCGAGATCGCCGGCCTGTTCGGGGACTTCGTGCTCGAGCCGCCGGGCCTGGTGCGGCTGCCGCGCTGGCACCCGGACTCGGCGCCGGCCCCCGGCGAGGACGACCCTGACCAGTTCCCCGCCTACGGCGGCGTCGGGGTCAAGCCCTAGGAAGTCAAGCCCTAGGAACAGGCGACGTACATGCGGATGGTGTAGCCGTCGTCGTCGTTGCGGGTCTCGACGCGGTCGCAGGCCTGGCGGATCAGCCACAGGCCGGCGCCCCCCTTGCCGTTCGCCTCCGGCGGCCGGAGGCCGGCGGCCTCGGCGCCCTCCCAGCCGGCCGGGTCGGTCACCTCGCACACCAGCTCGGTGCTCTGCACCCAGGCGCGCATGGTGCCCTCGCCGGCGCCGTGCAGGATGACGTTGGCGGCCGCCTCGTGCGCGGCCAGCACGAGCCGCTTGGCGCGCTGCTCGGACAGGCCGGCGGCGAGGGCGAACTTGAGGAGCGCGTCGCGGAAGGCGGGCAGCACGGACCGAGTGAAACCCATCGTGACTCCCGGTCCCCGGATCATGGCCGTCCTCATCGTCCCCATGGGAACCGCCGCCATGGGAGCGCTGGTTCCGCTGGGCGCGGCCGCACCGGCCCGCACGCGCTGCCGGCCGTGACCGTACGCCCAGTCATCTCGCCACCTCCGTACCCCTCATGCTGCGACGTCATGCGCGGAAACGCGAACATCCCGCCCTCGACACCCACACGTTTCCCTCCCAGGTACCGGCTCAACCGGCCTCGGGGAGGTCCGCGACCGCCGCGTCGACGGTGGGATAAACCAGCAGCTCCCCCGCCAGTTCCGTCACCTCCAGCAGCCAGCGCAGGGTGGGCCCGGTGCCGGCGAGCCGGAGCCAGCCGCCCCTGCGGTGCAGGGTCAGCCGGGCCGCGAGCAGCGTCGCGAGCATGGCGGAGTCCAGGAAGCGTAGCTTGGTGCAGTCGACGACGACCCGGGTGGCACCGTACGAGGTGAGCTCGGCGAGCGCGACCTGGGTGCGGCCGACGCTGCTGATGTCCAGGTCACCTTCCAGCGTGACGACGCAGTGCGTGCGGTAACGGGTAGTTTCGATCGACGGAGTGGCAGTCAACAATCCTGCTCCCTGTGGGCGCACTCCAGCGAAACGGCCCGTTGCTTGAGCCGGCGACAGCGTACCAACTCGGGCCGTATCGGGTCAGCCGGCCGGTTCGCCCGTGGCGGCGCCGACGGTGTCGTAGATCGACAGGTACGAGTCGAGACCGCTCAGTTCGAGGACGGTGCGGACGGTCACGGCCGGGCCGGCGAGCCGGAGCACGCCGCCCTGGTCGGCCACCTGGCGGTGCAGCTTGACGAACACGCGCAGGCCGCTGGAGTCGCAGAAGTCGACCCTGGACAGGTCCAGCACGATCCGCCGCTCCCCCTCGCCGAGGCGGCCCTCGACGTGGCGCTCCAGCACCTCGGCCGTGTCCAGCTCGAGGTCACCGGTGACGGCGACGACCATGAAGGGGTCGGCCCGCCTGGACTCCAGTTCCAGACTCACCCATGTACTCCCAGTGACGATCAATGCCAGCGTTCCCTGACAGTATGGCAGCCCATTATTGTCCTGACTCTGACCGGGACGGACAATGGCACCCGGTGGGGGCACCGCGTGGAGGCGACGACACCTTCGCGGGGTGACCGAGCGCAGTCGGGCAGAGGATGGTTACGACGGGATGTCGCCAGCAGGCGGACCGCGGCCTTCGTACCAGCCGGGTCCCCATGATCAACTCCGTCAGCAGATCCGCAACAGGGCACTGATCGAGCGCGCGGAGCACGTGCTGAGCGCCCAGCTCGGCTGCACGCGGCCGGAGGCATTCGAGCAGCTCGTGTCGATCGCCCGCCGGATGGGCATCCGCCCGGTTGACGTGGCCGCCGAACTGGTCGGATACGGCGTCGGGCACGCCGCCGCCGGACAGCCGGTCGCATACGCCGCGTACCCCCCGGAGGGGCACGCCTCGCCCCCGACCACGCGGGAACCCGCGGCGACCGAGCCCGGCGCGGTGGTCTCGGCGGACACGCTGTTCCGGCTGGTCGCGCAGGCGGCGTGGGAGCCGCTCGTGGTGCTGACCCCGGTCCGCGACGGCAGCGGCGCGCTGACCGACTTCCGGGTGGCGGCGGCCAGCCAGGCCGCCACCGGCGTCACCACCGGTCGCACCCTGCGCGAGCAGGGGCCGCGCAGCCCGCTGCCGGTCGGTGTCGACGTGCTGGCGGCGGTGCTGGCCACCGGCCGGCCGTACCGCGACGGCGACGACCGGGTGTCGGTGTCCGCCGGTGACGGCGCGGTGCTGGTGTGCTGGCGGCCCGCCGAGTCGTCCGGCACCCGGCAGAGCCTGCTCGAACAGTCCTCCCGGCTGGCCAGGTTGGGCGCCTGGGAATGGGACCTGGTCCGCGGCGAGGCGTGGTGGTCGGAGGAGGCCTGCGCGATCGTCGGCCGCGCCGCCCCGACCGGCCGGGTCGGCATCGACAGCCCCGACGACCTGCCGTTCACCGTCCACCCCGAGGACGCGCCGATCGTGGAGTACGTCACCACCACCCTGCGCCGCGACGGGCTGCCGGCCGACGTGGAGTTCCGGGTGATCGACGCCGACGGCGCCATCCGGCACGTCCGGCTGACCGGCGAGCCGGTCACCGGGCCGGCGTCCGGGGAAGGGGACGGGGACGGCGAGCCGGTGGCGGTGCGCGGGATCGTTCAGGACGTGACCTCGCGGCGCCGGGCGGAGATCGCGCTGGAGATCACCCGGGTGCAGCTCGCCGCCCAGCGGGCCCGCGCCGACACCGAGCACAGCCTCGCCGCCGAGCTCCAGCAGGCGCTGCTGCCGACCGAGCCGGCGCGGCTGGCCGAGACCGCCGGGCTGGACGTCGCCACCCGGTACCGCCCGGCGGCCGCCGCGGCCAGGGTGGGCGGCGACTGGTACGAGGTCTGCCTGCTGCCGGACAAGAACGTGCTGCTGTCCGTCGGCGACGTGGCCGGGCACGGGGTGCCGGCCGCCGCCGCGATGGCCCGGCTGCACCACGCCCTGCAGGGGCTGGCGGTCACCGGCGCCGGCCCGGCCCAGCTGCTGGCCTGGCTGAACGCGATCACCTGCCTCCAGCCCGGGTACGTGATGGCCAGCGCCTGCTGCGCCATCTACCACCCGCCGACCCGCACGCTGCGCTGGGCGAACGCCGGGCACCCGCCGCCGGTGCTGGTCCGCGCCGAGGAGCCGCGCCCGCTCGCCGGCGGGGTCGGGCCGATGCTGGGCGTCGACCCGGACGCCACCTACACCGAGACCGCCGAGCGCCTGCTGCTGGACGACATGCTGCTGCTGTTCACCGACGGCCTGATCGAGCGCCGCCGCTCCACCCCGCAGGACAACCTCGCCGACCTGCTGGAGGCGGCCAGGTACCCGGCCATCGACCCCGAGGAGTACGTCGAGCACCTCCTCGCCACCACCCACCCCGACACCGACGACGACACCTGCCTCGTCGCCGTCCGCGCCCGCTAGCACCCGGATCCCGGCCGCTCGGGCAGCGTCGAGTGCCCGATCGGGCGGCCGGCGCGGCGCCGGCCGCTGGACGCGCGGGCTGATCAGTCCGCGGTGAGCAGGGAGCCGACGAGTTCGAGGAGCTGGCGGACGTCGACCGGCTTGGTGACGTGTTCGGTGGCGCCGACGGCGAGGGACTTCTCCCGGTCGCCCTTCATGGCCTTGGCGGTGACGGCGACGACCGGGAGGTCGGCGAACCGGGACATCCGGCGGATCGCCTGGATGGCCGCGTACCCGTCCATGCCGGGCATCATGATGTCCATCAGCACCAGCGCCACGTCGTCGTGCTGGGTGAGCATCTCCAGGCCGTCCTTGCCGTTCTCGGCGTGCAGGACGGTGAGCCCGGACAGTTCCAGCGCGCTGCTGAGCGCGAAGACGTTGCGCACGTCGTCGTCGATGACCAGCACCTTCTGGCCGTCGAAGACGTAGGGGGTGCGCCGGGAGCCCGGCACGGACTGCTGCAGCCGCTCCGGTGAGACGGCGTTGTCGGTGAGCAGGTGCAGGGTGAGCCGCTGGGTGAGGTGTTCCAGCGAGTGCGCGGACTCCAGCGGCGTGCGGCCCCGGTAGTCGGCCAGCCGCTGGCTCTCGCCGCTGCCCAGCGCCCGCGGCGCGTACACCAGCGTCGGCACCGGCAGCGAGCGGTCGTCGGCCAGCAGCGCCTCCAGCGCGGCGAAGCCCGCCGACGCGGCGGCGGCCGGATCGGCGAGGCCGTCCCCGGCGCCGCCGGCGCCGCCCAGGTCGATGACCACGCAGCCGGGCGCGGTCCGGCGCAGCCGCCGGTTCAGGGCCTCGCCGCCCTCGGCCGGGTCGGCCACCGCCAGCGCCACGTCGGAGCGGACCGCCGCCAGGTCCACCAGCGTCCGCTCGATGGTCCTGACCAGGTCGCCGGCGGGGTTCTCGGTGACGACCAGCACCCCGCCGGGCCGGTCGGGCGCGCCGTCGGCGGGCACGCCGCCACCCCGCCCCGCCGCCTCCGCCCCGTCGCCGATGGCCGCCGCCGTCCCCGGCCGGTGCTGGAGCGCCGGCGCCGCCAGCCCGTCCAGCGGCAGGTACAGCGTGAACGTGCTGCCCACGCCGACCGTGCTGGACGCCCGCAGCTCGCCGCCGAGCAGGTTGGTGAGCTCCCGGCTGATCGACAGGCCCAGGCCGGTGCCGCCGTAGTGCCGGCTGGTGGTGCCGTCGGCCTGCTGGAACGCCTCGAAGATGAGCTGGAGCTTGTCCTCGGGTACGCCGATGCCGGTGTCGACGACCGCGAAGGCCAGCACGCCGGGCGCGTGCCCGAGCGGCGAGTCCGGGAAGTTGGCCGGGTCGACCGGCTCGATCCGCAACTCCACCGAGCCGACCTCGGTGAACTTCACCGCGTTCGACACCAGGTTGCGCAGCACCTGCTGGAGCCGCAGCTCGTCGGTCTCGATGACCTCCGGCGCGTCCGGGGCGACCCGCACGGCGAACGCGAGGTTCTTGTCCACGGTGATCGGCCGGAACGTGGCCTCCACGTAGTCGACCAGCTGGGTGAGCGGCAGCGGCACCCGCCGCACGTCCATCCGGCCGGCCTCGATCTTGGACAGGTCCAGGATGTCGTTGATCAGCTGGAGCAGGTCGGAGCCGGCCGAGTGGATGGTGCGGGCGAACTCCACCTGCTTGGTGGTCAGGTTGCCGTCCGCGTTGTCGGACAGCAACCGGGCCAGGATCAGCAGGCTGTTGAGCGGCGTGCGCAGCTCGTGCGACATGTTGGCGAGGAACTCGGACTTGACCTTGGACGCCAGCGCGAGCTGCTGGGCGCGCTCCTCCAGCGCGTGCCGGGCCTGCTCGATCTCGGCGTTCTTCAGCTCGATGTCGCGGTTCTGCCTGGCCAGCTGGGCGGCCTTCTCCTCCAGCTCGGTGTTGGACTGCTGCAACTCCTCCTGCCGCACCTGGAGCTCGGCGGACCGTACCCGCAGCTCGTCGGTGAGCCGCTGGGACTCGGCCAGCAGCGCGTCGGTGCGCGAGTTCGTCATGATCGTGTTGATGCTGACGCCGATGGTGTCCTTGAGCTGCTCCAGGAAGTCCCTGTGCACGTCGGTGAACCGGTTGACCGACGCGAGCTCGATGACGCCGAGCACCCGGTCCTCGAACAGCACCGGCAGCACGATCACGTTGACCGGCTGGGAGCTGCCCAGGCCGGAGGAGATCCGGATGTAGTCCGGCGGCGCGTCGGTGAGCAGGATCGTCTTCTTCTCCACCGCGGCCTGGCCGACCAGCGACTCGCCGAACGCGAACCGCCGCGGCCCGCCCTCGCGGCCCTGGTACCCGTACCCGGCGATGAGGTCCAGCCACGGCCCGGCGGTGCCGGCGGTGGCGGGGCCCTCCGGGCTGTCGGTCAGGAAGAAGACGCCGTGCTGGGCGGTCACCAGCGGGGTCAGCTCGCTCATGATCAGCCGCGCCATCGCGTGCAGGTCGCGGTGCCCCTGGAGCAGGCCGGAGATGCGGGCCAGGTGCGACTTGAGCCAGTTCTGCTCCTCGTTGGCCCTGGTGGTGTCCAGCAGCGTGGCGATCATCTGGTTGATGTTGTCCTTCAGCTCGCCGACCTCGCCCGGCGCGTCGACGGTGATCTGCCGGTTCAGGTCGCCGGCGGTGACCGCGGTGGCGACGTCGGCGATCGCGCGGACCTGGGTGGTGAGGTTGCCGGCGAGCTGGTTCACGCTCTCGGTGAGCCGCCGCCAGGTGCCGGACACGTCCTCGACCTCGGCCTGGCCGCCGAGGATGCCCTTGGTACCCACCTCGCGGGCCACCCGGGTCACCTCGGAGGCGAACGACGAGAGCTGGTCGACCATCGTGTTGATGGTGGTCTTCAGCTCGAGGATCTCGCCGCGGGCGTCCACGTCGATCTTCTTGGACAGGTCGCCGAGCGCGACGGCGGTGGTGACCTGGGCGATGTTGCGCACCTGGTTGGTCAGGTTGTTCGCCATGAAGTTGACGTTGTCGGTGAGGTCCTTCCAGGTCCCGGCCACGTTCGGCACCCGCGCCTGGCCGCCCAGGATGCCCTCGGTACCCACCTCGCGGGCCACCCGGGTCACCTCGTCGGCGAAGCCGGACAGCTGGTCCACCATCGTGTTGATGGTGGTCTTCAGCTCGAGGATCTCGCCGCGGGCGTCGACGGTGATCTTCTGCGACAGGTCGCCCTGGGCGACCGCGGTGGTGACCTGGGCGATGTTGCGCACCTGCGCGGTGAGGTTGCCGGCCATGAAGTTCACCGAGTCGGTGAGGTCCCGCCAGGTGCCGGCCACGCCGGGCACCCGCGCCTGACCGCCCAGCCGGCCCTCGGTACCCACGTCCCTGGCCATCCTGGTCACCTCGTCGGCGAAGCCGGACAGCTGGTCCACCATGGTGTTGAGGGTGTTCTTCAGCTCCAGCATCTCGCCCTTGACGTCCACGGTGATCTGCTGGGACAGGTCACCCTGGGCGACCGCGGTGGCCACCTGCGCGATGTTGCGCACCTGGGCGGTGAGGTTGGAGGCCATGAAGTTGACCGAGTCGGTGAGGTCCTTCCAGGTGCCGGCGACGTTGGGTACCCGGGCCTGACCGCCGAGGGTCCCTTCGGTACCCACCTCGCGGGCCACCCGGGTCACCTCGTCGGCGAAGCCGGACAGCTGGTCCACCATCGTGTTGATG
>JBJMIH010000009.1:0-47463 GCA_045806985.1 Mycobacteriales bacterium | reverse complement strand
GGGAGCAACCCGAGGCCGTCACGCTGCCGGTGGGCCGGCGCGACTACGGCCTGTTCGACCTGACCTGGGCGAGCCTGTGGGCGGCCGGGCCGCAGACCGCGGTGCTGCGCAGGCTCAAACGGTACGTCCGCGAGCCGGCCGGCAGCGGCGACGCCGGCTGGGTGCACTCCCTGCTGGTCCGCGTCGACTTCGGCGATGACCTGGTCGACGACATCGTCCATCTGGTGCCGTGGATCGCGCCGCACTGCGTCACCGAGGGCTGGATCGGCGGCATGAGCGCCCGCCTCGGCGACGACCCGGTCGTACCGCCCGAACTGCACTTCTACGTGCACGACCGGCGGGCGTACCTGGGCCGCGCCGGCACCAGGCCGCAGCCGTGGGACACGGACTCGCCGGATTATCCCTACACACACGGCTGACCACGGACAGAAATGTCCGCTAGCGGTCGGTACCCTGAACAGGTGTCGAGCCGCAGGGTGATGGGGACCGAGGTCGAGTACGGCATTTCCGTGCCCGGCCAGCCGGGGGCGAACGCGATGCTGTCGTCGTCCCAGATCGTCAACGCGTACGCCGCCAGGAGCGAAGGCAACCGGCGGCCCCGCTGGGACTTCGAGGAGGAGTCGCCACTGCGCGACGCCCGGGGTTTCGAGCTGGGCGGGCCCATGACCGGCGATCTGCTGGAGACCGGCGACGACGAACTGGGACTGGCCAACGTGATCCTGCCCAACGGGGCACGGCTCTACGTTGACCATGCCCACCCGGAGTACTCCACGCCCGAGGTCACCAATCCCCGTGACCTGGTGGTGTGGGACAAGGCGGGGGAGCGGGTGATGGCCGAGGCCGCCCGCAGGGCCGCCCGCATCCCCGGCGCCCAGCCGATCCAGCTGTACAAGAACAACACCGACAACAAGGGCGCCAGCTACGGGGCGCACGAGAACTACCTGATGAAGCGGGCCACCCCGTTCGCGGACATCGTGCGCCACCTGACCCCGTTCTTCGTCACCCGCCAGGTGTTCTGCGGCGCCGGCCGGGTCGGCATCGGCCAGGACGGCTCGGCGCACGGGTTCCAGATCTCCCAGCGCGCCGACTTCTTCGAGGTCGAGGTCGGGCTGGAGACCACGCTGAAGCGGCCCATCATCAACACCCGCGACGAGCCGCACGCCGACCCGGAGAAGTACCGGCGGCTGCACGTCATCATCGGCGACGCCAACCTGTCCGAGATCGCCACCTACCTCAAGACCGGCACCACCGCGCTGGTGCTCGCGATGATCGAGGACGGCTTCCTGACCTGGGACCTCGCCCTGCAGGCGCCGGTCGCGGCGTTGCGCGCGGTCTCCCACGACCCGACGCTCACCCAGACCGTGACCCTGCGCGACGGCCGCCGGCTGACCGCCGTGCAGGTGCAGATGGAGTACTACGAGCAGGCCCGCAAGTACGTCGAGGACCGGTTCGGCACCGACGTGGACGAGACCACCGCCGACGTGCTGCGGCGCTGGGAGGCGGTGCTCACCAAGCTCGCCGAGGACCCGATGACCTGCCACCGCGAGCTCGACTGGGTGGCCAAGCTGCGGGTGCTGGAGGGCTACCGCAGCCGCGACGGCGTGGACTGGGACTCGCCCCGGCTCCAGCTCGTCGACCTCCAGTACGCCGACGTGCGGCCGGACAAGGGTCTCTACAACCGGCTCGTCGCCCGCGGCGCCATCGACACGCTGGTCACCGAGGAGGAGATCCAGCGGGCGCTCACCATGCCGCCGACCGACACCCGGGCGTACTTCCGCGGCAACTGCCTCACCCGGTACCCGAGCCAGGTCGTCGCCGCGTCCTGGGACTCCGTCATCTTCGACCTGGGCCGCGAGTCGCTGGTCCGGGTGCCGACGCTGGAACCCCTGCGCGGCACCGAGGCGCACGTCGCGTCGCTGTTCGAGCGTTGCCAGACCGCCGTCGAACTGGTGGACGCGCTCACCGCCGGCGGGCGCTGACCGGTACGGCGCCGGGGCGGGTACCGCGGCTCGCGGTACCCGCCCCGGGTCGTCGTGCCTCGGTCTACTTGCGCCAGCAGAGCACCGGCTTGGTCGCCGCGTGCGACAGCCGGAACCAGCCGGACGCGCCGCAGGCGGAGGTGTCATCGGCCCGGAACGCGAGCGTCTGGGTCGCGGTCGGGTCGCCGCACTTCACCTCGGTGACCTGGCTCTGCGTGACGTGGAAGCAGTCACCGGCGCGGAACACCCCGCCGCCGTTGCCGGGATCGCCCGGGTGCGGCGAGCTCAGGTTGCGGTAGCAGGCGACGTCGCTGACGAAGGTGGCGCCGCCGTCGGTGTCGTCGGGGCAGCCGTCGATGGAGTTGTCGGTGAGGGCCTCCCCGCTGAGCACCTGCGTCACCCTGGCGTCGGCCAGGCTGGAGGAGCACTTCACCTTGCGCAGCTTGTTGTTCTGCAGGTGCTCCAGGCAGTCGCCGGCCGACGCGGTGGTCTGGTCCATGTCGTCGCTGTTGTCGGTGCTGCTCGACCTGCGCGGCGTGGCCCGCCCGGTCGGCACCTTGATGTCGCCGCTCGGCTTCGCCTTGCCGCTGGGCAGGCTGTTGGCCTTGTCGTCCTTCTTGCCGCCGCCCGAGCTGAGCGCGAAGGCCAGCACGGCGCCACCGCCCAGGATCACGACGATCAGCACGATGAGCAGCACCTGCTTGTTGGCCCCGCCCCGGCGCGGCGGCGGCCCGAGCGGCGGCGGCCCGGGCGGCCCGCCGTACCCGCCGCCGTACGGCGGCTGCTGCGGGGGCTGCTGCGGGGGCTGGCCGCCGCCGTAGTACGGGGCACCCCCGAACTGCTGGGTGTCCCCGTACGGGTTCCCGCCGTACTGCGGGCTCCCGCCGTACTGCGGGGACCCCCCGTACTGGGGGCTGCCCCCGTACTGGTCGCCCCCGTACTGGGGACTTCCCCCGTATTGCGGAGCGCCCCCGTACTGCGGGCTCCCGTACGGCTGGCCAGGCTGACCTGGCTGCTCACCGGGTTGTCCGGGCTGGTAGGGCTGCAAGACCCCGCTCCTCCCCCTCGTCACGCACCTCGTTGGCCACAGATTCTGGCAGGTTGTCCTGGTGCGCTCCGCCTCGGGATGTCACACCATCGAGGTAGGTTTTCCCCAGAGCAGGAAGGAGTACGCATGCCAACGCGTGAAGGTGGCCAGGGCCGCACCACCCGCCGTACCGAGGAGGCGGAGGAGACCCAGGCAGACCAGCAGCAGGAGTCCGACCTCAAGGACCGCCAGGAGAAGCTCACCGAGGACGTCGACTCGATCCTCGACGAGATCGACGACGTGCTCGAGGAGAACGCCGAGGAGTTCGTGCGGCAGTATGTGCAAAAGGGTGGTGAATAGCAGCTAAATGTCCGGATCGCGGGGGCCGGGAGAGGGGCCACTGCCGCGCGTGCCGACGCAGTGAGCGGAGCAGGCGGCGGTACCGCACGAAGGCGTACGACATGACTCCGGAGGAGGCCGCTGAACTTATCGCCTCGCAGGGTGGGAAGTGTGGGATCTGCCTGGTGGGGGTCGCGCGACATGCCGACCACGACCATGAGGCCGCGGCCTACCGGGAAAGGGGTCGGGGCGGGTCACCGCGCGGGTGGAATGAAGCCGACAGCGAACGACCGACCTGGTGAGACCGGACCGCCGCCACGATAGGGTCAGGTCACGATCTCCCCCCACCAGCAGCAGAAGGGACACAGGGTGGCCACGGGTCCTGGCTACGGACGGCTCCCGGACGTGTATCTGACTCCGGGAACCTCGTCGTTCTACGACTTCCTCAGCATGGCGCAGCCGGACTTGCTGCCGGGCCGCCGGGCGCTTCCGCCGGGCTCGCTCGGTGACCTGGCCCCGCACGGCACGACGATCCTCGCCGCGGCGCACGACAGCGGCATCATCATGGCCGGTGACCGGCGCGCCACGATGGGCAACATCATCGCGCAGCGGGACATGGAGAAGGTGTACTCGGCCGACGAGTACTCGGCGGTGGGCATCGCCGGGACGGCCGGCGTGGCCGTGGAGATGGTGCGGCTGTTCCAGCTGGAGCTGGAGCACTACGAGAAGATCGAGGGCAGCACGCTGTCGCTGGACGGCAAGGCCAACCGCCTCGCCACGATGATCCGCGGCAACCTCGGCGCGGCCCTCCAGGGCCTCGCGGTGGTGCCGCTGTTCGCCGGCTACGACCTGGACGCCGAGAGCCCGGCCACGGCCGGCCGCATCTTCAGCTACGACGTCACCGGCGGCTGCTACGAGGAGCGTTCCTTCCACTCGGTCGGCTCCGGCTCGGTGTTCGCCCGCGGCGCGTTGAAGAAGCGCTGGCGGGACGGGGCGACCGAGGCCGAGGTGGTCAGGATGGTGGTGGACGCGCTGTACGACGCCGCCGACGACGACTCGGCGACCGGCGGCCCCGACCTGACCCGGCGCATCTTCCCGGCGGTGGCGGTCATCGACGCCGACGGGTACCGGCGGCTGCCGGACGACGAGGTCGGCCAGGTGGTCGAGGCCATCGTCAGCGACCGCATGATCAACCCGAACGGCTGAGGGAGGCCCCTGACATGGCGATGCAGTTCTATGCCTCTCCCGAGCAGATCATGCGCGACCGCTCGGAGTACGCCCGCAAGGGCATCGCGCGCGGTCGCAGCGTGGTGGTGCTCAGCTGCCAGGACGGCGTCCTGCTGGTGGCCGAGAACGTGTCCAGCGCGCTGCACAAGGTGGCCGAGATCTACGACCGGATCGCGTTCGCGGCCGTCGGCAGGTACAACGAGTTCGAGAACCTCCGGATGGCCGGCGTCCGGCTGGCCGACACCCGCGGCTACCTCTACAACCGCCGCGACGTGACCGGCCGCGGGCTGGCCAACGCCTACGCCCAGACCCTCGGCGCCATCTTCTCCGACCAGCTCAAGCCGATGGAGGTCGAGATCTGCGTGGCCGAGGTCGGCGACCGGCCCGAGCGCGACCAGCTGTACCGGATCACGTACGAGGGTTCGGTGGGGGACGAGCCCGGGTTCGTCGCGATGGGCGGCCAGGCCGACTCGATCTCCGCCACCGTCCGCGAGGGCCACAGCACCGACCTCGACCTGCGCGCCGCCTTGAAGCTGGCGGTGAGCGCGCTGCGCCGCACCGGCGGCGACGGCGGCCAGGACCGTACCGTGCCGTCGGACCAGCTCGAGGTGGCGCTGCTGGACCGGCGCCGGCCGAAGCGGGCGTTCCGCCGGATCACCGGCGCGCGGCTGGAGGAGTTGCTGGCGGACGAGGCACCGGCGGGCGAGGTGAACGGCAGCGCCGGCACCGGTCCGGCGGCCACCGACGCGGGCACGTCCGCGGCGGACGGTCAGGCGGACGCGGCGGCGCCACCGGAGGCTCCGGAGGACGGCGGCGGTTCCGGCGCCGGCGGTTCGGACAACGGGGACGGCCCGGCCGGCTCCTGACGGCCGGCCTCGCCGGCCCCGTCGCCCCGGTCGGCGCGATCGATCTCGCCGTGCCCGTGTCCCGGATCCAGCTCGACCAGCATCCGGGACAGCTCCAGCAGCAGTGACCCGCGCACCATCACGCCGGTGGACAGCGGGCGCGGCCTGCCGGCCTCCATGGCCAGGACCAGCTCCTCGGCGGCCCGCTCGCCGTCGGCGAGCAGCTCCGACAGCCGTTCCCGGTCCTCCTCCCGCGCCTCCGGCCAGGTAGCGGCGGGGTACGCGCCGACGGCGGCGGCGATGTCGGCGACCAGCCGGCTCATGATCGGCATGGGCGCCTGCTCGGCGGGTTCGGCGTGCCGGCGGCGGCGCCGGAACCGGAGCCGGCCGCTGTAGTCGAGCGGGGTGATCGCGTCGGCCAGGGTACGGCTGACGACCCTGGTCAGCACCGTGACCCTGTCGAGGGCGGTGAGGGTCTGGCGTATCGCGGCGGCCTCGTCGAGCACGCCGCGCCGCAGCGGGTTCCACCGCAGGCTGGCCTCGGCCTGCTCGACCTCGGACCGGGCCCGGTCCATCCGGCCGGAGATCTCCCGCGCCTCGGCCAGCCAGTGGTGGGCGTCGGCGGCGGACCAGCCGGCCTTCAGCCCGGCGCTGACCGCGTTGAGCAGGTCGGACAGGTCGTGGGCGAGGTCGACGAGGCTGTCCCGGGCCGGCGAGACGTGGGTCGGCGGCAGCAGCGCCATGTTGATCACCAGGCCGGTGACCGCGCCGATCGCGGTGTCGGCGACCCGGTCCAGCGCGTACCCCTGCTGCTGCGCCCCGACGGTGGCGACCAGCAGCGCGCTGATCGCGATCTGGACGGAGCCCTGGGTGCCGAGCCGCAGCACCTGGCCGGCCAACATGCCGGACACCACCAGCAGCGAGATCGTCCAGACGTGCAGGCCGAGCGCGTGCCCGAGGCCGACGGCGACGGCCACCCCGAGCACCACGCCGATCATCCGCTCGACGGCCCGCAGCACCGAGTCGGCGACCGTGACCTGGACGACGATCATGCCGGTGAGCGGGGCGAACACCGGCAGCTCGCTGTCGGTGAGGATCTTGGCCACCGACCAGGACAGCGCCGCGGCCACCCCGACCTTGGCGAGCTGGACCCACCACAGCCGGTCCAGCGCCACCCATCCGCGCACGCGCCCCCACACGCACACCATGGTGCCGGTTTCCGGCCGGTTTCGGTTGCGGGCCGCGCCGGGTCGCCGGACGGTGAGGGTATGCCGTACCGAACTCAGGACCTACCGAGCACGCTGCAACGTTCGCCGAAGAAGGCCCAGGAGACCTGGGCCAAGGCACGGGAGTCGGCGGAGCAGACGTACGGGCCGGGGGAGCGCGCGGCCCGCACCGCGTACTCCGCGCTGAAGCACTCCTTCGAGAAGGTCGGCGACCACTGGGAGCCGAAGAAGCGCCGCGGCCCGTCGGACTCGCGCGCCGCCCAGGGGGCGGAGAAGGCCCGCCAGGGCGTCGGCCGCAGCTACGGCGGCGTGGACGCGAACCAGTCCAAGGAGCACCTGTACGAGGAGGCCCGCCGGCTGGGCGTCAAGGGCCGCTCGTCGATGAGCAAGGCCGAGCTTGCCGAGGCGCTGCGCAAGGCCAGCAACCGGGAGACCGCGAAGGCACGCGCGAAGAAGCGCTGACCACCCGGCCAACCCGGGAGCCGACATTCGGCGTTCGACCAACTACTGTTGGCGCATGGATCGGCGGATCTTCGGGCTGGAGAACGAGTACGGGGTCACGTGCACGTTCCGTGGCCAGCGACGGCTGTCCCCGGACGAGGTGGCACGCTACCTGTTCCGGCGGGTGGTGAGCTGGGGCCGGTCCAGCAACGTCTTCCTGCGCAACGGGGCCAGGCTGTACCTGGACGTGGGCTCGCACCCGGAGTACGCCACGCCGGAGTGCGACAGCGTCCTCGACCTGGTCACGCACGACAAGGCCGGCGAGCGGATCCTGGAGGGCCTGCTCGTCGACGCCGAGCGGCGGCTGCGCGAGGAGGGCATCGCCGGCGACATCTACCTGTTCAAGAACAACACCGACTCGGCCGGCAACTCCTACGGCTGCCACGAGAACTACCTGGTGGGCCGGCACGGGGAGTTCGCCAGGCTGGCCGACGTGCTGATCCCGTTCCTGGTCACCCGGCAGGTGCTGTGCGGGGCCGGCAAGGTGCTGCAGACACCGCGCGGCGCGGTGTACTGCCTGTCGCAGCGCGCGGAGCACATCTGGGAGGGCGTGTCGAGCGCGACCACCCGGTCCCGCCCGATCATCAACACCCGGGACGAGCCGCACGCGGACGCGGAGCGCTTCCGCCGCCTGCACGTGATCGTCGGCGACTCGAACATGAGCGAGATCACCACGATGCTCAAGGTCGGCGCGACCGACATCGTGCTGCGCATGATCGAGTCCGGCGTGGTGATGCGGGACCTGAGCCTGGAGAACCCGATCCGGGCGATCCGCGAGGTGTCGCACGACCTGACCTGCCGGCGGAAGGTGAAGCTGGCGAACGGCCGGGAGGCGACCGCGCTGGAGATCCAGCGGGAGTACCACGCCAAGGCCGCCGCGTACGTGGACCGCCGCGGCGGCGACCCGTTCTCGTCGCGGGTGCTGGAGCTGTGGAGCCGGGTGCTGGACGCGGTCGATTCCGGCGACCTGAGCCTGATCGACCGCGAGATCGACTGGGCGACGAAGTACCAGCTCATCGACCGGTACCGGGGCAAGCACGGGCTGCCGCTGTCCAGCCCGCGGGTGGCCCAGCTCGATCTGGCCTACCACGACATCCACCGCGACCGCGGCCTGTACTACCTGCTGGAGCGGAAGGGGTCGGTGGAGCGGTCCAGCACGGACCTGAAGATCTTCGCCGCGAAGTCGATCCCGCCGCAGACCACCCGGGCCCGGCTGCGCGGCGAGTTCATCCGGCACGCCCAGGAGAAGCGGCGTGACTTCACCGTGGACTGGGTGCATCTCAAGCTGAACGACCAGGCGCAGCGTACGGTGTTGTGCAAGGACCCGTTCCGTGCGGTGGATGAGCGGGTGGACAAGCTCATCGCGAGCATGTGAGTGAGCCGTCATGAGTGAGCAGCAGGACGATTACGGCAGCCCGCGCCGGCAGGGGTCGTTGTGGTCGGCGTACGCGGCGCGGGCTGAGCGCAGGGCCGGCAGGCGCGCGGCCAGGCGCGACCGGATGATGGCGCAGATCGAGTGGGTGCCGACCTGGGCGCTGGTGCTGGCCCTCCTGGTACTGGTGGGCGGCTGGATCGCCTTCATCGCCCTGTTCTGACCCGGCCGCCCGCTCAGGCGACGTCGCGGGCGGAGTGCTGGTACGGGTTGCCGTCGAGGCCCCAGGCGAGGATCCGGCGCGGCCGGATCCGCAGGTAGGCGGGGTGGAACGGGAACGGCGCGCCGACCTTCCTGCCGACCTCCTCGCCGCCCTCGGTGTGGGCCTCGGCGTGGCCGCGGACCTCCAGGCCGCGCGGTTTCCACGGGTCGACCGAGGCGAGGTCGTCGACGACGATCGCCACTTCGGGGTGCCGGCGCGCGTCCCGGAACTTCTTGCTGGCGGCCATGTCGCCGGCGCTGCCGACGACGATCGTCTCGGTCTCCGCGTCGTAGTAGAACCCGACCGGCATGACGTGCGGCCCGCCGTCCCTGCCCACGGTGGCGAGCCGGCCGAGCGGCTGGCTGGTCAGGTACGCGATCTCGGTCTCGGTGAAGGTGCTCATGCCAGGTAAAGTACAACGTGTATGGCAACTAGTACAACGATCGTTGTAGGGGAGTGGATGGACGAGGGTGGCCGCGGCCTGCCGGACAAGCGGCGGGCGATCCTGGCCGGCGCGCTCACCGTGTTCGCTCGGGACGGCTACAGCAGGGCCAGCATCGACGCGATCGCCGCCGAGGCACGCGTGTCGACGCGGACGATCTACAACCACTTCGAGGACAAGGCGCACCTGTTCCACGCCGTCATGCTGGCCAGCACCTGCCGGGTCGCCGAGGCGCAGCTGGCGCTGCTGGACCGGCACCTGGGCGACGTCACCGGCGGCAGCGTCACCGGCGGCAGCGTCACCGGCGGCGACGTCGCCGACCTGGAGGCCGACCTGGTCGCGTTCGGGCTGGCCTGGCTGGCGCCGATGCCGGACGCGGCCGACCACTCCGCGCTGGTGCGGCAGGTGCACGCCGAGAGCGCGCACATCCCGCCGGCCGCGATCGAGGCCTGGCAGGAGGCAGGGCCGCTGCGGGTGCGCCGCGCGCTCGGCCGCCGGTTCGCCGAACTGGCCGAGGCGGGCCTGCTCCGGGTCGCCGACCCCGAGCGCGCCGCGCTGCACTTCTCGGCGCTGATCTCCGGGCTCACCCCGTCCTGGTGCGGGCCGTACACGGCGCCGGCCGACCTCGGCGCGACGGTCGCCGCCGGCGTGCACGCCTTCCTGTACGGGTACGCGACCCGCTCAGCCGAGTAGCGCGGCGGCGTGCCGGCCGGCGGCCGCGCTGGCCAGGAAGTACGCGTGGTCCTCGGCCAGCCCGCGCCCCATCGTCGACAGCGGCACCGGGCTGGCGCGCAGTGCCGCGTCCAGCCCGCCGGTGGCCACCTCCACCACCCGGTGCCGGTCCCGTAGCGCCCGCACCTGCCCGAACACCCGCGCGGCGAGCAGGGCGTCCAGCCCCAGCGGCAGCACCACGTCGGCCGGGGCGTACGCCACCCGCCCGTACGCGGTCAGCGAGTGGTGCGACACGCCGCGGTGCCGGTCGCGCGGGTCGGTGTCGGAGATCCGCAGCGCCGCCACCGGCCGGCCGCCGAGCGCGCCGGCCGCGTTCACCGCCTCGCCGGCCGCCACCCCGGAGAACCCCCACGGGGTGCCGGTGCCCAGGTTGCCCGGCCCCTGGGTGACGACGGCGACGTCGGCGCCGAGCACGTGCCGGGCGGCGAGCAGGCCGCTGTGCGTGGTGACGGCCTCCAGGTCGCCGCCGAACGCCTGTCCCACCGTGACCGTCCCGGCCAGCCAGCCCGCCTCCGCCAGCCCGGCCACCGTCCGGGAGAACCACAGCGGCAGCGTGCCGCCGTCGGTCATCACGTACGCGACCCGCGCGCGCGGCCGGTCCGCCCGCAGCCCGGCCAGCACCGCCGGCAGCGCCGAGTGCAGGTCGGCCACGACCACCGGCATCCCGTCCACCCCGGTCGCCGCCGCCAGCGTCGCGTGGTGCGGCGAGTCCTGCTCGTCCACGCCCAGCACGGTGGTCTGGAGCGGCGTGTACCGGGCCTTCACCAGGTGGCCGGGCCCGGCCGGGTCCGGCGGCAGCCGGTCCGGCACGGCCACCACCAGCGCGTACCCGCCGGTGCCCAGCCCCATCGCCAGCGCGGTGGTGTTGAGCAGCACCGCGTCGCCGGGTTCCGGGCGGCCGACCAGGGCCGGGTACGCCAGCCCGCGCACCTTCTCGCCACCGCCGCCGTCGCCGTCGAGGACCACCTCGAGCTCGATCGCGCCGGCCCATTCGCGGCGGACGGCGTGCACGGTTCCAGAGCGCCAGCGGATCACCCGCCAGAGGCTACTCTGGCAGGCATGTCGGCGCGTCGTACCGAGCGGCTGGTGAACCTGGTCATCTGCCTGCTCTCCACCCGTCAGTACCTGACGGCGGCGCGCATCCGCGAGCTGGTGCCCGGGTACGGCGCCGTCGAGGACGACCGGTCCCGCGAGGCCTTCGAGCGGATGTTCGAGCGCGACAAGTCCGAACTGCGGGACCTGGGCATCCCCCTGGAGATGGGGACCAACAGCATCGCCGACCCGGAGCCCGGCTACCGGATCGCCCGCCGCGACTACGAGCTGCCCGACGTGCACCTCGGCCCGGACGAGGCCGCCGCGGTCGGGCTGGCGGCGCGGCTGTGGCGGTCGGCCGGCCTGTCCTCGGCGGCCAGCTCGGCGCTGCGCAAGCTGCGCGCCGCCGGCATCGAGGTGGACGAGCAGGGCACCCTCGGCGTGGAGCCGCGGGTGGACGCCGCCGACCCGAACCTGGCGCCGCTGCTGGCCGCGGTCCGCGACCGCCGGCCGGTGCGGTTCGCCTACCGCAAGCGGCACGCGCCCAGCGACGAGGAGCGGCAGCTCGAACCGTGGGGCGTGGTCAGCCTGCGCGGCCACTGGTACGTGGTGGGCCGCGACCGGCGCCGCCAGGCCACCCGGTGCTTCCGGCTGTCCCGGGTGGTCGGCGAGGTGCGCCAGTCGGGCCGGCCGGGCAGCTTCGAGGTCCCGCCGGGCACCGACCCGACCGCGCTGGTCGTCACGTCGGTCACCGATCCCTACGACGACATGCCCTCGCCGCTGGCCACCGTACGGGTCCCGCCCGGCCGGGCCGCCGGGCTGCGCCGGCACGCCAGCACCAGCAAGCCGGACGGCGAGTACGACCGGCTGGAGATCCCCGTGTTCAACCCGGAGACGTTCGCCCGCTGGGTGGCCGGGTACGGCGCCGACGCGGTGGTGCTGGACCCGCCGGAGATCCGCGACGCGGTGATCCGCCGGCTGCGTGCCAGCTCAGGCCTGGGGGTCGCCTCGTGACCAGCCCCACCGGCGACCGGCTGTCCCGGCTGCTCGCGATCGTGCCGTACCTGCTGGCCAGGCCGGGCGTGCGGCTGGACGAGGCCGCCGCCGACCTCGGCGTCGACACCGACCAGCTGCGCAAGGACCTCAACCTGCTGTGGGTGTGCGGGCTGCCCGGGTACGGCCCCGGCGACCTGATCGACCTGGCCTTCGACGGCGACACGGTCACCGTCACCCACGACGCCGGCATCAACCGCCCGCTGCGGCTCACCGCCGACGAGGCGCTCGCGCTGGTGGTGGCGCTGCGGGCGCTCGCGGAGGCGCCCGGCGTGACCGACCGGGACGCGGTCGACAGGGCCCTGGCGAAGATCGAGACGGCGGCCGGCGCGGCGGCGGAGGCCACCGCCAGGGTGGCGGTCCGGCTGGAGGCCCCGGCCCAGCTCCGCGACGTCGTCAACGACGCGCTGACCCGGCGCCGCGCCCTCGCGATCCGGTACTACGTGCCCAGCCGGGACGAGTTCACCGACCGGACGGTCGACGCGATGCGGCTGCTGTTCGTCGACAACCGCTGGTACCTGGAGGCCTGGTGCCGGTCGGCGCAGGGCGTCCGGCTGTTCCGGCTGGACCGGGTGGAGGAGGCCAGGGTGCTGGAGGAGCCGGCCCGCCAGCCGGCCGAGGCCGGCCGGGCCGACCCCACCGAGCTGTTCCGGCCCGACCCCGAGCACGGCCTGGTCGAGCTGCGGCTGGCCCCGGAGGCGCACTGGGTCGCCGACTACTACCCGTGCGAGTCGACCACCGAGGAGTCCGACGGCGTGCTGCGGGTCCGGCTGCGCGTCACCGACGACGCCTGGGTACGCCGGCTCGCGCTCGGGTACGCCGGCGCGGTGGAGGTGCTGCACCCGCCGGTCCTGGCCGCCGCCGTCGTCGCCGCCGCCCGGGACGCCCTGGCCGCGTACGCGGCCGGCTGACGGCTCCGCCGGCCCGGCCTACCCGGGGGTAAAGTTCCGCCGCTGACCTGCCGATCTCCTGGTCAAGGGGGCCGCCGGCGGAGGGGGGGCGGGTGCGCGATGACCACGATCAAGGCTTCCTGCCCGGTCTGCGGATCGGTGGAGCTCACCCCGGACGACGTCCGGCTGGTGTTCTACGCCGACACCGGGTCCTTCTACGCGTTCGACTGCACCGGCTGCGCCTCCCGGGTGTGCAAGCCGGCGGACTCGCGGGTGGTGGGCCTGCTGCTGTCGGCGGGAGTGCACGTCGAGCGGCGCGGCGTCGTCTCCGACCGGAGCGAGTGCCGGCCCGGCGGGTCCCCGCTCACCCTCGACGACCTGATCGACTTCGTCCTCGCGATGGGGGAGTCGGACGTGCTCGCCGCCCAGGTGCTGGCCGAGGAGCCCTGAGGCGGTAGCCTCTGGGCGGTGATCATCGTGCTGGTCTGCTGCCTCGGCGTGGTGGTGCTGTCGCTGCTGGTGCTGGTCCTTACCGTCCTGCGCGTGTCGCGGCGGATTCCGCCGCTGGTCGCGGCGCTGGAAACCGCCCAGGAGCGGGCGGAGCAACTGAAAAACGTCGCCCTAGGGCTACCTCGGCGTCACCAGGACTGAGGTTTCGCCGGTACGCTCGGATAATGCCGCATTCGATCTGGTCGCTCGCGGCAGTAGGATGACCTCACCCCCGCATGGAGAGGCCGACGATGTTCGCTGACCTGATGCGCCCCGGCGCGTTGATCATTCTGCTGCTGGTCGTCCTGGTGCTGTTCGGCGCCAAGCGACTCCCCGAAGCCTCGAAGGCGCTCGGTCAGTCCCTCCGCATCTTCAAGGCCGAGACCAAGGGCCTGCGGGAGGACGACGTCGAGGCGAAGGCCCAGGCCAAGGTCGTCAAGGCCGAGCCGCTGCCGCCGTCGGAGCAGAAGACCAACACCGTGGACGGCACGGTGACCTCGGAGCAGCAGCAGCGCGAACAGCAGCGCTGATCCGCCGGCCCCGAGCCCCCCGATGACCGCCGACGCCACGCGGCGGCGCGCGCCGCGCCGCACGCCGAAGAACCCCGAGGGTCGGATGACCCTCGTGGAGCACCTCCGCGAACTGCGTAACCGGCTGTTCAAGGCGGCGCTCGCGATCGTCGCGTGCGCCGTCGTCGGGTACATCTTCTTCAATCCGATCTTCCACTTCCTGTCGCACCCGTACTGCCGGCTGCCGGCCGCCCACGGCCTGCACGGGAACGGGAAGTGCAACCTCCAGGTCACCCAGCCGCTCGACTTCTTCATGCTCAAGCTGAAGGTCGCGTTCATCGTCGGCCTCGTGCTGGCCTGCCCGGTCTGGCTGTACCAGCTGTGGGCGTTCATCACCCCCGGCCTGCACCGCAACGAACGCAAGTGGGCGATGACCTTCCTCGCCCTGGCGATCCCGCTGTTCGTGGCCGGCTGCGGGCTGGCGTTCTACGCGATCAGCCACGCGCTGGCGTTCCTGATGCCGGGCAGCAGCGGGGACGTCTACGCGAACCTGGAGGTCACCAAGTACTTCAGCTTCGTGCTCGGCATGTTGCTGATGTTCGGCATCGGGTTCGAGTTCCCGCTGCTCGTCGTGCTGCTCAACGTCGTCGGCGTGGTGTCCGACCGCCGCTGGCGGAAGTGGCGGCGCGGCGTGATCTTCCTGTTGTTCGTGTTCGCGGCGATCGCCACCCCGGACGGCACCGGCCTCTCCATGATCATGCTCGCGATACCGCTGGTCGTGCTGTACGAGATCGCCCTGATCTTCACCCGCGCCCACGACAAGCGCAAGGAAGCCCGCCGCCAGGCGTTCCTCGACCAGGAACTGCAGGACATGTCGGAGTCCGAAGCGACGTAGCCCCGGCTACGAGCCTATGAGGTACGGTCTCCAGCCATGACGAGCGGCAGCGCGGCGGAGGCCGGGCCGGGGACGGAACCGGCCGGGAAGATCGCCCTGGTGGCGAACCCGGTGGCCGGCAAGGGCAGGGCCCGCACCCTCGCCGACCGGGTGGCCGCGCGGCTCGCCGCCGCCGGCGCCGACGTCACCCCGCTCGCCGGCGGCAGCCCCGAGGAGTCGCTGGAGCTGTGCCGGCAGGCGGTCGCTGACGGCGCCGGCACGCTCGCCGTGCTCGGCGGCGACGGCATGGTTCACCTGGCCCTGCAGGCGGTCGCCGGCACCGGCACCGCGCTCGCCGTGCTGCCCGCCGGCACCGGCAACGACATCGCCCGCAACCTCGGCCTGCCGCACGGCGGCGCCGACGCCCTCGACACTGCCACCGACCTGGTGGTCCACGGCGTGCCGACGCCGGTGGACGCGGCCAGGACCAGCACCGCGGACGGCGCCGAGCGCTGGTGGATCGGGGTGATGTGCGCCGGTTTCGACTCGGCCGTGAACGAGCGCGCCAACCGGATGCGGTTCCCGAAAGGTCCGTTCCGGTACGACCTGGCCGGGTACGTGGAGCTGATCCGGCTGCACCCGTACCCGTTCACGGTCACCCTCGACGGCGAGCGCACCGAACTGCCGGCGTTGATGATCCAGCTCGGCAACGGCAGGGCGTTCGGCGGCGGCATGATCGTCTGTCCCGGCGCCGACCTGCACGACGGCATGTTGGACCTGACGATCTGGGAGCCGGTGGGCCGGCTGGCGCTGGTCCGCCAGCAGCCCCGCATCTACAAGGGCACCCACGTCGAGCACGGCCGGGTCCAGGTGCGCAGGGCCCGCGAGGTCACCCTGGACGCGCCCGGTGTCACCACCTACGCCGACGGCGAGCGGCTCGGCCCGCTGCCGGCCACGGTCACCTGCGTGCCGGGCGCGGTCCGGGTGCTGCTGCCGCGCTGAGGGAGCGTTCGGAGCGCCGGTGCCGCGGCCGGTACCGTGGTGCACGTGAGCACCACCGAACGGGCGCCCGCCAATGCGAACGGCCTGCGGGCCAGCAACCAGTTGCCGATCCAGCTCCTGCACGACCGCGTGCTGGTACGCGTCGACACCCCGGAAGGGGAGCGGCGCTCCTCGGGCGGCATCGTCATCCCCGCCACCGCCCAGGTCGGGCGCAGGCTGGTGTGGGCGGAGGTGGCCGCGGTCGGCCGGCTGGTGCGGTCGATCACGGTCGGCGACCGCGTGCTGTTCGACGGCGAGGACCGCTCCGAGGTCGAGGTCGGCGGCACCGACTACATCCTGCTGCGCGAGCGGGACGTGCACGCGGTGGCGGCCGAGCGGCTCGACGACACCGGCACCGGCCTCTACCTGTAGCCAACGGCGATCTAGGACCCGCAGCCCGTAGGCTGGAGGCATGAGCTCGCCCGCCGAGCGGTATGCCGCTGCCCGCCGCCGGGCGTCGCGGCCCGCGCTCGCCGACTTCACCGCCGGCTACGACTTCACCCTCGACCCGTTCCAGGTGGAGGCCTGCGAGGCGCTCGAGGACGGGTACGGCGTGCTGGTGGCCGCCCCGACCGGGGCCGGCAAGACCGTGGTCGGCGAGTTCGCCGTGCACCTCGCGCTGGCGCAGGGCCGGCGCTGCTTCTACACCACCCCGATCAAGGCGCTGTCCAACCAGAAGTTCAACGACCTGGTGCGCCGGTACGGCCCGGGCAAGGTGGGCCTGCTCACCGGCGACAACGCCGTCAACGGCGACGCGCCGATCGTGGTGATGACCACCGAGGTGCTGCGCAACATGCTCTACGTCGGGTCGGCCAACCTCACCGACCTGGGCTACGTGGTCATGGACGAGGTGCACTACCTGGCCGACCGGTTCCGCGGCGCGGTGTGGGAGGAGGTCATCATCCACCTGCCCGCCTCGGTGACGCTGGTGTCCCTGTCGGCGACCGTGTCCAACGCCGAGGAGTTCGCCGACTGGCTGGTCACCGTGCGCGGCGACACCAGGGTGGTGGTGTCGGAGCACCGGCCGGTGCCGCTGTGGCAGCACATGCTGGTCGGCAACCGCATGTTCGACCTGTTCAAGGACGACGCCGCCGCGGCGGGACCGGCCAAGGACGTGTCCCCGGAGCTGCGCCGGTACGTGCAGGAGCGGATGCGCCGGGTGGAGCCGTCGCGGCGCGGCGGCTACCGGCGGTACCGGCACCTGGTGCCGTCCCGGTTCGACGTGGTGGAGCGGCTGGACCGGGAGGCGCTGCTGCCGGCGATCCTGTTCCTGTTCTCCCGGGCCGGCTGCGACGCCGCGGTACGCCAGTGCCAGGCCGCCGGCCTGCGACTGACCACGGTGGAGGAGCGGGACGAGATCCGCCGGATCGTGGCGGAGCGCACCGACGAGATCCCCGAGGCCGACCTCCGGGTGCTCGGCTACTGGGAGTGGCTGGAGGGCCTGGAGCGCGGGCTGGCCGCCCACCACGCCGGGATGCTGCCGACGTTCAAGGAGGTCGTCGAGGAGCTGTTCGTGCGCGGGCTGGTCAAGGCCGTGTTCGCCACCGAGACGCTCGCGCTCGGCATCAACATGCCGGCCCGGTCGGTGGTGCTGGAGCGGCTGGTCAAGTTCAACGGTGAGGCGCACGTCGACCTGACGCCGGGGGAGTACACCCAGCTCACCGGGCGGGCCGGGCGGCGCGGCATCGACGTGGAGGGCCACGCGGTGGTGGTGTGGCAGCCGGAGATCGATCCGGCGCAGGTCGCCGGGCTGGCCTCCACCCGCACCTACCCGCTCCGCTCGTCGTTCAAGCCCTCCTACAACATGGCGGTCAACCTGGTCGGCCAGCTCGGCCGCGAGCAGGCCCGCACGCTGCTGGAGTCGTCGTTCGCCCAGTTCCAGGCCGACAAGGCGGTGGTCGGGCTGGCCCGGCAGATCCAGCGCAGCCGGGAGGCGCTGGAGGGCTACGCGGAGGCGATGACCTGCCACCTCGGCGACTTCACCGAGTACTTCGACCTGCGGCTGAAGATCAAGCAGCGGGAGGCGGAGCTGTCCCGCCGGGACGCGGGCGCGCGCCGCGCCGCCGCCGTGGACTCGCTCGAGCGGCTGCGCGTCGGCGACGTGATCCGGGTGCCGACCGGCCGCCGGTCCGGGCTGGCCGTCGTCCTCGACCCGGGCCTGCAGGCCGCCGGCGACCCGCGCCCGCTGGTGCTCACCGAGCAGCGCTGGGCCGGCCGGGTCACCCTCGCCGACTTCCCCGGCCCGGTCGAGCCGCTCGGCAAGGTACGGGTGCCGCGCAACTTCAACCACCGCTCCCCGCAGGCTCGCCGCGACCTGGCCGTCACTCTGCGCAACGCCGACGTGGAGGACCGCAACGGCCGTACCCGCCGGCGCGCGTCCGCCGCCGACGACCCGGTGCTCACCGACCTGCGGCTGGCCCTGCGCCGCCACCCCTGCCACGGCTGCGCCGACCGGGAGGACCACGCCCGCTGGGCGGAGCGGTACCACCGGCTGCTGCGCGACACCGAGGCGCTCGAACGCCGGGTCGAGAACCGCACCAACTCCCTGGCCCGCCAGTTCGACAAGGTGTGCGCGCTGCTGGAGGCGCGCGGGTACCTGGGTGTCGGCGACGTCCGGGACACGGTGCCGGCGGCCGGCCAGCAGCTGGCCCGGCTGTGGACCGAGTCCGACCTGCTCGTCGCCGAGTGCCTGCGGTTCGGCCTGTGGGACGACCTGGGACCGGCCGAACTGGCCTCGGCGGTGTCGGCGCTGGTGTACGAGTCGCGGCGGGCCGACGAGGTGCCGAGGGTGCCGCACGGTCCGGTGCGCGAGGTGCTCACCGCCACCGCGAAGCTGTGGGCGAAGCTGGAGGAGGACGAGAGCGCCGCCGGCCTGTCGCTCACCCGCGAGCCGGACATCGGCTTCGCCTGGGCCGCGTACCGGTGGGCGCGCGGCGACGCGCTGGGCGTGGTGCTCGGCGGGTACGGCGAGGAGGCCGACCTGACCGCCGGCGACTTCGTCCGCTGGGCCCGCCAGCTCATCGACCTGCTCGACCAGATCAGCAAGGTCGCCACCGACACGCCGGTCGGCGAGACCGCCCGCCAGGCCGTCGAGGCGGTGCGCCGCGGCGTTGTGGCGTTCTCCACAGTGAACTGAGTGGGTTACTTCCCCGGCGGGCGGGAATACTCCCGCCCGTCAACCATTCACGGGGAAGGACCACTGTGCGCCGCCGTACCCTCGCCGCCGCCGCCCTGGTGACCTCGGTCGCCACCGCGCTGGCCGGCTGTTCCGGCCACCACCACTCCGCCGGGGAAGACCGGCCGGCCACCACGCCGGACAACACGGCGGCACTGCGGAAGGTGGAGGCGTCGCTGGCCAGCCACGCCGCCCAGATCAGGGGCGGGCCCGGCCAGCAGTACCCGTTCGTCAACGCCGTCACCGACCCCGACGGCTCGGTGCACGCCAGGTTCACCCGCACCTACCAGGGCCTGCCGGTGCTCGGCGGCGACTTCGTCGTGCACGCCAGCCGGGACGGCGTGATCCGGGCGGTGAGCCTCACCCTCGACACGATCGTGAGCCTCGCCACCAGGCCGTCGGTCACCGCGCAGCAGGCCGCCGACGTGGCCGGACCGCTCGCGCCGAAGCACGCCACGCTCGGGACGCCGCGGCTGGTCGTCGAGGCGTCCTCCGGCACGCCGGCGCTGGCCTGGGAGGTCGTCGCCACCGGCGATGAGCGGCAGGGGCCGCCCAGCGACTGGCACGTGCTGGTGGACGCCATGTCGAGGGCGGTGCTCGACTCGTGGGACACCGTGGAGGCCGAGACGAGCACCGGCATGTACTCCGGCCCGGTGAGCGTGCAGTCCACCACGGTGGGTGACACCGTGCAGCTCCGGGACCGGACCCGCGGCGGCACCTGGACCGTCGACATGAACCACTGGGTGTTCGGCAAGGGGCAGCCGGTGAAGGCCCGCAACGGCAGGTTCACCGACCCCGTCGCCGTGGACGCGCAGTACGGCGCGGCCATGACCTGGGACTTCTACCTGAAGACGTTCCACCGCAAGGGCATCGCCAACGACGGCAGGGGCGCGGAGAGCCGGATCCACTACGGCTCGAGGTACGACAACGCGTACTGGGACGACCGCTGCTTCTGCATGACCTACGGCGACGGCGACGGCAGGCGGTTCAAGCCGTTCCCGGCGCTGGACGTGACCGGCCACGAGATGACGCACGGCGTCACCAGCCACACCGCCGCGCTGCGGTACTCCGGCGAGTCCGGCGGGCTCAACGAGGCGACCTCCGACGTGCTGGGCACGATGGTGCGCTTCTACGCCGCCAACAAGAAGAGTCCCGGCACCTTCCAGCTCGGCTCCTCGATCACCGTGGACGGCAAGCCGTTCCGGTACATGGACGACCCGGCCAGGGACGGCCACTCCGCCGGCTGCTGGTCACCCGCCGTGGGCCGGCTCAACGTCCACTTCTCCTCCGGCGTCGGCAACCACCTCTTCTACCTGCTGGCCAACGGCTCCGGAAAGTCGAAGTGGGGCGACAGCCCGACCTGCGACCACTCCAGGGTCAAGGGCATCGGCCGGGACAGGGCGGCGCGGATCTGGTACCGGGCGCTGACCGCGTACTGGACGTCGAACACCAACTACCACGCGGCCCGGGTGGACATGCTGTCGGCCGCCGCCGACCTCTACGGCAAGGGCAGCAGGGAGTACAGGGCGGTCAACGCGGCCTGGTCGGCGGTCAACGTGCGAGCGTAGCCGCCGGCCACCGGGCCACCCTCGACCTCGGACTGGCCTACGAGCGCGCCGTCCTCACCTGGTTCGACGGCCTACCGGCCGAGATCGCCGGCCCGGTGTAGGGCGACCAGGTACTCGGCGCCCTCGTCGAATCGCTCGGCCAGCGTCCAGCCGGTGCCGTCCAGGAGGGCGGACAGCTCGCCGCGGGCCACCCGGTACAGCGGGAACCACGGCGTGGCCATCGTCCGGTACCGCAGCCGCAGCCTGGTCAGGCCCGGCGGGTAGCCGCGCCGCTCGTTGCGGGCGTGGTAGGCCAGCTCGTCCGGGTCCTCGGTCAGGCCGGGGTCCTCGGTGTCGGCCAGCAACAGGGCGCCCGGCTTCGTCCGCCGCCACAGGTCGCGCAGCAGCCAGCGGGTCCGCTCCGGCGAGCCGGCCAGCCCCAGGTTGCCGCACAGCAGCAGTACCGCGTCGAAGTCCACCAGGTCGGGCGGGAGCGCGGTCAGTTCGGCCAGCCGGGTGTCGCGCACCCCGCGCAGCTTGGTCACCTCGACCGCGCCGGGGGAGTGGTCCACCGCCACCACCGTGCTGCCCTCGTCCTGGATCCAGCGGGCGTGCCGGCCCGCGCCGCAGCCCAGGTCCAGCACCTTGCCCCGGGCCATCGTCAGCGCCCGGCGCTCGGTCTTCGGCCAGTCCACCGCCGGCGCGAAGAACCACTCCGCCGGCCGGGCCGGCGCCAGCACGCCGTCGTCCCGCTCCCACACCGGGAAGCCGACCGGCTGCCCGTGGTGGTGGTCCTGGAGCATCCGGCCGAACGCGTCCTGCTCCGGCGAGAGCACGCCTGCCCTGCCATCCCCCGCCGTCGTCGTCATACCGTCACACCCACCGCCGCCAGCAGGCGGTTCACCGAGTTCCTGATCCCCCACCGGTCGACCAGGGCGATCAGCGCCTCCGGGTCGGCCGGCGTGCCCGGCAGCGCGTCGTCCAGGTCGTCGGGGATCGGCACGTCCCGCCGTACCCGGACCACCTCGGGCGCGGCCGCCAGGTACTCGCGGGCGGCGGCCACCTTGGTCCGCGCGCCGGCCGGGAAGCCGTCGGTCACGCCCCCGTCCAGCGCGGCGAGGATGCCCTCCACCGAGCCGAACCGCGCCACCAGCGCGGCGGCGGTCTTCTCGCCGACGCCGGGCACCCCGGGCAGGCCGTCCGACGGGTCGCCGCGCAGCGCCGCCATGTCCGCGTAGCCGGCGCCGGGCACGCCGTACTTCGCCCGCACCGCCGCGTCGTCCATCACCTCGAGCTTCGCCACGCCGCGGCCGCAGTACAGCACCCGGACGCCGCGGGTGTCGTCGACGACCTGGAGCAGGTCGCGGTCGCCGGACACCACGTCCACCGGCCCGGGATCGCGGGCCGCGAGGGTGCCCAGCACGTCGTCGGCCTCGAACCCGTCCACGCCGATCGCGGCGATCCCGATCGCGGCCAGCACCTCCCAGATCACCGGCACCTGTGGCACCAGCGCGGCCGGCACCTCCTCGACCCAGCCGTCCGGGCCCTGCGAGGCCACCCGGTGCGCCTTGTACGAGGGGATCGCCGCCACCCGGAAGTCCGGCCGCCAGTCGAAGTCGTCGCAGCACACCAGCCGTTCCGGCGGGAACCGCGTCACCAGCTGCGCCAGCATGTCCAGCAACCCGCGCACCGCGTTCACCGGCGTGCCGTCCGGCGCCTTCACCGATTCCGGCACCCCGAAGAACGCACGGAAGTACAAGCTCGCCGTATCAATCACCATCAACCCGCCCGCCACGGGCTCCAGCCTGCCAGACAGCACTGAGTGAATCCCACTCCGGTTTCATTTATCCCAAATCGTCGGCGGTAAGTCGTCCCGTGCCGGATCGTCCGAAGCAGAACTGTCTGCTACGGTCCTACTCGTGGCGAGGTGGGGAGGGGACATGCGGGCGATCGTGGTGGCGGCGTTCGGGGAGCCGGACGTGCTGAGGGTGGCCGGGGCCGAGCCGCCGGTGGTACCGCCGGGGCACGTGCTGGTGCGGGTGGCCGCCGCCGGCGTGAACTTCACCGACACGCGGCAGCGGCGGGGCCTCGAGCCGGGGATCCCGCTGCCCTTCACCCCCGGCATCGAGGGCGCCGGGACCGTGGCGGAGGTCGGCGAGGGTGTCACCGACGTGCGGGTCGGGGACCGCGTCGGCTGGCAGGGCGTGCTCGGCGGCTACGCCGAGCTGGCGCTGGTACCGGCGGCGGCCGCCGTGCCGCTGCCGGACCACGTGACCGAGGAGCAGGCGGCGGCGGTGATGTTGCAGGGGTTGAGCTCGCACCAGCTCGCCGGGCTCGCCGCCCACACGCCCGACGGGGCCGGTACCGCCGTGGTCCACGCCGCCGCCGGCGGGGTCGGCCTCCTGCTCACGCAGATCCTCCAGTTGCGCGGGTACGACGTGATCGGCACCGTGTCCACCGAGGCGAAGGCGGCGGCGGCCCGCCGCGCCGGGGCGCGGGAGGTGCTGCTCTCCGGCGACCCGGACCTGGTGGAGCGCGTCCGCGACCTCACCGGCGGTACCGGCGCGGGCATCGTCTACGACGGCGTGGGCGCGGACCTGTTCACCCGAAGCCTCGACGCGCTGGCGGCCGGCGGCGTGCTCGCCCATTTCGGCCAGGCCGCCGGGCCGGCGCCCGACCTCAACCCGTTCGACCTGCCCCGCAGCATCCTGCTCACCAAGCCCGTGGTGACCGACCACGTGGCCACCCGGGACCGGCTGCTGGCCCACGCCGGCGAGCTGTTCGGTTGGCTCGGCGCCGGCCGGCTCGACCTCACGGTCGAGCGCTTCCAGCTCGCCGAGGCCGCCGAGGCCCACCGGCGCCTCGAGGGCCGCCGGAGCACCGGCAAGCTGGTGCTCGTTCCCTGACGAACCGGTATCGCTGTTCGCGCATTCCTGACGCCACCCCGGCCCGGTGACGGATAGGCTCCGGGTCATGACAGAGCTGTACCCCCTGGATCGCGTCGCGCGGGCCCAAAAGGCCGCCGCCGACGCGGATCTCGACGCGCTGCTGCTCACGCCGAGCGCGGACCTGCGGTACCTGACCGGGTACGCCGCGCTGCCGCTGGAGCGGCTGACCTGCCTGGTCGTACCGGCCCGCGGTCAGGCCACCCTGATCGTGCCGGCGCTGGAGCGCCCGGCCGCCGAGGCGTCACCCGCCGGCGGCCTCGGCATCCCGATCCTGCCGTGGCAGGAGACCGACGACCCGTTCGCCCTGGTGGCGAGGCTGCTCACCGACGCGCTCGGCGAGCGCCCGCGCGCCGTGGGCCTGGCCAACCACATGTGGGCGGAGCACGTGCTGCGGTTCCGTGCCGCGCTGCCAGGGGCCGAGCAGCGGCTGGCCGGCGCCGTCCTGCGCGAGCTACGGATCCGCAAGACCCCGGAGGAGGTCGAGGCGCTGCGCCGGGCCGGCGCCGCCATCGACAGGGTGCACGAGCGGATGGCGGAGTTCCTCCGCGCCGGCCGGACCGAGCACCAGGTGGCCCGCGACATCGCGGACGCGATCATCGCCGAGGGCCACAGCAGGGTGAACTTCACCATCGTCGGCTCCGGCCCGAACGGCGCCAGCCCCCACCACCACTCCTCCGAGCGGGTCATCCAGGCCGGCGACCCGGTGGTGGTGGACATCGGCGGGTCCACCGCCGAAGGCTACTGCTCGGACATGACCCGCACGTACGTGGTCGGCACGCCGCCGCCCGACTTCCTCGGGTACTACGCCGTGCTCCAGGCCGCGCAGGAGGCCGCGGTCGCCGCGGTGCGGCCCGGCGTGACCGCCGAGTCCGTCGACGCCGCCGCCCGCGACGTCATCGCCGCCGCCGGCTACGGCGAGTACTTCGTGCACCGCACCGGCCACGGCATCGGCCTGGACGAGCACGAGGACCCGTACCTCGTCGCCGGCAACGCCGAACCGCTGGAGCCGGGGATGGCGTTCTCCATCGAGCCCGGGATCTACCTGCCGGGCCGGCACGGCGCGCGCATCGAGGACATCCTGGTCTGCACCGGCGACGGCGTCGACCGGCTGAACCTCGTCACCCGCGACCTGGTCGTCCTGCCGGCCGGCGAGGGCTGACCGGTGGCGGTGGACCGCGTCCTGCCCTCGCAGGACGCGCACGACCTGGTGGAGCTGACCCGCGAACTGGCCGACAAGGAGCTGCGGCCGAAGGCGGCCGAGTACGAGGACCGGCACGAGTTCCCCCGCGAGCTGTTCCGCACGCTGGGCCGCAGCGGGCTGCTCGGGCTGCCGTACCCGGAGGAGTACGGCGGCGGCGGCCAGCCGTACGAGGTGTACCTGCACGTGCTGGAGGAGCTGGCGCACGCGTGGCTGGCGGTCGCGCTCGGGGTGAGCGTGCACGGCCTGGCCTGCCACGCCACCGCGATGTTCGGCGCCGAGGAGCAGAAGGCCCGCTTCCTGCCCGACCTGCTCGGCGGCGCGCTGCTGGGCGCGTACTGCCTGTCCGAGCCGGAGTCCGGTTCGGACGCGGCCTCGCTGCGCACCCGGGCCGAGCGGGCCGCCGATGGAAGCGCGTACACGCTCACCGGCACCAAGGCGTGGGTCTCCCACGCCGGCGTCGCCGACTTCTACACGGTGATGGCCCGCACCGGCGAGGGCGGCGCGAAGGGCGTCTCCACGTTCCTGGTGCCGGCCGACTCGCCCGGCGTGCGCCCGCAGCAACCCGAGCGGAAGATGGGCCTGTACGCCAGCCCGACCGGCCAGGTGGTGCTGGAGGGCGTCCAGGTGCCGGCGGACCGGCGGATCGGCGCGGAGGGCGAGGGCTTCACGATCGCCATGTCCGCGCTGGACGGCGGCCGGCTCGGCATCGCGGCGTGCGCGGTCGGGGTGGCGCAGGCGGCGCTCGACCACGCCGTGGACTACGCCCGCGAGCGGCGCCAGTTCGGCCACCCCATCATCGAGTTCCAGGGCGTCGGGTTCCTGCTCGCCGACATGGCCACCCAGGTGGCGGCGGCGCGGGCGCTGTACCTGGAGGCGGCCCGGCTCCGCGACGCCGGCCTGCCGTACTCCGACCGGGCCGCCATGGCCAAGCTGTTCTGCACCGACACGGCCATGCGCGTGACCACCGACGCGGTGCAGGTGCTGGGCGGGGCCGGCTACGTGGAGGACCACCCGGTCGAGCGGTACTTCCGGGAGGCGAAGGTGCTGGAGATCGTCGAGGGCACCAACCAGGTCCAACGGCTTGTGATCAGCCGCACGCTCCAGCGGCTCTAGCCGGCCCAGCTTCCCGCTGCCAGCGTTGTCGCGGTTCTTGCGTGCCAAAGAACAGCACGCGGCGCCCCGCTCCGCCTTGGCAGCGGAAACCTGGATCCGGCTGGAGCGGCGCTTCCTTCGGGTAGGTTGCCAACGTGGAGGAGATCGACAGGGAGATCCTGCGGGCGCTCGCGGCCGACGGGCGGCGGAGCTTCACCGACCTGGCCGAGCAGGTGGGCCTGTCCGTGTCCGCCGTGCACCAGCGGGTACGCCGGCTGGAGCAGCGCGGGGTGATCCGGGGGTACGCGGCGCGGCTCGACGCCGAGGCGGTGGACCTGCCGCTGACCGCGTTCATCGCGATCACCGCGATCGACCCGGCCGCGCCGGACGACTACCCGGACCGGCTGGCCCCGATCCAGGAGATCGAGTCGTGCTACTCGGTGGCCGGCCAGGAGAGCTACCTGCTGAAGGTGCGGGTGGCGACCCCGACCGCGCTGGAGGGGCTGCTGCGGGAGATCCGGGCGGCCGCGAACGTGTCGACCCGGACCACGGTGGTGCTCTCCACGCCGTTCGAGAACCGTCCCCCCGCCCTGTAGGAGGCTGGTGCACCCATGATCACGGTGTGTGGTGAGGCCCTGATCGACCTCGTCTCGACGCCGGGAGGCCGGCCGCCGACGTACGTGGCGCACCCCGGCGGCAGCGCGGCGAACGTGGCGGTCGCGGCGGCCCGGCTGGGCGCGGACACGTCGCTGCTGGCGCGGGTGAGCAACGACGCGTTCGGCCGGATGGTGCGGGAGCACGTGGTCGGCAACGGCGTCTCCGGCCGGGACCTGGTGGGGGCGGCCGAGCCGACCACGCTCGCCGTGGCGACGCTGGACGAGGCCGGCCGTGCCCGGTACGACTTCTACAGCAACGGCACGGCCGACTGGCAGTGGTCCGCGGCCGAACTGCCGAACCCGTTCGCGGCGGACGTGACCGCCTTCCACACCGGCTCGCTGGCCACCGTGATGGGGCCGGGCGCGGTGGCGGTCGCCGCGCTGGTCGAGCGGGAGCACGAGCGGGGCGCGGTGACGTTGAGTTACGACCCGAACATCCGGCCGGCGCTCGTCGGTGACCGGGACACGGCGCTGGCGAACGTGCAGGCGCTGCTGCGCTGTTTCCACGTGGTGAAGGTGAGCGACGAGGACCTGGCCTGGCTGCTGCCGGGGGAGAAGCCGCTGGACGTGGCGCGCCGCTGGCGGGAGTACGGCCCGGCGGTCGTGGTCGTCACCCTCGGCGAGCGCGGCGCGATCGCGGTCGGGCCGTCCGGCGCGGAAGTCGCGGTGACGCCGCGCCCGGTCACGGTGGTGGACACCGTCGGCGCCGGCGACGCGTTCACCGCCGGCCTGCTGACCGGCCTGGCCAGTGCCGGCCTGCTCGACGGCGGCCCCGCCGCCCTGGCCACCCTGGACGACGCGACGCTGCGCCAGGTACTCGACCGCGCCGCCCTGGTCGCCACCCTCACCTGCACCCGCCCCGGCGCCGACCCGCCCACCGCCGCCGAACTCGCCGCGCTGCCATGACGCGAGTACCCGAGAAGGTCGCGTGGGTGCTCCTCCGTGACGGCGCCGTGCTGATGACCCGCAACCGCGGCCGGGACCGGTACTTCCTGCCCGGCGGGCACCGCGAACCCGGCGAGTCCGACGCGGACACGCTGGTCCGCGAGATCGACGAGGAGCTTCAGACGGCGATCGACCCGGCGACAATGGCGCACGTGGGCACGTTCGAGATCGGCGAGGGCCATCCGGAGCACGCGCCGTTCCGGATGTTCTGCTACACCGCCGACCATCGCGGCGACCTGGTGCCGTCGCGGGAGATCGCGGAGAAGGGCTGGTTCACCTACGCCGACAGGGACCGGGTGTCCGTCGTGGACCAGCTCGTTTTCGACGCCCTGAGGGCGCGCGGCCTGCTGAGTTAGCCGTCGGCGAGGAGCGTCTCGGCGATCCTGGTACGGGCGTAGAGGACGTACCTGCCGGTGCGGTGGGCGCTGACCAGGCGCGCGTCGCGCAGCGCGGTCAGGTGCCGGGAGACGCCGCCGGTGTCCATGCCGGTGCGGCGGGCCAGGTCGGTGGTGGAGGCCGGGGTGTCGAGCTCGGCGAGCAGCAGCGCCCGGGACCGGCCGAGGACGGCGGCGAGCGCGGCCGGCGGGTCGGCCTCGCGGTGCTCCCACAGGGTGGCGACGCCGCGCGGCGGGTAGCGCAGGGTGGGCTGCCAGGGCGGGGCGGTCTTGGAGTACAGCCGGGGCCACGCGAACGCCGAGGGCACCAGCAGCAGCCCCCGCCCGTCCAGGCTGAGCGTCCCGGACTGGCGCCGGCGGGTCACGTACAGCGTGTCGGTGTCCCAGGTCAGGTGCGGGTCGAGGTCGTCGAACAGCCGGTGCGCGCCGCCCTCGGCGAGCCGGCGGGCCCGGTACAGCACGTCGCCCTCCAGCAGGGTGAGCACGCGCGGCCAGTACGGGGCGATCGCGGCCGTCCAGTACGCGCGGACCGCGCCGGCCAGCCGGTCCAGCAGCCCGTCGACCGGCGGCGCCGGCCCCGGCAGCGTGGCCAGCGCGGCGGTGACCTCGTCCGCCGGGGTGGCGCGCAGGCTGGTCAGCTCCAGGTCCAGGTCGGGCACTGGCGTGTTGGGCGGCGGGCTGAGGAAGTCCAGCATCGAGTGCGGCGCGGGCGGGACCAGCCCGGCCAGCAGCCGCCAGTCCGGGTCGGTCGGGTCGAGGCGGCGGCGTACCTGCTCCACCCAGGGCCGGTGCAGGCTGTGCGCGCCCGGGTCGTGCAGCACCCGGATGCTGGCCATCACCTCCCAGAGCGGGGAGAACGCGAACCGGGTACGGGCCAGGTCGGCCGCGGTGAACGCGATCCGGAGCACGCACGCCTCCCCTCGGATTGTCGCCTGCGTCAATTATTGGCCGCGGTACCGGCCGGCACGGCACCGTCTCCGGCATGACGACGACTGAGACGACGACCGACACCCTCGCGATCGGCGGCGACCTGACCGTGCGCCGGCTCGGCTTCGGCGCGCTCCGGCTGACCGACTGGGACCCGATGGGCCGGAACGAGTGGGCGGCGGCGGCCGGCGTGGCCCGGCGCGCCGTCGAGCTGGGGGTGAACCACATCGACACCGCCGACTCCTACGACCGCGGCACCAACGAGGAGCTGCTGGCCGAGGCGCTGTACCCGTACCCGGACGGCCTGGTGATCGCCACCAAGGCCGGCCACGCGCGGCCCAGCCGGCGCGAGTGGGTGCCGCTGGGCCGCCCGGAGTACCTGCGCCAGCAGTGCGAGCTCAGCCTGCGCCGGCTGCGGCTGGACCGCATCGACCTGTTCTACCTGCACCGGGTCGACCCGCTGGTGCCGTTCGAGGACCAGCTGGGCGCGCTGCGCCGGCTCCAGGAGGACGGCAAGATCCGCCACATCGGCCTGTCCGAGGTGACGGTCGAGCGGCTGGAGTACGCCCGGCAGCGGGTCGAGGTGGCCGCCGTGCAGAACCTGTACAACCTGGCCGACCGCCGCCACGAGCGGGTGCTGGAGTACTGCGAGCGGCACGGGATCGCGTTCGTCCCCTGGCTGCCGGTGGCGGACGGCCGCGGCTTCGGTCCCGCCGCCGCCCGGGTGGCCGCCGACCTGTCCGCCACCCCGACCCAGGTCGGCCTGGCCTGGCTGCTGCACCGCTCTCCGGTGCTGACCCCGATCCCGGGCACCAGCTCCCTGGCCCACCTGGAGGAGAACGTCGCCGCCGCCGGCCTGACCCTGACCGTCGCCCAGTACGGTCTCCTCACTAGCTAGTACGTCCGTCCAAGACATTCGTCTCAGACGGAGTAGGATCGCTCCATGGGAAACCGTGAGGACCTGCTCGCCGGGGCGAAGCGCTGCCTGCTGGAGAAGGGCATGACCCGGACGACCGCCCGCGACATCGCGGCGGCGTCCGGGGTCAGCCTGGCCGCCATCGGGTACCACTTCGGCTCCAAGGACGCCCTGATGACCGCGGCGATGATGGCGGCCATCGAGGAGTGGAGCGACGAGCTGGAGGCGGCCCTCTCCGTCGACCTGGCGCCGGACACGCCGCCGCTCGAACGGTTCGAGGCGATCTGGACCCGGGTGATCGAGTCGTTCACCACCAGCCGGCAGCTCTGGTCGGCCAGCTACGAGCTGCTGCTGCTGGCCGAGCACTCGCCGGAGATCCGCACGTTCATGACCGAGGCGATGCGGCTCGCCCGTACCGGCCTGGTCAAGATCTTCCTGAACGCCGGGCCGGAGGTGGACCCGGATGCCGACGAGGCGGAGGCCATCGCGCTGGGCGGATTCTTCTACGCCCTGATGAGCGGGGTGCTGGTGCAGTACCTCATCGACCCGGAGTCGGCGCCGTCCGCCCGCGACCTCGCCAGGTCGATGCGGATGGCGACCATCGGCGCCGGCTCCTCCTGAAATCCGGTTGCCCGGCCGGATCGTGTCTGGTCGGGTACCGGCATGGATCGGGACGCGGTGCTCGCCGCCTTCAACGAGCAGATGCGGCAGCGCCCGGAGGTCGGCGCGGCCGGCCGCCGAGTGGAGCGGGACGGTCCGGTGGTCCGCAGCGTGCCCGACGGCCCCGGTTGGGCCGGCGTGACGTGGTCCGACCTGGACGAGACGAACGCCGACGCGGTGATCGCCGCGCAGGTCGCCCGCTTCGCGGAGCTGGGCAGGCCGTGGGAGTGGAAGCTGTACTCCTACGACCGGCCGGCCGACCTGCCCGACCGGCTGCGGGCGGCCGGCTTCACCCCGGAGCCGGAGGAAGCGCTGCTGGTCGCCGCGGTCGCCGATCTCGACCTGGACGTGCCGGCGCCGGACGGCCTCCAGCTGCGCCCGGTCACCAGCCGGGAGGACGCCGAGGCGCTGGTGGCCGTGCACGACAAGGTGTTCGGCGATGACCACGCCGCCATCGGCGAGCACATCCTCGCCGGCCTGGCGCGCGAGCCCACCCCGGTGGCGGGCGTCGTCGCTGTCGACCCCGCGGCCGGCGACACTCCGGTGTGCGCGGCGCGGGTCGAGTTCCACGACGGCACCGACTTCGCCAGCCTGTGGGGCGGCGGCACGCTGCCGGAGTGGCGCGGGCGCGGGGTGTTCCGCGCGGTGGTCGCCTACCGGGCGGCGCTGGCGGCCGCCCGCGGCTTCACCTACCTCCAGGTGGACGCCTCCCCGGACAGCCGCCCGATCCTGCGCCGTCTCGGCTTCGCCGAGCTGGCGATGACTACGCCGTATCTGCACCCGTAGGCCGGCGCCGGGCCGGCAGCGCGGCCGCGACCGGGATGACCGCGACCAGGATGGCTGCGCTGCCGAGGAACGCCTGGCCGTACCCGGTGGCGAGGTTGGCGGGTGAGCCGGTGTGCCGGCCGGCGAGGGTGGCCAGCACGGCCAGCCCGAGCGAGCCGCCGACCTGCCGGGCCGCGTTCATCAGCCCGGACACCACGCCCGCGTCGCCGGGCCTGGCGCCGGAGGTGACGGTGGTGGCCACCGGCGTCATCATCAGACCGAGCCCGCCGCACATCAGCAGCGCCGGGCCGAAGACGCCGGGCAGGTACGGGGTGTGCGGGCCGATCCGGCTCTGCCAGGCGAACCCGGCCGCGGCCGCCACCGCCCCGGCGATGATCATCGGCCGGGCGCCGAACCGGGGGAGCAGCCGGGGCGCCAGCCGGGCGCCGGCGACGATCATGACCGTGTGCGGGGTGAACGCGAACCCGGTCCGCAGTGCCCCGTAGTGCTTGACGTTCTGCAGGTACAGCGACAGGAAATACCACATCGTGATGAATGCCGCGCCGAGCAGCAGCATCACCAGGTTGCCGGCGGAGACCGCGCGGGACCGGAACAGCCGTGGCGGCATCAGCGGCGCGCGGGCCATCCGGGCCTCGGTGGCCACGAACGCGGCCAGTACCGCCGCGCCGCCGGCCAGCGGCACCAGCGTGCCGGCCGCGCCCCAGCCGCGGACCTGCGTCTGCACGATGCCGTAGGTGAGCCCGGCCAGCCCGATGGTGGCCAGCAGCGCGCCGGGCACGTCCAGCCGGGCCGGACCGTCGTCGGACGACCTGACCCGCTCGGTGAGGAACACCGCCGCCAGCGCGATCGCGACCGCCCCGACTGGCACGTTGATGAGCAGGATCCAGCGCCAGGACAGGTACTCGGTGAGCGTCCCGCCGATCAGGCCGCCGGTGGCGCCGCCGGCCGCGCCCATCGCGGTCCAGGTGCCCAGCGCCCTCGCCCGGGCCGCCGGCTCGGTGAACACGGTGGTGAGGATCGTCAGCGTGGCCGGCGCGAGCACGGCGGCCCCGACGCCCTGCACCGCCCTGGCGGCGACCAACATGCCGGCGGTGCTGGCGAGTCCGCCGCCGAGGCTGGCCGCGGCGAACAGCGCGAGCCCGGTCAGGAACACCCGCTTGCGGCCGTACAGGTCGGCCAGCCGCCCGCCGAGCAGCAGGAACCCGGCGAACGTGAGCGCATAGGCGTTGACCACCCATTGCAGGCCGGCCGGGTCGAAGTGCAGGCCGCGGCGGATCGACGGCAGCGCGACGTTCACGACGGAGACGTCGAGCACCACCATGAACTGGCCCGCGCAGGCGATGGTGAGCACCAGCCAGGCCGGTGCCGTCGCGGGCCGTGTGGTCTTTGTCGCCTGATGAGGCTGAGAGTGACTGATGATCGGCATGGTACCCATGCTTCGTTTCCCACGATAAGACCCGCTGTCAACCGCTGGCCGGGCGTCCCGTCGTCGCGCGCACGACCAGCCGGGTGGGCAGCACCACGTGCTCGGGTTTGGCGTCCGGGGTGGTGAGGCTGCGCAGCAGCATCTCGGCCGCGGTACGGCCCTGCTCCCGCACCGGCTGGGCGATCGTGGACAGGTCGAGCAGGTCGGCCATGTCGTGGTCGTCGAATCCGATCACCGACACGTCCAGCGGCACCCGCAGGCCGGCCCGCCGCAGCGTGCGCAGCGCCCCGAAGGCCACCTCGTCGGACTCGCAGAACACCGCGCTCGGCTGCTCCGGCCCGGACAGCAGCTCGGCCATGGCGGTGCCGCCGCCCTCCATCCCGAACGGGGCGGAGAACTCCAGCTCCGGGGCGTACCGGACGCCGGCGGCGGTGAGCACCTGCCGGTACCCGGCGCGCCGGTCGATCGGGGCGCGGAAGGCGTACCCCTCCGGGCTGAACGAGGAGATCATCCCGATCCGCTGGTGGCCGAGCCGGACCAGGTGCCGGACCGCCTTGGCGGCGCCGTCCACGTCGTCGATGCGCACGTTCCACCAGCCGGCGACCTCCCGCTCGCCGACGGTGGCGACCGGCACGTGCAACCGGTGCAGCGCCTCGGTCTCCACCTCGTCCATGTACATGCCGAGCGCGATCACGCCGTCGACACGCCGGCGCAGCGGCATCCTGGCGAAGAAGCGGCGCCGCACGGCCGCGTCGGACAGCTCGTAGAGCAGCAGGTCCAGGCCGGCGTCGTGGATGGACGGCCCGGCGCCGGCCACCACGGTGGCGTAGAACCACTGCGGCAGCCGCGGCACGAGTACCGCGATCGTGCCGGTACGGCCTGTCGCGAGCCGGGACGCGGCGGGCGAGACGGCATAATGCAGGCGCTCCGCCGCGTCCAGCACGCGCCGCCGGGTGTCCTCGGTGACGCTGGGGTGGCCGCGGAGGGCGCGCGAGACCGTGGCCGGAGACACGCGCGCGAGCTTGGCGACGTCGGCCATCGTCGCCGTACCGGGGGTCGCCACGACCGGTCGCTCGCCCGGCGTGACCTGCCCTGGATCCACCGTGGGCTCCATCCAGCCTCCTGCAAACGCTTGCACGATGTTACGGCCTTTTGGGCGGTTCGGCGCTACCCCCGTCTCAGTCGTCCTGTAGGGGGCGACAGAATTGTTATGAAAGCCCGTTCATCGGGGCTTCTCTTTCCTGTCACTTCGTGGCAGGGTCGCCCCACGACCGGATACTCGGCTCAAGGAGACACGCGATGAAGCGGATCGCCGTTGCCATGGCCCTGATCGCCGGGGTCGGCACGCTGGCCGGCTGTTCGGGCTCCTCGCCGGACAGTGGCAGCAAGGGCGGCACCATCATCCTGGCGACGGGCAAGGACACCACCCACAAGTGGCAGTCGATCATCGACCAGGGCTGGAACGCCCACCACAAGGTGAAGGTGAAGCTGCAGGAGCTGTCGGACAAGGCTGACGAGCAGCGCAACAGCATGGTTCAGGTGTTCCAGGCCAGGAACAGCCGCTACGACATCGTGAACATGGACGTCATCTGGACGCCCGAATTCGCGGCCAAGGGCTGGATCACCGAACTGCCGAAGAGTGATTTCAACATCGGCGACTACCTCTCCGCGACCGTGTCCAGCGCGTCGTGGCGGGGCAAGCTCTACGCCGCGCCGTTCACTTCGGACGGTGGCATGTTGTTCTACCGCAAGGACCTGGTGTCGACGCCGCCCACCACCTGGGACGAGCTGATCCAGGACTGCAACACGATCGCCAAGCCCAAGGGCATCGGCTGCTACGCCGGCCAGTACTCCCAGTACGAGGGCCTGACGGTGAACTTCGACGAGGCCGTCCGGTCCGCCGGCGGCGAGATCCTCTCCGACGACGGCAAGACCGTGAAGGTCGACTCGTCGCAGGCCAAGGCCGGCCTGGACTTCCTGGTGAACGGCTTCAAGCAGGGGTACATCCCCAAGGACGCGATCGGTTACCAGGAGGAGCAGGGCCGCACCGCGTTCCAGCAGGGCCAGCTGATGTTCCTGCGGAACTGGCCGTACGTGTACGGCAACGCGATCGCCGACCCGAACATCAAGGACAAGTTCGCCATCGCCCCGCTGCCCAAGGGCCCCGGTGGCAAGGGCGTGTCCTCGCTGGGCGGCCACAACCTGGCGGTCAGCAAGTTCTCCAAGCACCAGAAGGACGCGATCGAGTTCCTCAAGTGGATGTGCGGCAAGGACGGTGAGAAGCCGGTCACCGAGGAGATGACCCTCGCGCCGACGATCGCCTCGCTGTACGACGACCCGACGCTCCAGCAGAAGCTGCCGTACCTGTCGACGCTGAAGAAGAGCATCGAGAGCGCCGCGCCCCGCCCGAAGACCCCCGTCTACAACGACGTGACCCAGGTCATCGAGCAGAACGCGTACGCGGCCCTGCAAGGGTCCAAGAGCCCGGACCAGGCGCTCAAGGACATGGCGAGCCAGTTGAAGGACAAGATCAAGGAGTAGCCGTTGCGCTGACAGCGGGGGCTGGTCGCACGGCCGGCCCCCGCCCGACGCCATGGGGAGGCGAAACATGGCAGCCGCAGAGACCCTTCCGGCGACAGAGCCGGCGAAGGCACGACGGGTGAAGAAGCGCAGCGGCGGTGGTGGCGCGACGGCCAGCGAGTCCCGGCTCGCGATCTGGCTGATCATGCCCTCGGGCCTGCTGCTCGGCCTGGTCGTGGGATACCCGATCATCAGCGCGCTGTGGTTGTCGTTCCACGGCGACCCGCTGACCGGGCCCCGCCCCTGGGTCGGGTTCAAGAACTACACCCGGGCCCTGTGGGGCTCCGACCACCAGGCCTTCTGGGCCTCGTTCAGGGTGACGTTGCTGTTCACCGTGACGACGGTGGTGCTGGAAGTGATCATCGGCGTGCTGATGGCGCTGGTGATGAACCGCAAGTTCCCTGGCCGCGGGCTGGTCAGGGCGTGCGTGCTGGTGCCGTGGGCGATCCCGACCGCGGTGACCGCGAAGATGTGGGAGTGGATCCTGCAGCCGAACGGGATCCTCAACAAGATCCTCCCGACCAGCCTGGTCAAGGCGGTCTGCCCGGGCGGCTGGCTGGACGAGCGCGGCCACATCATCTGGCTGCACAAGGACTGGCCGGCGAAGTTCGCCATCATCATGGCCGACACCTGGAAGACGGCGCCGTTCGTGGCGCTGCTGGTGCTGGCCGGCCTGCAGATCATCCCCGACGACCTGTACGAGGCGGCCAGGGTGGACGGCGCGACCGCGTGGCAGCGGTTCGTCCGCATCACGCTGCCGCTGCTGAAGCCGGCGCTGCTGGTGGCCGTGCTGTTCCGGATGCTCGACGTGATGCGCATCTACGACCTGCCGGCGATCCTCACCCAGGGCGCCAACGACACCAACTCGCTGTCGCTGTTCGCGTACCACAACGCGATCCAGGGCACGCACTTCGGCTACGGGTCGGCGCTGTCGACGCTGACGTTCCTGATCATCTTCATCATGGCGTTCGGCATGGTGAAGCTGCTCGGCGTGAAGGTCATGGAGACACAGGCGAAGGGGGTGAAGTGATGGCGACGACCACGGCGACGGCCCCGGGCCGGACCCGTACCGGCGGCACCCGCCGGACCGGCGGCGGGCGCGGCGGCGACGAGCGGCGGGTCTGGAGCAAGGTGGGGCTGGCGGTCGGCGTGCTGCTGATCGCGGCATACTGCCTCGCGCCGTTCTACTGGATGGTCGTGTCCAGCCTGAAGGGCCAGAACGACATCTTCGACAACTCGCTGCTGCCCAAGCACGCGACGATGACCAACTTCCGCGCGGTCTTCAGCTCGACGAACCACTTCGACCTGGCGCTGCGCAACAGTCTCATCATCTCGTTGACGGCCACGATCGTGGCGCTGGTGGTGGGCATGTTCGCGGCGTACGCGATGTCGCGGCTGCGGTTCCGGGGCAAGTTCCTGGTGCTGGGGGCGATCCTGGCCACCGCCATGTTCCCGGGCATCGCGCTGCTCACCCCGCTGTTCAACCTGTTCACCCAGCTCAACTGGATCGACCAGTACCAGGCGATGGTGATCCCGGACATCTCCTTCACCCTGCCGCTGTCGATCTGGATCCTCACCAGCTTCTTCTCGGAGATGCCGTGGGAGCTGGAGCAGGCGGCGAAGGTGGACGGCGCCACGCCGGGGCAGGCGTTCCGCAAGGTCATCGTCCCGCTGGCGGCGCCGGGGGTGTTCACCACCGCGATCCTGGTGTTCATCTACGCCTGGAACGAGTACCTGATCGCCAGCGCGATGAGCCTGTCGCTGAGGTCGATGCCGGTGACCGTGGCGATCGCCCGCTTCACCGGGGCGACCGAACACGAGGAACCGTTCGGCTCGGAGATGGCGGCCGGTGTCGTGGTGACGATCCCGCTGGTCATCGCCGTACTGATCCTCCAGCGCCGGATCGTGGCCGGACTCACGGCGGGCGGCGTGAAGGGATAGCGGGTCCGGTGGCGCCGCCGTCGCTTCCTTCGGCGGCGCCACCGTTCGCCCCGCCGGTCAGCCGGCGTCCAGGCCGGCGTCGTGGGCGAGCAGCGCGAGCTGGAGCCGGTTCTCGAGGCCGAGCTTGGCCAGCGCGCTGGACAGGTGGCTCTTGACCGTGCCCACCGACAGGTGGAGCCGGGTGCCGATCTCGGGGTTGGACAGGCCCTCCGCGACGGCGGCGGCGACCTCCCGCTCCCGCTCCGACAGCCGGGCGAGCCGGCGGCGGGCCCGGTCACGGGTGTCCGAGCCGGCCGTGGCGTGCCTGATCAGCGTGCGCGCCACCGCCGGCGACAGGACCGGCTCGCCCCGGCCCGCGCGGCGTACCGCCTCCACGATGCCCGCCGGCTCGGTGTGCTTGAGCAGGTAGCCGGCGGCCCCGGCGCGCATCGCGTCCAGCACGGTGTCGTCGGAGCCGAACGTGGTCAGCACGATGACCCGCGGCGCGCCGTCGGCGCTGGCCAGCGCGCGGGTGGCGGCGATCCCGTCGACGACCGGCATCCGGACGTCCATCAGCACGACGTCGGGCCGGTGGCGGCGGACCGCGTCCGGCACCTCCGCGCCGTCGGCGACCTCCCCGACGACCTCGATGCCGTCCGCGCCGTACAGCATCATCTTCAGCCCGGCGCGGACCAGCGTGTCGTCGTCGGCCAGCAGCACCCGGATCACCGGCGTACCTCGCGGGGCAGCCGGGCGAGCAGCGTGAAGCGGCCGCCGGCGCGGGCGTGCCGCAGCACGCCGCCGTCCAGCTCCACCCGCTCCCGCAGGCCGATCAGGCCGGTGCCGGCGCCCGGGATCGGCGGGCCGGCGGGCCTGCCGGCCGGCAGCGGGTTGCTGATCTCCACCGACAGGTCGGTGTCGGGTCCACCGGCCAGCCGGACCGTCACCGGTGCGCCCGGCGCGTGCTTGCGGGCGTTGGTCAGGCCCTCCTGCACCACCCGGTAGATCGTCCGCAGCGCCTGCGGGCGCAGGCCGTCCCGGCCGTCGAGGTCGTCGGTGAGGTCGACGTCCTGGCCGGCCGTCCGCGCCTCCCCGACCAGCGTCCGGATGTCGGCGACCGGTGGTCGCGGCGGCCCGGCGGGCGCGTCGCCGGCGCGCAGCACGTGCAGGATCTCGTGCAGGTCGTCCAGGGCCTGGTGGGCGGTCCGGTGGATGATGCGGGCGCTGTCGGCGACCTCGTCGCCGCCGAGCCGGGGCCCGGCGCCGGCCTCGGCCTGGTCGATCCGGTAGGCCAGCGCGCCGGCGTGCACCGACACCAGCGAGATGCGGTGCGCGAGGGCGTCGTGCATCTCGCGGGCGATCGCTTCGCGCTCGGCGCGGCGGGTGTCGGCGAGCCGCCGCGCCTCGTCGGCCCGCTGGCGCTCGGCCTCCTCGCGCAGGTTGAGCACCAGCTTCCGGCGGGCCCGCACGGCCCTGCCCCAGGAGAAGAACGCCAGGTAGTAGGCGAGCACGAAGGCGGCGTCCCCCCACCGGCCCCAGTCCGTGGTGGGCACGATCAGGACGGCCAGCACCGAGGTCACCGCGGCCAGGCCGAGTACCGGCAGCGCCCGCCGCCACGGCACCCGCAGCGCCAGGTTGAATGTGATCACGGTGCCGGCGCCGAAGGCGCTGCTGGTGATCGCGATGCTGGGCACGGCGGCCAGCGCCACCGCCAGCGGGTAGCGCCGCCGCCACCACAACGACAGGCAGGCCAGCATTCCCAGCGGCAGGTCCACGGCCCGTATCCAGGCCGGCTGGCGGTCGTATCCGTCGGAGATCGCGACGATGAGCAGTCCCAGCCCGAGCGCGTACCCGAAGATCAGGGCGTCGGCCAGCCAGTCACGGACCCGCCTGCCCTCGCCCACCGGGCGACGATAACGGGCGCGCGCCGCCGGCGGCATCGGCCACCTGGCCAGACCGCCTGCCACCCTCGTCCAGAAGTACCGGCCAAACGCCGGATGGTCCCCGCCGGCCGGCCCGGACACGATCGGTCCCATGATGATCGGAAGACGTCCCTTGATCGCGGGCGCCGCGGCCCTGGTCGCCGCAGGCACCCTCGGCGGCCGCGCCGCGGCCGCCACGAAGGCGGTGAGCCGTCCTCGCGGGCGCCCGCTGGCGCTCCGTGGCGTGAACTACGACACCGACCACGACAGCTGGAGTGCCGAGCGGGCCGGGTACGACGTCCGCGCCATCCGCCGCGACCTGCACAGCACCGCGATCCTGATCCTCGGCTCTGACCTGGACCGGCTCGCCACGACGGCGACGCTCGCCGCGCGGGCGGGCCTCGAGGTCTGCATCGAGGCGCGACAGTTCGACCACGACGCGCGGGAGACGCTGGCGTTCCTGATCGCCGTCGCCAGGGCCGCCGAACGGCTGCGCCGCGACCACCCGGCCGTGGGCATCTCGGTCGGCTGCGAGCTCACCCTGTTCATGCAGGGGCTGGTGCCGGGCAACGACTGGCGCGAGCGCGCCGGCAACCTCGGCTACCCGGGCTCGAACGAGCACCTCAACCGCTTCCTCGGCCAGGCCCGCGAGCGCGCCCGGCAGGTCTTCGGCGGCTGGCTCACGTACTCCTCCGGCGTGTGGGAGGACATCGACTGGCGCGACTTCGACGCGCTCGGCATCGACCTCTACCGCGACAGCACCAACCAGGCGACCTACGCCGACGACGTCCGGGCGCTGCACCGGCACGGCAAGCCGGTCATCATCACCGAGTTCGGCTGCTGCACCTACCGGGGCGCCGACCAGCTCGGCGGCGACGGCTTCGACATCGTCGACTGGACCGTCGACCCGCCGCTCGTCAAGCCCGGCTACGTGCGGGACGAGCGGGTGCAGGCCGACTACCTCGGCGAGCTCCTCGACATCTACGAGGCCGAGAGTGTCCACGGCGCCTTCGTCTACGACTTCGTGGACCGCGACTCCCCGTACTCGCCCGATCCGCGCCACGACCTGGACATGGCCGGGTTCACGCTGGTCAAGTCGCTCCCGTCGGGGGAGTGGCAGCCGAAACTGGCCTTCCACACCGTCGCCAGGCACTTCGCCCGCAGCGTCACGGGGTGACCCACGCGAACGCCCGGGCCGGGTTGGCCACCAGGATCGCCTCGGTGGCCGCCCGGCCCAGCGCGCGTTCCAGCCGGGGGCGCAGCCGGCGCAGCAGGTACGGGATGCCAGGCCCGCCGCCGCTGGACGCGCGGGCCGCGGCGGTGGTGGTGTCGCCGCCGAGCAGCAGCCGCCCCCCGTGCCCGGCCGCGACCAGCGCGGTCAGCGACTCCAGCAGCCGCCAGTCGGTGGCGTGGTTGGCCCGGGACGGGCCGTCGAAGCCCAGCCACACACCGGTCTCGGCGACCTCGCGCTGCGCGTCCAGGTCCGGGAACCGGTTCAGGTGCCCGATGACCACCCGGTCCGGCGGCATCCCGAGCTCCCCGCACAGCAGGTCGACCACGGCCGGGCCGCCGGTGCCGAGCTCCAGGTGCACGGCCACCGGCGCGCCGGTGGCGTGGTGGGCCTCGGCCGCGGCGGTCATCGTCAGCCGCGCGTGCGCGTCCAGGCCGTGGAACTGCCCGGCGACCTTGACCAGCCCGGCCCGTACCGGGCCCGGCGGGCCGTCCGGGTCGTCGTCGGGCCGGATGCCGTCGGTCAGCTCGGCGGTGAACAGGGCGGCCAGCCGGTCGCGTACCTGGTCCACCAGGCCGGGCGGGTAGTGCGCGGCCTGGTGCAGGCCGGTGGCGGCGACCACGTGCACGCCGCTGGCCCGCGACACCCTGGCCAGGGCGTCGGGCCGGCGGTTCAGCCCGTACGGCGTCCACTGCACCACCGTGCCGCCGCCGAGCGCCCGGAACGCCGCCAGTTCGGCGGCCGCGGCGTCCTCGTCGTCCAGTTCCTGGCCCGCCAGTGCCGCGGATCGGAAGAAGAGATGGTCGTGGGAGTCGCAGACACCCAGCTCGCCGGGTGTGATGTCGCCCAGAACGGTGCGGACGAGGCTCGCCATGCGGGCAGGATAGAGGGATGAGCTACCCAGACCCGCGTTACCTCGGCGACGGCGGCGAGGTGTCCGCCACCTACCGCCCGTCGGACCACGAGCCGGAGCTGGCGTACCCGAACGGCGGCACCCGCGTGCACTACCTGGCGACCGGCGCCGCCACGGGCGGGCTGTTCGGGCTGTACCGGTGGGAGATGGGGCCGAAGCCGAGCGGCCCCGATCCGCACTTCCACCGCACGATCGCCGAGTCGTTCTACATCCTGTCCGGCACCGTCCGGATCTACGACGGCACCCGCTGGATCGACACCGCGCCGGGCGACTTCGTGCACGTGCCGGCCGGCGGCATCCACGCGTTCCGGAACGAGTCGGGCGAACCGGCCACGATGCTGCTGCACTTCTCGCCGGGCGCGCCGCGCGAGGGGTACTTCGAGGGTCTGGTCGACCTGGCCGGCAGGACCGACGAGGAGAAGGCCGAGTTCTTCCGCGAGCACGACAACCACTGGCTCTGACGTCGAGAACGGGCCGGCCGGCTCCGACCTTCAGGTATGAGCGAACTCCAGGAGACAGTCCAACGCACGCTCGACGAGCTGGTGGCCGGCGGGGCGGCGCGCGGCCTCCAGGCGGCGGTGTACCGGCACGGCGTGCCGGTGGTGGACGCGGTGGCGGGGGTGGCCGATCCGGCTACGGGCCGGCCGGTCACCCCGGACACGCCGTTCTGGAGCGCCTCCACCGGTAAGGGCATGGCGGCCACCGTGGTGCACGTGCTCGCCGAGCGGGGCGTTCTCGACTACGACACGCCGCTGGTGGTGTGGTGGCCGGAGTTCGGCGCGCACGGCAAGGACCGGGTGACGCTGCGGCACGTGCTCACCCACTCGGCCGGACTGCCGGCGGTACCGCCGGACACCACCGTCGAGGACCTGTGCGACTGGTCGCGGATGTGCGCGATGCTCGCCACCGCCGAGCCGTGGTGGGAGCCGGGCACGAAGACCGCGTACCACTCGCACACGTTCGGGTACCTGGTCGGTGAGGTGGTCCGCCGGGCCACCGGCCGCCCGCTCGGCCAGGTCCTCGCCGAGGAGGTGTCCGGCCCGCTCGGCATCGGCCGCGAGCTGTACTTCGGCGTCCCCGCCACCGACCTGCCCCGCCTCGCCCGTATCGAGGACGCCCCCGGCTGGGTCGACACGGTCGCCGCCCTGCCCGACGGCGCGCCGATCCTGCGCCTGGTACCCCGCCGGCTGGTGCCCACCGCCGCCCAGGCCAACCGCCCCGACGTGCTCACCGCCGACATCCCCTCCACCGGCACTCTCACCGCCCGCGCCGCCGCCCGGATGTACGCGGCCCTGCTCGGCCCGGTCGACGGCGTGCGCCTCGTCTCCCCGGCCCGGCTCGGCGACATCTCGACGGTCGCGCTGTCCGGAGTGGACGAGGTGATGGGCAACTCCGCTGCCTGGGCCCTCGGCTACTCCCTCGGCTGGGCCGGCGCCACCGCGTTCGGCATGCCCGGCACCGGCGGCAGCGCCGCCTACGCCGACCTCGCCACGGCCACCGCCGTCGCCGTCACCACCAACCGCCTCGACCCCGCCGCCGGCCTCACCCTCCTGGAGCGGGTGGCCGGCGCGGTCACCGCGCGCTGAGCCACCTGTCGAACCAGGAGCGGGTGCGGCGGAGCAGGTCGAGCTGGTGGTTGCGTTCCCGGAAGAGGTGGCCCTCCCGGGGGTACACGACGTACTCGTGCTCGACACCGAACCGGCGCAGTGCCCGGTGGAAGTACTCCGCCTGGGCCGGCGGCACGTTGGTGTCCTCGGCGCCGTGCACGATCAGCACCGGGGTGCGGATCGCCGAGGCGTAGGAGATCGGGCTGAGCCGGTCGTGCGGGTGCGGGCCGGGACCTTCCCACCCGAAGCTGCCGCCGAGCGCGGCCTCGAGCGCTCCCCATTCGCCGACCCCGGCCTGCATGCCCCAGTCGCTGATGCCCGCGCCCATCAGCGCGGCGGCGAACCGGTCGGTGTGCCCGACCGCCCACGCCGCCAGGAAGCCGCCGTGGCTCCAGCCGCCGACGCCCAGCCGATCGGGGTCGGCGACGCCCTCGGCGACCAGCATGTCGATGCCGGTCAGGATGTCGGTCCACTCCTGCTGGCCGACCGCGCCGGCGACGCTGGCCGCGAAGTCGTGCCCGTGGCCCTGACCGCCGCGCGGGTTCGGCAGGAACACCGCGTACCCGGCATGGGCCAGCCACTGCCCTGACGGTGCCCAGGCAAGCATGAACTCGTCGGCGTACCGGTCGTACGGGCCGCCATGCACCAGTGTCACCAGCGGGAACGGGCCGTCCGACCGGGACGTGCCCGGCGGCAGGACCAGCAGGCCGTCCAGGTCGAGCCCGTCACCCGCGCGGTACGCCAGCCGCTCCTGCCGGCCCCACCGGACGCGTCGCAGCTCCGGCCGGGTGTCGGAGCGCCGGACGAGCGGGCCGCCGACCGGGCCGGCGTGCACGTCGGGTGGCTCGTCCGGGCCGCTCAGGACGGCCGCGATCACCTCGCCGGTCGCGTCCGCGCTCAGCTGCCGGACCGGGCCGCGGTGCCGGGACAGCTCCACCAGCCCGCGGTCACCGGGGTCGAGCCGGTGGATGGTGGTGTCCAGGCCGTCGGCGACCAGCACCAGCGGCGGACCCTGATCCACCCCCGCCAGCTCCGCCGGGCACGCCGCCATCCCCGCCGTGAGATTCCAGTGCTCCCCGGCCGGGCCGGCGCCGGGTACCGGGACGTCGAACACGGCGGTTCCGGCCTGAAGCCCCGGTGGGGTGAGCGCCAGGTAGCTCAGGTGCCAGTCCTCGCCGCGCCACCACACCGGCGAGTGCGCGTCGGCCGGGACCCGCCCCAGGTCGCGGGTGGCCCCGGTGTCCGGGTCCAGCACGTGCAGCGCCGGCTCGAACAGCCCGGGATCGATCTCCGGATCCGACCAGGTGAGCACCGCGATCGGGCCACCGTCGGGACGCTGCACCGCGTCGACCACGTGCCGGTCGCCGAACGCGACAAGTGTGCGCAACCGCCCGCTCCGCAGGTCCAGCAGCCGCAGCCGCGCCGGCCGGGCATGGCCGCGTACCTCGGCGTCGTCCCGGTCGCGTTCCCGCCGGACCTCCGCACCGGTCGGCTCGTCCGGGGCCATGATCGCCACCAGCGCCGGGTCGGCCAGCGGACGGTAGCCGCGGAGTCCGGCCCGCCAGTTGGTCAACCGGTGCGCGCGGCCGCCCGCGCGCCCGATGCTGTGCAGTTGCGGCCCGCCCGGCTCAGCGCCGGCAGCGCGGTTGGCCAGGAAGAAGATCGACTCCGAGTCGGCCGCCCAGCGTGGGTCGGACGGGCACGTCGACTCGATCTCCAGCCGCCGCGCCGGCACCCCGCCGTCCACCGCGGCCAGCCAGAGCTCGCTCGACGGGTGCTCGCCGGCCTGCCCCACCGGCGCCACCACGTACACCACCCAGGCACCATCCGGTGACACCGACGGCGACGCCGGTACCCGGCCGTCGACCACCACCTCCGCGGTCAACTCCACTCCCACACCGTCCACAAGCCCATTCGATCAGGGCGGCGTGGGCGACGGCGAGCGAAAAAAGACTGTCGCCGCACCGCCTCCGGGGCAGGTGCGGCGACAGGGCCTTGGCGGACCGGGGTCAGCCGGTCTTCTCCAGGTCGGGCTTGTCGGCGTCGGCCGACTCCTTGGCGAGGGTCTCGGGGTGGCCGATGGAGAGGCCGGAGACCGGGTCGAAGAAGTGCAGGGAGGTGTTGTCCACCGCGAGGGTGACCTGGTCGCCGGGGCGGACGCGGGAGCGCGCGTTGACGCGGGCGGTCCACAGGCTCTTGTTCTCGGCCAGCGGCAGCGGCGCGTCCTCCTCCTCGCCGAGGTCCTTCGCGAGTGCCTCGGTGTCCTGGTGCTGCACCGGGGGAGCGTCGACGGTGAAGATGATGTTCACCTCGCTGCCCAGTTCCTCGGTGACGTCGGCCTTCACCGGCAGCGTCGGCCAGTGCTCCTCCTTGGCGTGCTCGGCGTCCTCGAAGTCCGACGGCCGGATGCCGAGGATGACCTTCCTGCCGAGGTAGCCGTCCAGGCCGGGCCGCTTGGTGAAGGTGGCCTCGGGCACCGGGACCGTGTGGCCGGCGAACGACACGGCGGAGCCGCCGTCCGAGCGCACCAGCTCGGCCTCCACCAGGTTCATCGACGGCGAGCCGATGAAGCCGGCGACGAACAGGTTGACCGGGTTGTCGAACAGGTTCTGCGGGGTGTCGACCTGCTGGAGCACGCCGTCCTTGAGCACCGCCACCCGGTCGCCCAGGGTCATCGCCTCGACCTGGTCGTGGGTCACGTAGATGGTGGTGACGCCGAGCCGCTCGTGCAGCTGGGCGAGCGAGGCGCGCATCGTGACGCGCAGCTTGGCGTCCAGGTTGGACAGCGGCTCGTCCATCAGGAACGCGCGCGGCTCGCGGACGATCGCGCGGCCCATCGCGACGCGCTGCCGCTGGCCGCCGGAGAGCGCGGCCGGCTTGCGCTTGAGGTACGGCTCGAGGCCCAGCATCTTGGCGGCCTCCTTCACCCGGCGCTTGCGCTCCTCCTTGGGCATCTTGCGCAGGGTGAGGCCGAACTCGAGGTTCTGCTCGACGGTCATGTGCGGGTACAGCGCGTAGTTCTGGAACACCATGGCGATGTCCCGGTCCTTGGGCTGCATGCCGTTGACGACGTCCTCGCCGATGGAGATCGTGCCGTCGGAGATCTCTTCCAGACCGGCGATCATCCGCAGCGCGGTGGATTTCCCACAGCCGGAAGGCCCGACGAACACCATGAACTCGCCATCGTTGATCTCCAAGGTGAGACCGTTCACCGCCTTGGTCCCGCCGGCGTAGATCTTGTCCACCTTGTCCAGCACGATCTTGGCCATGCGTCACACTCCTCCTCGTGTGACCGGCACGTTAACACCAAACGTCCCAGCAATGGGAGGGTTGTGACCCCGTTATTTCGCAACGAACTTTACGAGTATTCCTCAGCTCGCTGACAACGCCGCCGCCTGCCTGCTGCGGGCCGCCGAGGCGTGCCCCTCGGCCAGCACCAGGCCCTTGTCGGCGTGCTCGGCCCACCACGCCTGACCGGCCGCGGGCAGGGTGGTGATCGGGTCGTAGTACTCGTACCGCCGGGCCAGCGCCTCGGCGTCGGCCTCCTCCAGCCGGGTGCGGTAGTTCTTGGTCCAGTAGGAGACGCCGCGGTCACGGTCGTAGGAGTCGAGCTGGTGCACCCAGCGCTTGCCCACATACGGCACGTCGCACACGATCCGCGGGGTGGCGAACCCGGGCAGGTAGCCCATGATCGCGTGCTGGAGCTCCTGCGCCTCCCACACCGCCAGCCGCCAGTGCTCGGCGTTGGGGATCATGTCGCACATGTAGAAGTAGTACGGCATGATCCCGGCGCCATCCAGCAGCCGGAAGCACAGGTCGAGCAGTGCGGTGGAGGAGTCGTTGACCCCGCGCAGCAGCACGCCCTGGTTGCGCACGTCCCGCACGCCGGCCTCGAACATCCGCCGGGTCGCCTCGGCGACCAGCGGGGTCACCGACTGCGCCGCGTTGACGTGGGTGTGGATGGCCAGGCTGGCCCCGCGCCGGCGCGCCTTGGTGGCCAGCTTCTCCATCCCCGCCACCACGTCGTCGGCCATCCAGTGCTGCGGCATGCCCATCAGCGCCTTGGTGGCCAGCCGGATGTCGCGGATGTTGTCGATGTCCAGCAGGGCGTCCACGAACGCGGCCAGCCGCGGGAACGGCATGTTCGCCACGTCGCCGCCGGACACCACCACGTCGCGCACCTCCGGGGTGCGGCGCAGGTAGGCGAGCATGGCGTCCAGCCGGTCGACCGGCTTGAGGGTGAACTTGTGCTTGTCGATCACCGGGGTGGAGTTGCCGACCAGGTCCATCCGGGTGCAGTGGCCGCAGTACTGCGGGCAGGTCGGCACGATCTCGGCGAGCACCTTGGTGGGGTAGCGGTGGGTCAGCCCCTCCACGACCCACATCTCCGCCTCGTGCAGCGAGTCCCGGGTGGCGTGCGGGTGCGACGGCCACTCGGTGTCCCGGTCGGAGAGGGCCGGCAGCATGTACCGGCGGACCGGGTCCGCGTAGAGGGACTCGGTGTCGGGCTCGGCGTCCGGCACCATCGTGTTGATCATCTGCGGCGGCACCAGCATCGACATGGTGGCCCGCTCGGCCTGGTCGCGCTCCAGGTCGGCGTAGAACTCCTCGGCGGCGAGATCGCCGAGCACGGCGCGCAGCTGTTTGAGGTTCTTCACGCAGTGCGCGCGCTGCCACTGGGCGCTGCGCCAGTCGGCCTCGGTGACGTCCCGCCAGCCCGGGAAGCGCCGCCAGTCGGGCTCGACCAGGTCCTGACGCTGGTACCGGTACGGCTGT
>JBJMIH010000008.1:0-40871 GCA_045806985.1 Mycobacteriales bacterium | reverse complement strand
CGCTCCACCGAGCCGAACAGCGCGCGGTGGATCATGTACGGCCGCTTCCGGGTGCCGTCGGCGGCCTGGTACTCGATGTCGAACCGGACCGGGAGCTGGAGGTCCACCTGGAGGGTGGTCATCTGCCAGCGCCGCCCGATCGCGTCCTTGACGTGGATGTCGATCTTGGGGGCGTAGAACGCGCCCTCGCCCTCGGCCACCGTGTACGGGATGCCGCTGGCCTTGAGCGCGTGTTCGAGCGCGGCCTCGGCCTCGTTCCACTGCTCGATCTCGCCGACGAACTTGTCCGGCCGGGTGGACAGGTCGGCCTCGAAGTCCGACAGCCCGAAGTCGCGCAGCAGGCCGACGGAGAACTCCAGCAGGCTGGCCAGCTCGTCGGCGAGCTGCTCGGGGGTGCAGAAGATGTGCGAGTCGTCCTGGGTGAACCCGCGCGCCCTGGTCAGCCCGTGCAGCACGCCGGACTTCTCGAACCGGTACACGGTGCCGAACTCGAACAGCCGCAGCGGCAGCTCCCGGTACGACCGGCCGCGGGACCGGAAGATCAGGATGTGGAACGGGCAGTTCATCGGCTTCGGGTAGTACGCCGCCCCCTCCATCTCCATGGGCGGGTACATGCCCTCGGCGTACCACTGGAGGTGCCCGGAGGTCTCGAACAGCGTGGACTTGGCCAGGTGCGGGGTGACGACGAACTCGTACCCGCCCTGCTCGTGCCGCTGCCGGCTGTACTCCTCCATGACCCGCCGGACGAGGCCGCCCTTCGGGTGCCAGACCGCCAGGCCGCCGCCGATCTCGGCGGGGAACGAGAACAGGTCCAGCTCGCTGCCGAGCCGCCGGTGGTCGCGCCGCTCGGCCTCGGCCAGCATCCGCAGGTGTTCCTTGAGCGCGTCCCGGCTCTCCCACGCGGTGCCGTAGATGCGCTGGAGCTGCGGGTTCTTCTCACTCCCCCGCCAGTACGCCGCCGCCGACCGCATCAGCTTGAACGCCGGGATCAGGCGGGTGGTCGGCAGGTGCGGACCGCGGCACAGGTCGGTCCAGACCCGGTCGCCGGTCTTCGCGTCGAGGTTGTCGTACATGGTGAGCTGCCCGGAGCCGACCTCGACCGACGCGCCCTCGGCGGCGTCGGCGGCCGAACCCTTGAGGTCGATCAGCTCGAGCTTGAACCGCTCGCCGGCGAGCTCTGCGCGGGCCGCGTCGTCGGCGATGGGCCGGCGGTGGAAGCGCTGGCCGGCCTTGACGATCTCGCCCATCCGCTTCTCGATCCGGCCCAGGTCCTCCGGGGTGAACGGGCGCTCGGGCAGGAAGTCGTAGTAGAAGCCGTTCTCGATCGGCGGGCCGATGCCGAGCAGCGTGCCGGGAAACAGGTCCTGCACCGCCTGGGCCATCACGTGCGCCGTCGAGTGCCGCAGCACCGCCCGGCCGGCGTCGGAGCCGATCGGCACCGGCACCACGTCGACCTCGGCGTCCGGCGCCCACTCCAGGTCGCGCAGGACGCCGTCGGGATCGCGGGCCACGATCGCGGCATCCGGGCCGGTCAGCGGCACCCCGGCCGCCTCGAGCGCCTGCCCCGCCGTCGTCCCGGCCGGCACGCGGACGGCGGCGGGCGGGGCGGCGGTCTGCGGTGCGGACACGGGAGGGCTCCTTCGCGGCGGTTCGGGGGTGCTGCTGCGATGCTATCGGCTCGCCGCGAGGGACTGTCAGCGCAGCAATCCCTCCGCCTGGAACCGGGCGAACCCGGCCTCCGTGAGCCGGCCCAGCTCGGCGAGGAGGGTCGGCTCCTCGGTACGGAAGGTGAAGCACGACTTGCCCTGCATCCTGGCCCGCAGCGTGGGTGAGATGCCGGTGAGCAGGTCCGGGAAGACGTAGATCGGCATCAGGTAGTAGTGCACCGCGTTGCGGCGGACGGCGACGCCACCGAAGTACAGCGGCTTGTGGTTGCCCTGGATGTGTTCGGTGTCCAGCGAGTAGTTGCCGGGCTGGTCGGCGGTGATGACGAGGTGGGGGGCGTACCGGGCCAGCAGCGAACGCAGCGTGTCGAATACCGCGGTGCGGCCGTCGTCGGTCATGAGCGCAGCGTAGCCGCAGGTCGTCCCTATCCCGTGGCGAACCGGCGGTGCGTCATCGCCGCCAGCACCCCGGCGACCTTGACCTCCACCACGACGTCGCCGATGGTCCACAGGGTGGCCGTGCCGTCGGGGGCGCCGAGGGTGTTCAGGACGGCGGGCGACAGCCGCTCCCGGTCCGCCACCTTGGGGTAGAAGCAGACCATGTAGAGCTGGTCGCTGGTGTTGAAGGCGTACTGGGCGTCCATCACCACGCCGCAGAACGACTCCGGCCCCTCACCGGTCACCCACCAGCCGCCGTCGCTCTGGCCGCCGTTCGGGAACCGGGTCCAGAACTGCGGGATCATGGCGCCCCAGGAGAGGCCGTTCCAGCCCTGCTCCAGCTCGGCAGCGGCGGCTCCCCGCCGGGGAGGCCGGCCCGGTGGCTCGCGACGGCGACGGAAGATTCCCATTCGCGAGCCTCTCGATCCGGCGGCAAGGGTCTCGGACCTGGGTGGGCGATACTGGGTTCGAACCAGTGACCTCTTCGGTGTGAACGAAGCGCTCTACCACTGAGCTAATCGCCCGTGTCGGGGTCGCCGCGGCGACGGGAGATACCTTACAGGACCTCAGCTGGTGATCCACGAGGGCGTCCCGAGCACGGCCAGCGAGGCGACGACCGCCGCCGCGACGATCACCAGGCAGCCGAACCCGACGGCGGCGCGCAGCCACCACGACTGCCGGCCCAGCCAGCGGGTCCAGGCGGCGAGGGTGCGGCGGCCGAAGTCGAGCAGCCGGCGGGCGCGGGGGAACTCGGTGGCCAGCACCGCGAGGCCGGCGAACACGATCAGCCAGCCCGGGCCGGGCGCCGGCACCAGGATCAGTCCGAGAAGGATGATCGCCGTGCCGATGACGCCGACGGCGCCGCGGTAGGCGGGTCCGAGCAGCCGGTGGGCGCGGACTCGGGCACGCCACCGGCGGAGTCGTCCGAACCGCTCGCGGACCGGATCCTCCTTTTCCCGGGTCATCGACGTATTAGGCATGTCATGATCGATGCTCGCCGGGGATGCGGGGAAATGCCAAACGTTCTTTACTTACATCACAGATCGAATTGCTGTGATGTCTGTCACAGAGAGGGCGCGAGCTGGGCGGAACTCCGGGGGCGTAAATCTCCCTATGCCCGGATCTGATCGACCCGATCTGACGGATTCAACGATCCCGCCGGGGACCAGTTACGGCTCAGGGGCTAGCCAACTCCCGCCGGAGACGGCATTCTCCCTCGCGGAGCACTCCCCACCGTGAGGTACGGGAGGCACTCCGTAAGGACCCCCTAGTACCAGGCGCGCCCCGGAGGCTTACAGGCGATGACAGCACGCCAGCCGGATGTGGTCTCCCAGGTCGATCTTGCCCTTGTCGTTCCCGGCAGCGTGCCACTCCCGGTGGTGGCGAGTCTCCGGTACGACAGGCTCGACCCGTATGCGGTGCATATCTGCTTCCATACGGGTGGAGCTGGCTCGACCGACATGGTGGAGTGGACGTTCGCCAGACAGCTGCTGGCCGACGGGCTTACCCGCCCGACCGGCATCGGCGATGTCCGGGTATGGCCCTCCAATCCGGACGCTGAAGGCACCTCGTCCACCGTCAGTATCGCGTTGTCGTCCCCGTCGGGACACGCGCTCTTCGAAGCTCCACGGGAGGCGCTGTTGCAGTTCCTCCTGCGGACCTACGCGGAGGTGCCGTTCGGCGCCGAGGCGACCGAGGTCGACCTCGACGCGGAACTGACAGCGCTGCTGGAAGACGACGTCACGTAGGTCGGTCAGCCGAAGACCTCGACCGTCGGCAGGTAGCCGAGGCTGTCGTAGAGGCCTCGGGCGACCCTGTTGTGCCCGAACACGTTCAGCGCCACCGCACGCTGGCCGGCACGCACCGCCTCGCGCTCCGCGAGCAGCATCGCCGCGCGACCCAGGCCGCGGCCCCGGTGCGCCGCCTCGATGTCCACCTGGTACACCCACAGCACGCCGGGGTCGGGCCGGTCCACCGCCAACCACAGCGTGCCCACCCGCCGGGCCGCCCCGTCGACCCGGGCCACCAGGGTCAACAGCAGGTTCCCCGGGGTGTGCCGACCGTGCGGCAGCGAGGTGGCCCAGTCGGCGGCGGCCTTCGCCCGCGCGCCGGCCGGGTCCAGCGTGCCCGAGTCGACCAGGTCGCGTTCGTAGCTGTCCTGGTCGCGATCCCGGAAGCGGGCGTACTCGGACTCGGTCATCGGCCGGGCGCCCACCGGTGGTTCCGCTGGTTCGACGGTGACCGGTTTGCGCAGGTTGGCGCTGGTGAGCGCGAGTCCGGCGGCGGTCGCGAAGTCCCGGCCCACCTGGTCGGCCCCGCGCACCACCACCTGCGCCCGGCGCAGGCCCCAGCCGGCCAGCGCCTCCCGCGCCGCCGCCAGCACCGCCGGGGCGTCCGCCGCGCGCACGCTGACGTCCTCCAGCAGGCCCTCGCCGTGGCCGGCCGCCACCAGCCGGAGCCGCCCGGCGGAGCGGCCGTCGACCTCGGCGCGGTAGGTCACGCCGCGCCCGCCGGTGTCGCCGCCGGCCGGGACGAGCACCGCCGTCATGCCAGCGGTCCGACGGCCGCCTCCACCGCCGCCAGGATCTCGTCCAGGTGCGCCCTGACCGCCGCCATCTGGCCGGCCACCTCCCGGTCCACCAGCATCTGCGGGACGTGGGCGCGGATCGCGCCGAGCGCGGCCGCGCAGGCCGGCCCCGGCGCGGCGATGCCGGCACGGAAGTCGATGGCCTGCGCCGCGCACAGCAACTCGACGGCGAGCACGGTGGCGACGTTGTCGAGCACCTCGCAGGCCTTGCGGACCGCGTGCCAGCCCATCGACACGTGGTCCTCCTGGTTGCCGGAGGTGGGGATCGAGTCGACGCTCGCCGGGTGGCACAGCACCTTGTTCTCGCTGACCAGCGAGGCGGCGGTGTACTGGGCCAGCATGAAGCCGGAGTTGGTGCCGGCCTGCGGGGCGAGGAACGGCGGCAGGCCGCGCGAGGTGGCCGGGTCCAGCATCCGGTACACCCGCCGCTCGGCGATGCCGCCGATCTCGGCGACCGCCATCGCCAGCATGTCGGCGGCGAAGGCGAGCGGCTGGCCGTGGAAGTTGCCGGTGGTCATCACCTCGTACCCACCGTCGGAGTACCCGCCGTCGGGCGCCGTCACCACCACCGGGTTGTCCACCACCGCGCCCAGCTCGACGGTGATCACCCGCAGGCAGTGCGCGAGCACGTCCCGTGCCGCGCCGTGCACCTGCGGCGCGCAGCGCAGCGAGTAGGAGTCCTGCACGGCGTGGTTCGAGTGCCGGTGGCTGGCCAGCAGCGGCGAGCCGGCGAGCAGCCGGCGCAGGTTGGCGGCGCTGTCCAGCTGGCCGGGGTGCGGCCGGATGACCTGCACGCGCGGGTCGTACGGGCGGTCGGTGCCGAGCAGGCCCTCGATCGACATCGCGCAGGCCAGGTCCGCGACGGTGGCCAGCCGGAGCGCGTCGCGGACCGCGAAGGCCAGCACCGCCTGCATCGGCTCGGTGCCGTTGACCAGCGACAGGCCCTCCTTGGGGGCGAGCTCGAGCGGGGCCAGGCCGTGCTCGGCGAGCACCTCGGCCGCCGGCCGGCCGTCCGGGCGCTGCTCGCCGGGCGCGCGCAGCCGGCCCTCGCCGATCAGCGGCAGCGCCAGGTGGGCGAGGATCGCCAGGTCGCCGGAGCAGCCCACCGAGCCCTTCTCCGGCACCACCGGCAGCAGGCCGCGGTCCAGCAGCTCCAGCAGCCGGGCCGGCAGGTCGGGGCGGACCCCGGAGTACCCGGACGCGAGCGTGCGGGCGCGCAGCAGCAGCAGCGCCCGTACCGTCTCGTCGGGCAGCGGCGGTCCGACGCCGGCCGCGTGGCTGCGCAGGATGCCGTACTGGAGCTGGACCAGCTCCTCGTTCTTGACGAACGTGTCGGCGAGCGCGCCGAACCCGGTGGTGACCCCGTACACCACCGCGGCCTGGGCCACCGCCCGCTCCACGACCTGCCTGCTGGGTTCCATCCGCGCCCCCACCTCGGGGCCGAGGACGGCGCGGGCCCGACCGCGCGCCACGTCGACCACATCGTCGAGGGAGAGCGCGTCACCGGTCACGACCACGACGCGCATACCGGCCACGCTATCCCACGTAACGGGACGGACCCTCCGGCGGACTTACCATCTGTGCTGCTCTGGCGGCCGGAGTGAGGGGGATCACGTTGGCGCGACATGTCCGTAAGGTGGCGTTCCTCGCCGCCGGCCTGGCCGGGGCGGCGGTCGCCGGCTGCGGCGGGGGCGGGCACGCGGCCACCCCGAGCCCGGTGGCGCGTACCGGCGGGGCCGGGCAGGTCACCGCCGCGTCCTCCCCCACCAGGTCCGCCGGCATCACCGTCGCCTTCGCCGGCGACGTGCACTTCGAGAAGCGGACGGTGGCCCGGCTCACCGACCCGCCGCCCGCGCTCGGCCCGATCAGCCAGACGCTCGGCGCGGCCGACGTGTCCCTGGTCAACCTGGAGACCGCGATCACCACCCGGGGCACGCCCGAGCCCAAGCAGTGGCACTTCCGCGCCCCAGCGTCCGCGCTCGGCGTGCTCCAGCAGTCCGGGGTCAAGGTGGTCACGATGGCCAACAACCACGCCGCCGACTACGGCGGTGACGGCGTGCGGGACAGCCTGGCCGCGATCCGGACCGGCCCGATCCCGGTGATCGGCTTCGGCGCGGACGCCGACGCGGCCTACCGGCCGTACGTCGCCGACGTGCGGGGCACGAAGATCGCCCTGATCGCGGCCAGCCAGATCCACGACCGGACGATGTCCGCCTGGAAGGCCGGGCCGGGCAAGCCGGGCATCGCGTCCGCGCTGGACACCGACCGGCTGGTCGCCGCCGTCCGGCAGGCCCGCCAGCAGGGCGCGCAGGCGGTGATCGTGTACGTGCACTGGGGCACCGAGGGCTCGGCCTGCCCGAACAGCGAGCAGAAGGCGCTCGCCGCGCTGCTGGCCCGGGCGGGCGTGACCGCGGTCGTCGGCACCCACGCCCACCAGCTGCTCGGCGCCGGCACCATCGGCGGCACGTACGTGGCGTACGGGTACGGCAACTTCCTCTGGCATCTCGACAACGCCTACTCCAACGACACCGGCGTCGACACGATCACGATCCGTGCCGGCAGGGTGGTGGCCGAGCGGTTCACCCCGGCGTTCATCGACTCGCGCGGGGTGCCGATGCCGGCGACCGGCACCGCCGCCGCGCGCATCCAGGACAAGTGGCTGCACCCGGCGGCCTGCGCCGGGCTGGGCCCGCTGCCGCCGCCCGCCGCCTGACGGTGGCCGGACCCGGCCGCGGTCCGTGCGGACCGGCGCGGCCCGCGACGGCCGCGCCGGTACGCCCTCGGGCCGTCAGCGCTCGACGACCGGGCGGATCTCCACCCCGCTGTGGCCGGCGGTCGCCTCGTACAGCCCCGAGGCCAGCTTGATCGCCTCGTCCAGGTCGGCGGCCTCGATCAGGTAGTAGCCGCCCACCGCCTCCTTGGTCTCCAGGAACGGCCCGTCGGTGATCATCGGCCGGCCGCCGGCGTCGGCCCGCACCGTCGTCGCGACCGATGCCGGCTCCAGCTCCCTGCCGTCCAGGACCCCCTCTCCGGCGGTCGCGTGGAAGGCCCCGTGCGCCTCGCCCAGCCGCTGCCTCTCCTCCGCCGGCATGGCGGCCCACTGCCGCTCGTCGCCGTAGATGAGCAGGAGGTACTTCGCCATGATGGTCATCCCCTCTGGTGGAGCCCCGGCGGGCCCGGCTACCTCTACGACGATCGGGGCGGGCCGGAAATCGACAGCCGGCGCTACCGGACCGTGACGCCGAACGTCTCGGCGAGGCCGGAGCGGCCGTCGTCGGTGAGGCGCAGGCCGCGCTCGGTCGGGCCGCGCCGGACCAGCCACTTCAGGTCGAGCAGCCGGACGCAGAGGGCGGCGCCGAGCGCGCCGGACAGGTGCGCGCGCCGCTCGGTCCAGTCCAGGCACGGCCGGGCGAACATCCGCCTGCTGGCCCGTACGGTCGCCATGTCCAGGCCGAACCCGTCGAAGCCCGCGTCGCCCGCGCCGGTCACCTGGTAGCCGCCGCCCTCGGCGGCCACCAGCCAGTCCCGGGCCACCAGCGAGTCCAGCAGGGCCACCCCGAGCTCGCCGGCCACGTGGTCGTAGCAGGTCCTGGCCATCCGCAGGGCCGCCGCCCGGCGGGACTCGCGCAGCGAGCGCACCTGCCGGGGCGGGCTGATCCTGGCCACCGCCTCCACCGCGGTGGCCACGTCCGCCGAGGCCATCCGGTAGTACCGGTGCCGGCCCTGGACGATCACCACCACCATGCCGCCGGCCAGCAGCCGGGACAGGTGCGCGCTCGCCGTCTGCGCCGACACCCCGGCCACCCTGGCCAGCTCGCCGGCCGGCAGGGCCCGCCCGTCGCTCAGGATGTCCAGCATCGCCGCCCGGCTCGGGTCGGCCATCAGCGCGGCGGTGGCGGCCATGTCCACCTCACCGCGCCCCTCCGTCTGGTCGTCGAGCTGCTCGTCCAGCCAGGGCGCGCCCCACCCGTCGACCTGCCGTTCCCGTTGATCCACTCGTGCCTGAACCATGACCCGACCGTACGCCGGCCATCCTTCGTCGCCGACCGAAATGTCCCCGGGAGCGGGCCGGTCACGCGTCGGCGAACGCGTCGTACCGGATCCGGGCCAGCGGCACCCCCAACTCCAGGAACCGGGTCAGCGTCGCCCTGATCATGGCCGGCGAGCCGGCGGCGTACACGTCGTGGCGTCGCCACCGCCCGTAGCGGGCGGCCACGTCCGGCACCATGCCCCGCTCCCCCGCGTGCGACTCGTCGTGCGACACCGCCGGGATCACGCTCAGCCACGGGGAGTCGGCGGCGATCCGCAGCACCGCGTCCATGTCGTACAGGTCGTCGCGGCGGCGGGCGCCCATGAACAGGTGCGTGCGGCGCGGCGACTCGGTCAGCGCCATCGCCTCCACCAGCGCCTTCATCGGGGCGAGGCCGGTACCGCCGGCCAGGCACACCACGTCGCGCGGGGACTCCAGGTCGAGCGTCATCGTGCCCACCGGCGGGCCGAGCTTGACCAGGTCACCGGGGCGGACGTGGTCGACCAGCGTGCTGGACACCCAGCCGGCGCCGACCGCGCGGACGTGGAAGTCCAGCGTGTTGTCGGGGCGCGGGGCGTTCGCGATCGAGTAGAACCGCCACACCCGCGGCCAGCGGCGGGTCTCCACGCTGACGTACTGGCCGGCGACGTACGGGTACGGCTGGTCGGGGGCGAGCCGCAGCACCGCCAGGTCCACGCCGCGGCGCTCGTGCGCCAGCACCTCCGCGGTCCACCACGGCGGGGTGCTGGCGGCGGCCTCCTCGGCGCCCTGGATCATCCGCGCCGCCGAGCCGCGGTAGATGGCCAGCCAGGAGTCCTCCATCTCGCCGCTCCACTCGGCGCCGACGTGCCGGCGCACCGCCGAGACCAGGCAGCGGCCGACGGCCTCGTAGTGCTCCGGCCGGACGCCGAACTTGCGGTGGTCGACGCCGAGCTGGCCCAGGTACTCCGCCAGCGAGTCGAGCTGGTCGGCGGCCTGGACGATGCGCAGCAGGGCCCGCAGCAGCCGGGCCCGCTGGGTGTCCATGGCGGGCGGGAACATGTCCTGCAGGGCCGGGTACTCGTAGAACAGCTTGGCGTAGAACCAGCCGGCCACCTTGTCGGCGACGGGTTCGATGATCTCGAACGACTCTTTGATCAGCTGCGGATCGGGTGCGGACGACATGGACCCACCTCGGTACTCGAGCACGAGGGGTACCGGTCGCGCAGGGACCGCCAGCTCCGCGACTGGCGGCCACGACCGGCACCGGGTCGGCGGCTCCGCACTGCCTCCGTGGGCACGCCGGCATCCGCTACCGGGTTTGGCCCGGTCCGGAGGCTAGCACACGAGACGTGTCTGTCCGGTCACTTCTGTCACGTCCGTGCCGGGGCCGCCGCCGGCCGCGCGCCGGGTCGCGGCTCGCTGAACCCGCGCACCCCCGGTACCGGCAGGATCACCACGGTCGAGGCCACCAGCACGGCGGCCGCGAACACCAGCACCGGGACCAGGCCCACCGCGGCGGCCGCGACCGGGGCGAGCGCGAGCCCGACCGGCGCGAGCGCCATCGTGCCGAGCTGGTCGACGGCGAACACCCTGGCCAGCAGGTCGTCGGGGACCTCCCGCTGGAGTGCGCTGGTCCAGTACACGCCGAAGGTGGCGTAGCCGTAGCCGGTCCCGGTGACCGCCGGCACGAGCAGCCAGACCGGCGCGGCCAGCGCCATCGCCAGCAGCTCGAACGCCAGCAGGAGCAGGCTGGCGAGCGCGAACGTGCCGGGCTCCGGCGGGGTCCAGCGGGCCGCGACCACGCCGCCGGCGACCGCGCCCGCCGCCTGGCAGGCCAGCAGCGGGCCGTACGCGGACAGCTGGCCGTGCCGGTCGAGCACCAGCGGCAGCAGCACCAGTGCCGGGCTCATGACGCACACCAGCTGGACGGTGCCCTGCCCGATGACCGTGGCGATCCAGCGGCGCCGCCACACCGCGCACAGGCCGTCCCTGGCCTCGGCGAGCAGACTCGCCCCCGCGGTGCGTTCCGGCCGGGCCGGCTCGGCCAGGCCGACCAGCGTCAGCGTGCTGACCAGGAAGGTCGCCCCGTCAGCGAGGAAGGCCAGCCGCGGGCCGCCGGCGGCGGCCAGCACGCCGGCCAGCACCGGCCCGGCGATGGCGCCGGCCCGGCCGGTGAGGCTGCGCAGGGCGTTCGCCGCCCGCAGGTCGGCCGCCGGCACCACCGACGGCATGAGCGCCAGGTACGCGGGCTGGAAGAGCGCGCCACTCGCGCCGCCCACCGCGGCCAGCGCCATCAGCAGCGCGGTCGGCGCGCCGGAGCCCACCACCGCGAAGCAGAGCACCGAGGCCAGGCCGAGCACGTCGGAGGCGACCATCACCCTGGTACGCCGGAAGCGGTCCGCCACCACCCCGCCGAACAGCACGCACGCCACCATCGCCAGGCTCTCCGCGCCGAGTACCAGGCCGAGATCGGTACGGGAGCGGTGGCCGTGCAGGACCGTGAGGGCGAGGGCGACCGGAAGCATCCCGTCGCCGAGCCGGCTCGCGGCCTGCCCCAGCCACAGCCGGCGATGGGTGGCATGGCGCAGGGAACCCAAAAGCGACGGCGCGGGCATTCCGCTCCTCGTTCACCAGGAGGGAGGATCGGCCAATGGCGGGATGGCCTCTGGCATCCCGCCGATCCTGGCCGATCCGGCGCTGCCCGCGCCAGTCGTTTTACTTCCGTTGTTCAGTTGTCCCGGTACCGGCGTCGGCTCAGTACTGCTGCGGGTAACCGCCGCCGTAGCTCGGGCCTGCCGTGGAGCTGCTGCTGGAGCTCTTGTTGGCCATCACGAAGGCGAGCACGCCGAACACCGCCGCGAGCACGGCGAACCCGATACTGAGGAACGCCCCGACCTTGAGTCCGACGTCGACCGTGCCGCCCAAGGCCTTGGCCTGCTGCTTCGCCTGGTTCAGGTCCTTGCCGCTGAGCTTGCTGTGGAAGTACAGCGCCTCGGCGACAGCGAAGACCAGCGTCAGCACGCCGCCGCCGACCACGCCGAACAGCGCCTGCCGGTTACGGGTGGCGTATACCGCGATCACCGCGGCGATCGTGATGACGGCGGCGATGATGAGCAGGATCGCCCACGTCTTGTTGGGGCCCTTGCTGAACGGCTTGAACGTCTCGCTCTGCGACCGGCTGACACCGCCGACCTTGAGGCTGAGCTTCGCGCCGCCCCACGCCATGAAGAGCATGATCGCGGAGAGCGCCGCCGCGACAGCGGCGGCTGCCGCCGCCCACGGCGGGTTCACCGTGCCGGCGGCCGACGGGCCCGCGCCGTACCCGGCGGACGGCTGCTGCTGCCAGCCCTGCTGCGGCGGCTGGCCGTAGCCCGGCTGCTGCGGCGGCTGACCGTACGCGGGCTGCTGCGGCGGCTGGCCGTAGCCGGCCGGAGGCTGCTGCTGCCAGCCCTGCTGGGGCGGCTGCTGCGACGGGTATCCGGGGCCGGGCGAGCCCGGGGGCGGGTACCCGCCCTGCTGTGGATACTGAGGGTTCTGAGGTGGTTGTCCAGTTGGTCCAGTCACGTCGCCAACCGTAGCCAAGAAAAGCTCAAGAACCTAGAACGGGTCCGAATTGCCCGTTTTAGCGTCACCGGGCGTGTCGAGGCGCCTCCCGACAACACGTCTGACCCCCCGGTTGAAGGTCACGACCCGCTCCTTGTAGAGTTCTCTTCGCCAGCGGGGAACGTGGTTCCCCAAGGCGATCACGCGGACGTGGCTCAGTTGGTAGAGCATCACCTTGCCAAGGTGAGGGTCGCGGGTTCGAATCCCGTCGTCCGCTCGAATTTTGGGGACCCTTCCGGTCCGACGCGTCAGCCGGCCACCGCCCAGGGCGCGGACCCGGCGGAGTGGCCGAGTGGCTTAGGCAAGGGCCTGCAAAGCCCTGTACGCGGGTTCGATTCCCGCCTCCGCCTCGGGCGATTAGCTCAGTGGGAGAGCGCTACCTTGACACGGTAGAGGTCACTGGTTCGATCCCAGTATCGCCCACCAGACATATGCACTGCTCAAGGCCCTGTTCGCCACACGGCGACCAGGGCCTTCTCGCTGGATTCGGCCGGTAGCGGGGCGGCTGACCAGCGGTATTGCAGGGCCTCCATGAGCCGCAGTTGCATGCTGGAGTGGTGTGGGAGTAGATGCCCGCGATGCCGCGCAGCCGGTGCCCGAGCAGTTCGGCCTGCCGCACCTCGTGGGTGACGTCTTCCACCATCCAGGTCTCGTGGATGTGGCGCACGTCGTGAAAGTGCACGCCGGCCACAACAGCAGCCCTCGCGAGTGGTACTCGGCCTCATCCCGCACCTCGGCCAGGATGTCCACGAGGAACGGTGGTAGCCATACCTGCCGGACGCTGTCCTCAGTCTTGGGTGGGCCGAGGGAGAGCCGCCCGGCCACCTCATGCAGCGCGCCGGTGGCCGGGTCGATGAGGATCCGTGGTTGCGGCCCGTCCAGGACCACGTTCGGGTGGCGCAGCCCGACCAGCCCACCCCACCGCAGGCCGGTGTGGGCGGCGGTGAGGATCAGCACCGCATCCCTCCAGTGGTGATGGAGGTCCGGCTCATTCCGCCGGAATGGTGTGACATGCGTGCGAGAGGTGTACTCCCACTGCTCAGCCGGTGATGTCCGGCGTGATGTGTCTGTGCGACCGTCGCCGAGGATGGGGCGTACCTTCTGGCCTCATGTCAGGGCACTGGTACTCACAACCGGCACCGCCGGTGGCGCCGTACACCGGGTCGACCGGCAGGTCTTCCTCCTCACTCCCAGCGCGGACCTAAACCACGCACCGCCGCCGGACAGCGGCGACCTGTTCGCCGAGATCTACCACCGGTGAAGTCGTTCTTCACGGCCGGTAGGCCGGTCGCGGCGATCTGCCATGCGCCCTGGACGCTGATCGAGGCCGACAGCGTCTACGGCCGGACCGTCACGTCCTGGCACAGGCTGCGGACCGAACCGCACAACGCCGGGGCGGAATGGCGCGACGAGGAGGTCGTGATCAGCCGCAACGGGTGCAACGTGCTGATCACCAGCCGGAAGCCCGACGACCTCAAGGCGTTCTGCGCCGCCATCCGCGAGCACTTCAGCTCGTGACCCGGTACGCCGCTCGCCGGCCGGGACGGATCCCGACCGGCGAGGGCCCGACCGCCAGGCGGTCAGTGGTTGGTGTGCGTCGCCCACACCGCGTGGCCGCCGCCGTCGTAGATGACGAGGTTGCCGTCGTCCTGCAGGAGCAGGTTGTAACCGGAGTGACAGCAGGTGTTGGAGGCCCAGATCGCGCCCCCGCCGCCGTTGTAGACCACCAGGTTGCCGTCGGTCTGCCAGGCCGCGAACGCGCCGCGTCCGACCGTGTTGGTCGCCCACCGCGCGCGGCCGTTCTCGTCGTAGAGGACGAAGTTTCCGTCGCTCTGCATGATCAGGCACGCCTTGGCCGTGCAGAACTCGATGCCCTTGGCGAAGACGAACCTCGGGACGAAGCGGATGTTCGCCGCGGGGTTCGCCACCTGGTCGCCGCTGTGGACCGCGACTGTCGCCGTCGCGGCCGGCGCGCCGGCGCCAGGTGTGGCCGCGGCCGTACCCGCGCCCGCCGACAGCGCGAGGGCGAGCGTGGCGGCTCCGAGCAGGAGCCTTCCGAGTCGTGACATGTCGATCCTTCCGATGTGCCGGACAGTGCGCGGATACGGTGCGCGCCAGTTGTCGGCGGAATGTCGAGAATCTGTCGAGTAATTGCCTGGCGGCTTGAATGAGCATTAGTCAAGATCGACGGCATGGGGACACGGGGGATTCGGCTTCTCGGCCCGGTGGAGGTCTGGGCCGGCACGCAACAGGTGATCACCGGACCGCCGCGGCTGGCGGCGGTCCTGGCGGTGCTCGCGGTGGAGGCCGGCCGGCCGGTCTCGCCGCAGGTCGTGGTCGAGCGGGTGTGGGGACTGGACGCGCCGTACCGGGCGCGGCGGACGCTGCACACCTACGTCAGCCAGGTGCGCCAGCTGGTGGCGCGGCTGGACGCGGCGGGCGGCCCGGTCCGGCTCGTCCGCCAGACCGGCGGCTACCTGCTGGAGATCGACCCGGACGAGGTGGACGTCCGGCGGTTCTGGCGGCTGGTCGCCGCGGCCCGGCGGTCGGGCACGCCGGCGCCAGAGCGGGTGGCGCAGCTCCGCGAGGCGACCGGCCTGTGGCAGGGCGAGCCGCTGTCCGGCGTGCCCGGCGAGTGGGCCGATCGGATGCGGCAGTCATGGCGGCGGCAGTACGCCGACGCCGTGGTTGACGCCGCGGACGCGGAGCTGCGCGCCGGTGACCCGGTGTGGGTCCTGGACCCGCTGATCGAGCTCGCCGAGGAGTTCCCGCTGTCCGAACCCCTGGCGGCCGCGCTGATGCGGGTGCTGGTCGCCGCCGGCCGCCCCGCCGAGGCGCTGGACCGGTACGCCCGGGTGCGGAAGCGGCTGACCGAGGAGCTGGGTGCCGACCCGGGACCGGGACTGGCCGCGCTGCACCAGGCGGTCCTGCGCGGCGACCACGAACCTCCGGCGCCGGTGCAGCCTGTGCCGCTGGCAGCCGCGGTGGTACCGGCGCAGCTGCCCGCGGAGGTCTCCCCCTTCGTCGGGCGCGTCGGCGTGCTGGCCCAGCTGGATGCGCTGCTCGACACCACCCCGGCGGCACCGGTGGTCGTCGCCGTGTCGGGTACCGCCGGCGTGGGCAAGACCGCGCTGGCGGTGCGCTGGGCGCGCCGGGTCGCCGACCGGTTCCCGGACGGCCAGCTGTACGTTAACCTGCACGGCTTCGACTCTGACGAGCACGCGACAGCGCCGCCGGAGGCGGTCCGCGACCTGCTGTACGGCCTCGGCGTGTCCGCCGGGGAGGTGCCGTCCAGCCCCGACGCCAAGATCGCGCTGTACCGCAGCCTGCTGGGCCGCAAGCGCCTGCTGGTGGTGCTGGACAACGCCCGCACCGCCGACCAGGCCCGCCCGCTCCTCCCCGGCGGCGGCACCAATTTCACGTTGGTCACCAGCCGGGACAGCCTGGCCGGGCTGGTCGCGGTCAACGGCGCCCACCCGATCACCCTCGACGTCCTCTCCGACCTCGAGGCCCGGCAGCTGCTCGCCGGCCGGCTCGGCACCGGCCCGGTCGACGCCGAACCGGACGCGGTGACCCGCGTCGTCGCCGCCTGCGCCCGGCTGCCGCTCGCCCTGGCCATCGCCGCCGCCCGGATCCAGCGCACCGGCTTCCCGCTCGCCATCCTGGCCGAGGAGCTCGCCGAGGTCGACGGCCGGCTGGACGCCCTCGACACCGGCGACGCCGCCGGCCAGGTACGGGCCGTGCTGTCCTGGTCGTACCGGACCCTCAGCGCCGACGCCGCCCGGCTGTTCCGGCTGTTGGCCGTCCACCCTGGCCCGGCCGCCACGGCACTGTCCGCGGCCAGCCTGGCCGGCATCCCGGTACGGCGGGCCGCGGCGCTGCTCGCCGAGCTGGCCAGGGCGCAGCTCGCCGTCGAGCCGGTGCCCGGCCGGTACTCCCTGCACGACCTGCTCAGGGTGTACGCGGCCGAGCTCGCCGAGGCCCACGACGGCGGCGTGGAGTCCACCGCCGCCACCCGCCGCGTGCTCGACCACTACGCGCTCACGGCGAGCGCCGCCGCAGCCCTGCTCAACCCCTACGACGACCCGGTCCCGCCGCCCGAGCCGGTACCCGGCGTCGTCCCCGAGCCGCTGGCCACCGAGCACCACGCGCTGGCGTGGTACCAGCACGAATACCCCGCGCTGTCCGCCGCGCTCCGGCACGCGGCCAGCGCGGGACTGCACCCGCACGCCGTGTCACTCGGCGGCAGCCTGTGGGCGTTCCTGCGGCGGCAGGGCCGGTGGCACGCCTTCATCGGCATGGAGTGCGTCGTCACGGCGGCCGCGCAGGCCGCGGCCGACCTGCCGCGGGAGGCCCAGGCGCACCGCGTGCTGGCCGCCGTGCTGACCCACCTCGGGCGGTACGAGGAGGCGTGCGGCCACCTCACCGTCGCGCTCGACCTCGGCAGCCAGCACCACGATGCCGCCTGCCAGGCAGAGACGCACCGCGTGTGGGCGTGGACGTGCGACCAGCGCGGTGACCACCGGGCCGCGGTCGAGCACAGCGAGCGGGCCCTCGACCGCTACCGCGACGCCGGCGATCTCGTCGGCCAGGCCAGGAGCCTCAACGCGATCGGCTGGTACCTGGCCCAGCTCGGCCGGTACGGGCTCGCGCTCGCCAGCTGCGAGCGCGGGCTCGCCCTGCTGGGGGACAGCGAGAACTACATCCTGCGGGCGGCGACCTGGGACAGCCTCGGCTTCAGCCGCCAGCGCCTCGGCGACCACCGGCGGGCAGTCACCTGCTACCAACACGCCATCGATCTCTACCGGAGGTCGAGCCACCGGTACGGCGAGGCCGAGTCCCTCGACCGCCTGGGCGACGCCCACGAGGCGGCCGGCGACCACGTCGCCGCCCGCGCCGCCTGGCGCACCGCCGCCGCCGTTCTGGACGGCCTCGGCCACCCCGCCGCCACGACCATCCGCGCCAAGCTGCCCACCCCTGTCCCACCTTTCTAACCTCACCCCGACCTGACTCCACGCGTAACGCCTACCGGCCGCGCGACCACCGCCAAGCTCCTGGATCTACGTTCCCCGCCGCGTTCCGGCGACCCGCCGCCAAGTCACCGACCAGGCGGCCATTATTCCCTGAGCACCTCACCAACGCCCTCACCGAACTTAACGGCACTGGGACTTGACCGGGCGCCGACTACCTCCCGCCACTCATCTAAGTTATGCTCCTCAATGCGTAGGAACATCGGCCATGGCGTGGGAACTGGAGGGCCAGATGTCGCTGCCGATTGACAGTAAGTGGCTCATCGAGCGCCAAGGAGCACCCGACCACGTCATCAGGGTGATCGCCTCTGACTCTCCGGAGTTCACAGCGGTCTACGACGACCTCCCCGATAACGGCAGCGAGTTCACTGGTGAAGTGCGTACCCGCCAACAAACGATGATCAGCCTCAGGCAGCGCGACGATACGGTGGGGTACTACGCATTTCATATCGGATCTCGCCAAGGAGAGCAGAACGAGTATCTCGGCTCCTGGGGTGATGTTGCCAACGGTCACAGCGGCCGATTCCGGCTTCTGCGACAGCCGTAGGGCGACACCTGGTACAGCCGGGTTCGTTCACTGAAAGATGATCAACGTCCCCGCCGCGTCGAATCTGGTCCGCCGGCCAACGCCACGATCACCAGACTGCGACGGAACAACGCGGCGACGGCGTGCATGACACGCCAGCGTCTCCGGACGCTGCCAGATCATCCACCGCGTTGGCTCTGCTGGGACCGCCGAGGCGAACTTGGTGACGCTACCCAATAGCGCTCCTCCAGACACCCCGAAACGCACTCATCTAATAGGTCTGTCAGCCTGTTGCGGCTGGATGGCTCCGGTAGCGGCTGGCGGGTAGCACTCCACTCATCGGACCCGTTGAGGTCTTGCGGCAGACCGTGCGCTCGTGAGTCGTGGGAGATGGGACAGCTGATGAGATGACGTGCCCCGGCGTGGCCGCGGTGAGCACTTGACTATTAGATCGCTGGCGTCTCCTCCACGCCGCTACCGAGGGCAATGTCCACAAGGGAGTGAGGGCGTGGTGTCTGTGGGCGATGGCTGGGCTGAGGATCACCGGCCACCAGGCCGCCCTGCGTCAAGTCGGCAACCGCCTCGTCGGCATCCTCCACGGCTGTCTCAAGACCGGCATCCACTACAACGAAGCCACCGCCTGGACACATCTCCCGCCGGCCTCTTGACAACGAAAACCTGGGTGTCTGCCGCGATCAGCGCGTCCTCTGGTGGCAGGCGGCGCCTCCTCGGCGTTCGGAAGGCCAGCCCGCTCCCATTTGCGGGAGCGGGCCGGGAGGATCGGATACCTGAACAGCGCTGAATGGATCCGAGCTACCGTCAAGGCACCCGCCAGTCCTGCGGTTTCTTGTGTATGGGCTGGTCAGAGGGGTGTTTTGACCACGTTGACACGGTAGAGGTTACTGGTTCGATCCCAGTATCGCCCACCACATATATACGCAGGTCAAGGCCTCGTTCGCCGCACGGCGAGCAGGGCCTTTCATTGTCGCGGGCAGGGCCACAATGGCCGGGCCCTTGGTCGGAGTGGCGTTGACGACAGATACCCACACGCGGCGGTGGAAGTTCGACCGGCGCAGGAACCCGCCGTCGGGTGCGGTGAACAGCAGCCCCCGCGGGTGGTACTCGACCTCATCCCGGCATCAACCCGATCAGGAACTCTCGGGCATGCCGACGCGGCTCCACCCGCGTGAGCCGGCCGGCGATCCGCCCCATCAACTCATTCAATCCGGCCCGCCACCGGCATGGATCGCCACCGCATCCGCTATGGCCGCGGCCACCGCACGATCATCACGAGTCGACACAACAGTCATAATCATGCGATGACCGCTCACTTCTCACACCACCCCCACCAGCTAGAGCAAGAAGGCGGTCGGGAGTACTGGTCGACACCCCGCATTTCCAGGGATTCCAAAACCATTTGCCACTACGTCACAATCCTGCCATGCGCCACGCGAGAATGATCGTCGTACTCGGGGGCACCTTGATCAGTCTCGCCTACCTACTGATCGGCCTCCGCGAGGACTTCGTCCCGGCCCGCAGCATCCTGTCCGGGACGTGTCTTCTGTTCGGCCCGCCGGTACTGGTCGCGGCGGCGCTGGTGCCGACCCGTCGGAGCTTCCGGATCTACGCGGTGGTCGGCGCGGTTGTCATCGTCTACATGGGCACGTGGATCGCGTCCAGCGACGACTTCCGTTTCCCGCGCTCCATCCTCGTTCTCGCCGTCACCTACGCCATCGCGGCCGCCCTGCCCGCCCCCGACGGCCGCCTCCCGACCTGGTTTACCCCGACCGCCCTGGTCGCTGGCGCGGTCGGGGTTTTCGCCGTGATCGCACCCACCCTGGCCTGGCAGGAACGCCCCGACTCGCTCGGCGTCTGCGCTCGCACCCCGGCCGACGCCAACCGCCTCGCCGACGCCGACCGCCCCGAAAACCCCTACGAGCCCTGGTCCATGGCCGGCGGTATCGAGGACATCTCCGCCCTCCCCGGCCACCCTAACTGTGTCAAGATCAGCTTCGAGCCCGGCGTCCCGCAGCGCAACGCCGACCGCCTCGCCGCCAAACTCCGCCACGCCCCCACGGTCATCTCCATCAGCCGGACGTAGCCAGCCGGGCCTTCAGCGCCCCCAGCCACGCATCCGCGTGCGGACGGCCGGTCTGCCGCGAGCAGCTCTGGGATCTGCCCCGGTCCGGCGTCGAGGGCCAAGACCGGTCCGTCGTCATGGATGGTGAATCGCAGATCCGCCTCGATCAGCGGCGAATAGCGTCTCCGGCCGCTGCCGGACGGCCTCCTCGAATGGGCGCAGCCGAATCGTCATACCGGCATAGTCCGGCGGCACGGCGTCAGACGGGTACACCGCCTCATTCTCCCCAGCGAAGCATCGCCCAGAGGCGTAGCACCGGACATCCGCACATGCCGCGTCGGGATCTGGTGGGCTGTGGCTCAGTCTTCCTGGCCAGGCAGCGCGGCTCAGACGGCGGGGTGCTCTTCACCGATCTGGGCGACAAAGGTCTTGACGGCGGGGAAGGCGAGGTCCGGGCGGTCGCGGAAGATGGTGTGACGCGCCCCGGGAAGTCGCACGAGGCGGGTGGTGTCGGCCGGCAGCTGGCTGGCTAGTTCCTCGACCACGGGCAGCGGGCAGACCGGGTCGTCCTCGCCGGCGAGGACCAGGACGGGGCACCGGACGGCGCCGAGCAAGCTCCAGGGATCGAAGCTTAGGGCCTCGTGCCTGTCGTAGTGCGCAGCGACGTCCGGATTCCTGATCATCCGGGCCAGGAACCGGCGGGACTCTTCGGCCCAGCCCGGCGCGGCACTGTAGAGCGGGTAGCAGACGCGGATGAACTCAGCCTGGAGATCGTCGGCGTCCGCGGGGTTTCCGCCCCGGCGGTATCTGCGGACGCGCTCGATGATGGCGGCCGCTTCGGGGCCGCCGAGGCGGCCGAACGCCTCGATGACTCGCGGATCGTCCCAGTGGCCACCAGTCGTGTTGGCCAGGATGATGGCACCAGGGTGATCGGGGAACAGCGCCGCATAGGTGAGTGCGACGTCCCCGCCGAAGCTGCTGCCGAGAACGGCCGGCTTGCGCAGCCCGAGCGCGTCGCACAGCCGCCGCAGGTCATCGGCCCAAGTCCGCATGTTCCAGAATTCGTTGCTGCTGCGGTCGCTGCGGCCGTGGCCGCGCAGGTCGAAGTACAGGATCTGGAAATCGGCGGCCAGCGGCTCCAACGCGGACTTCACCGTCATGTGGTCCAGGCCGGGGCCGCCGTGGACGGCCACCAGGACCGGGCGCTCCACCGTCGTGTCCCCCTGCGGGACGACCGACGGGCCCGAGACATCGAACCACAGGGACACATCGCCAAGGCTGATGCGCATCCGACCTCCAGGACGACTGTGGCAGGCCGGTTCAGAGGCCTACAGCGATTGAGAGACGATGACGCTGGACTCACCGTCTCATCTGGAATGTCTCAACCAGATGGTTGGGCATCGTTGGGCGGCCATTCTCCTGGTTACCGCACCGTTGCGTTACCGCACCGCTGCCATCTTCCTCATAGCTACACCCGCCTTCGACGCCAGCCTCAACGCCATCGACGGACTCGCACTACTTCACCATGAGACGACGGCGACGTGGATGATCCGGTGAGGGATGCCACGTTCGAGGCTCCCATTCCAGAGGTCCAGCGACCTACGGCTCGACACCCGTCCCGCGGCCGGCCAAGGCGGATCCGACGAGGGCCGCTCAGCGATGTTCGGGAATGATGTTGCTCGTGCCGGCGGCCTGATCGTATTCGCGCTGCTGTTCGGCCTAGAGATCGTGGTCGCTGCGTCGTGGCCGGCGGGGCGTCCGTGGCCGTACTGGGCCTGCGCCAGCGATGGCTTGACCCTGACACGGTGTCAGGCCGTAGACAGGGGCCATGAGCGACGTACTGTTCCGGTCCGCCACCGAAGTGGCGGAGCTGCTACGCACCGGACACGTGTCCGCGGCTGAGCTGGTCGACCTGGCGCTGGCCCGTGTCGACGCGGTGAACCCGGTCGTCAACGCGGTCGTGGAGACCGATCCGGAGGGCGCGCGGCGTGCCGCGGCCGACGCCGATCATGCGCTGGCCCGGAGCGATCGGTGCAAACCACTGCACGGTGTGCCGATGACCGTCAAGGAGGCCTTCCCGGTGGCTGGCATGCGCTCCACCTGGGGAAATCCGGCCTTCGCCGACCACGTTGCCGACCGCGACGCCGTCGTCGTAAGGCGGCTTCGAGAGGCGGGGACGGTCTTGTTCGGGACGACCAACGTGCCCCCGATGCTGGCCGATGTCGCGCAGTCGTCCAACGAGCTGTACGGGCGCACCGTCAACCCGTGGGACACCGCGCGCACGCCGGGCGGCTCGACCGGGGGTGGCGCGGCGGCGGTGGCCGCCGGCCTGGCGTTCCTGGAGTACGGCTCCGACCTGACCGGCTCGATCCGCGTCCCGGCCAGCTTCTGCGGCGTCTACGGCCTCAAGCCGACCGCCGGCGTGGTACCGCTGGAGGGGTTCGAGCCGCCGGGGCCGCCCGCCGGGCCCAGCGACATGGCCTATCTGTCGGCGGTCGGCCCGCTGGCCCGGTCGGCGGGCGACCTGCGTGCGGGGCTGCGCGCCACCGCCGGTCCCGAGGGCCTGCAGGCCAAGGCATACGCGTGGCACCCGGCACCGCCCCGGCATACCCAGTTGGGCGACTTCAGGGTCGGGGTGGTGCTCGACCACCCGGCCGCTCCGGTCACCGGTGAGGTGGGCGACGCGCTGTCGGACGCGGTGGACGCGCTCGGCGAGGCCGGTGCCGCGATCGTGGAGGGCTGGCCGGAGGGTGTCGATCCGGTCGAGCAGGCAGCGTCCTTCGGGTTCGAGGTGGGGCAGTTCTTCGCCTTCCACGGCGGCGACGCCGACTTCACCACGCTGGCACGGGTGGTCGAGCAGCACCAGCGTCGGATGGCCGCCCGCGCGGCCTGGGACCGGTACTTCGCCGAGGTGGACGCGTTCCTGTGCCCCACCGCCTTCACCGCGGCCTTCCCGCCTCCCTGGCCGGTGTGCCCGCGCTGAACGCCCCGATCGGGCGCACACCCGGCGGGTTGCCTGTCGGCGCGCAGGTCGTCGGCCCCCGGTACGAGGACGACACCGCGATCACCTTCGCCGAGCTGGCCGCCGAGGTCGTCGGCGGGTTCACGCCGCCGCCCGTGGCAGGATGAGGCATGTTCGCCATCGGGGACTTCGCCCGGCACGGCCGGGTGTCGGTACGGATGCTGCACCACTACGACGCGATCGGGCTGCTGCGGCCGGCGTACGTCGACCCGGCCGCCGGTTACCGCAGCTACGAGGCCGCGCAGCTCGCCGACCTCAACCGGATCGTCGCGCTCAAGGAGCTCGGCTTCTCCCTCGAGCAGGTGCGGGCGCTGCTGGACGACCACGTCAGCGTCGAGCAGGTCCGTGGCATGCTCACGCTTCGCCGCGCCGACCTGGAGGCTGCCGTCGCCACGAGTGCGCGGCGGCTGGCCCACGTCGAGGTCAGGCTCCGGGCAATCGAGCTCGACGGGCAACTCCCCGCGCACGAGGTGGTGGTCAAGGACCTCCCCGCGGTCCGGATGGCCGAGCTGACCGGCACCGCCGCCAGCTTCCACCCCGACGACATCGGGCCGGTGGTCCACTCGCTCTGCGCCGAGCTGGGCTGCCGCCTCGCCAGGGCGGAGGTCACCCCGGCCGGCCAGCTCACGTGCTACTACGAGAAGGACCCCGGCGGCGGCGCGGTGATTGTGCACGCCGCGATCCCCATCGCCGCCGGACACGGCCAGAACCTCAACGGGCTGTCCATAGTGGATCTACCGGCCGGCGAGCACGCCACCCTGGTCTACCGCGGCCCCATCGACGGCGTACTTCCGGCCTGGCAGTCCCTGGCCCGCTGGGTCGACGCCAACGGCCACCGCTCCACCGGACCCGCGCGCGAGCTCTACCTGGAATGCCCCGAAGACCCCGCCCACTGGGTGACCGAACTCCAGGAACCCCTCGCCGGCGCTGTGGGCTACTTCCAGGCAGCGACAGCGTTCGACAACTCCCCCAGTATGCACCGCGGCGCGTGGCGCTGTTCCGCAGCGTCGGCGACAGCATGGAGGGCCCGCTGTACGCCGGGACGGCCGCTCAATCGCGGCGGTGCCGTCGCCGTTGCCATCATGGTCGGGTGAGGTCGCGGATCATGTACGTGGAGCTCAAGACCGGCTTCGATGACGACGGGCCCGCATGGATCGGGCGGGTCCGGTTCTCCAAGACGGGTCGGACGGTCTACTACCGCGGCCGGACTCTGCGCCGGGTGATCGGTGTCGAAGGTAACCACGTCGACGTGGACAGCGGCGAGGAGTTCTGGGTGTCCGGACCTCGACGGGACAGGGCCGACCGCAGGTACGGCAACGCACCGGTGCAGGTGGACGAGGACGTCCGCGCAGAGTACGAAACGATCCTGGCCAGTAGCCCGACCAAATCCACAAGAGCCGGGTTGCCAACGGGACCGCACATGCCGTGCTACGGATGCCTATCGCCGCAGCGTGAAGCTGGTGTTCCGCGGAACGATCGCCGATCGGCTGACGGAAGCGGCCTGCTCCCGGTACTGCCCCACCGGATGATCACGGCGGGGCTCCGGTACATCGGGCAGCGGCCCGGCCCGGCTTCGCCAACCGCTGCGGTCACGCTGAGCCTCGGTGGCTCCAGCCAGTCATCGCCGGTGTCGTACAAGGTGATCGCCGTATCGATGAGTGGCAGGCCGGCGGCTGCGGTCATGCCGAGCCAGGGCCCGTTTCATACGCGCGGGTCCCAGGCCTGCGGAGCCGGATGTTGATCGCGAGGTTCACGCCTCGTGGGCATCAATGTCGTGCAAGCCGGATGGTAAGCAGGCACGCAGTTGTCGCTGTGTCACTGTGTGCCATCTCGATTCGCTCCGGTCACAGCAAAATCAACAGGCTGACTTTCCCTCACACTGGTAGGGCCATGCGAAGCAGCAGAAGCGCACCCGCACCCGGCGCGGTCCTCGCGGTGCTGTCCATCGCGCAGTTCCTCATCGCGCTGGACTACTCGATCATCTACGTCGCGCTGCCCAGCATCGCGGCCGACCTCGACGTCCAACCACAGCTCGCGCAGTGGATCGTCAGCGCCTACGCGGTGCTGTTCGCCGGGTTCCTGGTGGTGGGCGGCCGGCTGTCCGACCGGATCGGCGCCGGCCGGCTGTTCATCCTCGCGATGGTCGTCTTCGGGCTGGCCAGCGCGGTCGGAGGCGCGGCCGGCGACGGCGCGGTGCTGCTGGCCGCCCGCGGCGTCCAGGGCCTCGGCGCGGCCCTGCTGCAGCCGGCGGTACTCGGGCTGATCGGCACGACCTTCGACACCGGGCCGGCGCGCAGCAGGGCGGTCGCCGTCTGGGGCTCGGTCGGCGCGCTCGGGCTGGCGGCCGGCGCGATCCTCGGCGGCCTCCTCACCACGATCTCGTGGCGGCTGATCTTCGAGGTGAACGTGCCGCTCACGCTGCTGTGCGCGGCCGGCGCCGCGGTGTGGGTACGCGGGGCGCGCGACAACCGCCCCACCGACCGGGTGCCGCTGCTCGCCTCGGCGCTCGGCACCGGCACCGTGCTCACGCTCGTACTCGGCCTCACGCTCACCTCCGACCGGGGCTGGGGCTCGCCGCTCACGCTCGGCTGCCTCGGGCTCGCCCTCGTGCTGTTCGGCTGGTTCGTCCGCAACGAGCGGCTGGCCGTCGCGGTCCTGGTCGAGCCGGTGCTGCGCGGCACCCGCTCGCTGCGGATCGGCGCGGCGGCCACCGCGCTCTACATGGCCAGTGTCGGCTCCGAGTTCTTCCTCGTCACGCTGCTGCTCCAGGACCGGAAGGGATACACGCCGCTGCAGGCCGGGCTGGCGTTCCTGCCGCTGGCGCTGATGATCACCGCGGGCAGCACGACCGCCGGCCGCGCGGTCCGCCGCCTACCACCCGCGATCGTGCTCAGCGGCGGTTTCGCGGTGGCGGCGGTCGGGCTGGCGTGGCTCTCGTTCACGCTGCACGGCGACTCCTACGCCGTCGACCTGCTGCCCGGCTTGCTGCTCAGCGGCTTCGGCCACGGCGCGATCTACACATCGATGTTCATCATCGGCACCCGCGACGTGCCCGAGAGCCACCAGAGCACAGCAGGCGCCCTGCTCACCACCTCGCAGTACCTGGCCGGCGCCCTCACCCTCGCCGTACTGACCCTGGCGCTCGGCGGCTCGCCCGGCGACGGCGAGTTCCGCACGGCGTTCCTGATCACGACGGCCGCGGCCACCGCCGGCCTGACGACGGTCGTCGCGCTACGCCGCCGCCTCACCACCCAAGCCGAGCCGGTCACGGTCCCCCACCTCGCCGACCAGCGCTGAGACGCTGACCTGCGCCAGCACGCCATCGCGCCGTGACGCACGTCGGTCCGGCCGGCTTCCGTGGCGAGCAAACCAGCCAGCGGGAGGTACCACTCACAGAACCGACATCGTGGGTGCGGATCGCAGGTGCGGCGGGAGCCACGGCGAACGCCCGAGTCCACCTACGACTCCACCAGCCACACCCGCCCCGTCTATGTCTCTTCATTCCACCTCGAGTTGTTCACCAAACAACCCGAGCGACTCGCCAAGCTGCGCCGAACCTTGCTGTAAGCTCCTCAGTTCTGGCGGGATCAGGACTTGTGGAGATGTCGGTGGCCGAGATTGGCTTGGCAGAAGCAGTTTCGTCCTTGCGCACTGAATTGTTGGCGGCGATGGACGGAGGGGCGGATGCCCAGGTGCGATTTCCAGTAGGTGAGATCCAGATGGAGTTCCAGATAGCTGTCGCCCGTGCGGACGAGGTCAAGGGTGGATTGAGATTCTGGGTGGTGGAGGCTGGCGCAGGGTCCAGCTTCTCCCATCAAGAGATACACCGGCTGACGGTCAGCCTTGGTCCGCCGGTGGACGAACGGGGCCAGCCGGTCAAGGTTGCCCGTGGTCTCGGCGTCAAGCCCTGAAGGATCCTTGAATGACGGTAAAGGGCGACCTGGTGCCCGACCGCGCGGTCGAAGTCATATACGACCGAGGCGAGGACGCCCGTCCACGGTGGCTTGTCGGTTCGGGATGGCTCGTGGGCGGAAGGCTGGTGTTGACGGCCGCACATTGTGTGGGTGGCCGGGACGGCAGGGGAAGCTTGCTGGTTCGCCGCCACCTTGATGACCGTCGGCACGCGGATTATAAGGCCGTCCTGGCCACTGAAGACGGGGAACGCGCGGTCGGCCCGGAAGATCTGGCCGTTTTGGAGATAGTAGATCCACGATTTGATGGAATAGCCGATCAGGTTCGCTATGGCGTGGTTGACCGGAGCAGGCCACACCAGGTGAAGCAATGTTGGGGAGTAGGGTTCCCGCATTTCAAGGAACGCTTGTCGCAGGATGGCCCCGCTCCGCTGCGGGACACCCAGCACCTGTCAGGAGTCATTCATACTGCCTCCAACCTGGTTACCGGGCTATTGGAGTTCCAGGTGACATCCCGTCCAACAGACCCGACCGGCCCCGGTGAGCTGGACCACACTCCGTGGCAGGGCATGTCCGGTACGGCGGTGTTCGCAGATGACCCGGAATACGGGACCTGTCTGTTGGGAGTGGTGAGCGAACATCACCCTCTCGAAGGCTCGTCGAGCCTGACGGTGGTGCCGATCGTCGATGTCGCCTCCCGCACGCTGGGGGTCTGTCAGCGGACTCTCGGGATTGTGAACATCGAAGACCTGCGACGGCTGCCGTCGGGCGATGATTCAACACCACGACGCGACGCCAGGGAAGGACAGGCATCCACCGATCGTCCGCCCCGGCTGGTACGTCCAGGCGTGGCGATCACCGCTACCGTGGCGGCACTCGTCGTCATAGCAGTGGTAATTGTTGCGGTCCTGACGCACGGTGGCACGGGAGGGCGAGCACCAGCCAAGGCCGCACCGGCCACCTCCACCGCCAATACGCAGGCAAGGCGACTCCTGGCGGATTGGGTAGCCGATGTTAACGGCAGCTGCAGCGCGGCCCTTCCAAAGGTGCAGTCCGACAACGAAAGCGTCAGCTCGTCGCCGTCGAATTCGGCAAATGTCGCTGGCTTTCGCAGGGTGATAGATGATCTCAAGCCGTTGGTGGCGGCCGTCAATCGCCTCGACCTGCCGTCAGACCCGGATGACCGCGCCAGCGCAAAGGAGTGGCTGGCGGATTTCAACAATCAATATGGACAGGCCCTGCGACTGGTGAACGATATCGACACCTGGTCGAATGAAGGGTATGTTGGCAGCTTCTCCGCGCTGGTGGCGGGCAACCCAGAATGGCGCAAGTACAACGAGGCCGCGAGTTCGACGGAGGTTAAAGGCGCCGAACTCGGCATCTCGTGCTCGTACTGACCTCGCGCATGCTCAGTGGAAGCGTGTGAGGTCTGTGGCTTGCTGTGGGGTCAAGGGTAGGCGGGGGCTGGCGGTCGGGTAGATCTCGGCGGTGGCCCACTGCTGCTGGTTGACGCTGGCCGCGATGCCCTGCTTGACTCCGCGGGCCTGTAACTCGTCGTGGAGTTGGAGCGCGTCGAACAGAAAGACGTTGTCGATGCGCCAGGGGCGGACGGTGCCACGCGATGAGCTGGCCGGCCCGGGTGGGCCGGTCAGGACCAGGTAATAGTCGAGCGGGGTCGCGGTGGTGTCGAGAGCGCCTTCGCGTTTGAGGTACCACTTGATGTTGACCGTGTGGCCCTGTAGCGGCCCGGAACGGAAACGTCCGTCGTAGCCGGCCGTCGTTGCCGAGGCTTCCAGCTCGATGTCGAAGATCCGGGCGGCGATCCATTCGCCGAGATGCCCGGCGGCGACGGGGCGGCCGGTGATTCCCGCGAGTTCGGCGTCGATGGCGTTGCGCTGTCGCAGAAGTGTCGCGACCTGGGCGAGAGCTGATTCAGCCACACCAGCAGTCTGCCACCTCGTCAACGAACTCAACGCACGGATCTGCCGCTGAGCGGTCGTATCGGTGTGGGGCCCGCCTGTTCTATGGCGTGCCGCGACCGGCTGGAGCGAGCGGGCTCCTGGTCAGCGGGTTCGGGGTTCTATTGTGGCCAGTCCTGTGGGGCCACCAGCGTCTGGTGGGTCACGGTGGGCTGAACGCGTTTGCTATGTCGCGACGCTGGGCAAAGGAGGGCTCGCTGTCGGGGGCGCGGTAACTGTGGTGGTCGACGCAGAGGAGAACTCCATCGACGCTGACCCACTCGCATGGTGTCCAGAACCGGCGGTCGTCGAGCAGCTCGGCGCTCAGCTCGCGCTCACCGGATTGGGCACCGACGGAGGTCAGGGCCGCTGCCACCAGGTCAACCGCCACACTCGGACGGTCGATGTCGGCGCAGGCAGGTAGCAGCAGGAGCAGCCGCTCTGCGGGCATGTGGTCCTCATCCGGCTGGTGTGCGGCGGCGACAAGCTCCGGCCACGCGAGTGCGGGTCCACGGCAGTGTCCATCCAGGGCCGCCAACGGGATAGACCTGGCGCCGCCGTCAGGCTCGAGGACGTAGTCGACGCCACAGTCATCCTCGAAGTTGCGCATGATGATGCGTAGGCGGGTGCGACCGGCAAGCGGCAGCGGGAACACCGGCCATCGGCGCGGGTTCTCGAACCTGTCGACGAGCTCATTCAGGTCGGCTGGATCGCTGCCGAAGGCGTCCGGTGCCGACACGGATCCGCCGACGGTGTAGAGGAACGCTGGCCAGAACAGCGCGCTCGACATCATCACAGAGCCGTCGACCAGCGGGGACTTCAGGAACGGCGGCTCCCACCCATCGAGGTAGCCGGGGATGATCACGTCGCCGTCGGCTACTGGTCGACGGTGAAGACCACATAGCTGCCGGCGGAAGCCGCGCGCTGGAAGAATCCCGCGAGGTCGACGAAGTTGTCCCAGGTGTAGTCGAAGTCTTCGTCGCCGAACTGCGGCCCGTAGTCCGCGACATCGATAGCCTCATACCCCTGCCGCAGACTGTCACGCGACACCCCGCCGAGTGCATCGGCCACGTCGCGCACCTGGTCGGGGCGCAGGAGGCTGACGATGTAGTCCTCGCCGTCATACAGCTGCCGCCCACCGAGGATGACGGCGTTGAGGGGATAGGCGCCGTTGTCGTAGCCGAGTGTGCCGTCGGTCAGGCTACGGTGAATCGCATCCCACGCCTTGTCGGTGTCGCAGTGGTCCACACCGACCATCTCCTCCTCGATCTCCTCGATGAGGGTCGCGACCCGCTCATCGTCGGCCGCCTCGACCAGCCTGCCCGCGACAACCTTGTCGATCGCGAAGTGCACACCCAACTGACCCACGATTCCCCTGCCCTCCGGTACGGACGACGAACATCCTCACATGCCCCGTCGATGGCCTGTGGTTGGCCAGGTCCAGGTGTGACGAAACCGGTGATGTGCGGGTGGGCGTCGTTGTGGTGCCGGGTGGTGATGCCGCGCGCCGTTGGCCGCTGCCTGCATCGCCGCCACCTCCCCGGGCGAACCCCGGTGCCACGGTGGAGGTGTTCGGGACGGCGTTTGGCACCGATGCCTCAGCGGTTTCGGTGGGCTTCAACGGTGCCGTGGCTCACCCGTCCAGTATCACTGTCAACCACCTGCAGGTGACAGTGCCGGCGTCGGCGGTCAGCGGCCGCTCAGACGCTGAAGCTGCGGAGCGTTACCTGACGAAGGGGTGCCTGGCCCGGAGAACTATGAGCCATGGGCGGGAGCGCGCAGTAGCGGAGCCGGCAGCTGGGAGAGCGTTCTGGGAGACGTTCAGCGCGGTATGTTCGGGTGACGTTCAACAATAAGGCAGCCACTCGAGCTGCTCTGGAGAATCTCAATGGCAACTGTTGGTTACTTCACGGCAACAAGTGAAGACGGTGAGGTAGTATCAGATCCGTCTGAAGACGCTCTGTACATGAGGGTTTCCGATCTGAAGCTTCCGTCGAATAGCTTTCTGACGATCAAGCCGGCCGGTGCCGAACAAGGGTGGTATATAGTCATCGCTCTACAGGCTGACGGTGGTTACGAGATCGAGTCTCGTGATCCTCGACGCAAAGAGCATGAAGTCACACATGAGTCAGATGCGTCAAAGCTCTGCCGCGATGTAATGATCTGGCTAAGGGCAGCGGTGATGTCCCCTCAGCATGGCTCCGAGTAGCTGATAAGCATCTGTCAGTCTTGTGCAGTCTCGACATTCGCTCATGCCGCGGACGGTGGGTTGCCTGGCCGGGGGTCGAAGCGGTGCCTGATGACGGCGAACCCCGCGCAGCGTGTCGTGCGCAGGGCTACGTCGAGGATCGTTCTCGGCTCAGCTCTCCGTCTGGTGGACAACCTCGGCGTCCGCCGCGTTCTTCGGGAATCCGGCCACCGATTACACCCATGACCCGTTCGGGACGGCCAGCAGCGACACCCCAATCAGCCAAGTCAAGATCGGCGACCAGGTCCTCGCCACCGATCCCACCACCGGCACCACCAACGCCCGAACCGTCACCGCACTCATCCACCACACCGGACCACACACCATGGTCCAGATACACCTCACCAGCGGCGGCACCCTGACCGCCACCGACCACCACCCCTTCTGGAACGCCACCACCCACCACTGGACCGACGCCACCGACCTTCACCCCGGCGACCAACTCCGTGAACCCAACGGCACCCTCGTCACCTATGTAGAGGCAGGTCCACGCCGGTCCTCGTCCACAACACCGACTGCGTGGTGGACCCACGAGGCCCCACCGGGGTGCGACTCAATAAGAAGGTCGGTGACGCTTTCAGAAACGATGTCGCGGCATTTCTTGGGAAAAGGGCAAGACCGTCATCACTGATGCCGATGACAAAGCTCTGGGGAAGTGCCGGTGACCGGTACAATGGTTCATCGCCAAGAGCTGGCGATAATTGGCTTCGGCAGAACCGCGGCCTGACGATCGACATTGTACGCGGAGGTCCGTACTAGATGTCATACCAGATTCAATTCTTTCTCTACTGGCCGGGAGACGAACTGCCGGCCCTGGCGGAGACGGTTACGAGAGGCATTGCGTCCCAAGCCGTCGGTATGGAGGTTAGAGAACGGATGATTGGGCCCGGCTGGACCGCATTCGAGGTTCGGCTCAATCAGGCAATCCCCACGACAATGGTCATTCATCTGCAAGATAATGCGACCAAAGTCCAAGTTGAGCGTGCCAGCTCCGAGCTGAACGCACCGGATCTGCATTCGATCAACGCCGTCGTGGAACTAAGTCTTTCAGGTGAGACTGACGAGGAGCTCCTGACCGCCGTCTGGTCAACGTTGGTAGGCCAACTTTCCGCTTTGCCCTACGACGAGGAATCTGGGTTCGAAGCGTCATTGTCAAGTTGAGAGCTTGACGGCAGCAGGGAGGCGGCCCCAGACGAGTAAGTCGAAAGTCTGGGGTGGTGTGCGGAGATCGTCGAAGGGTGTCCAAGATCGGTTTGTGAAGACAGACTGGACACCCTTGTGACCGCGCTGTACGTCAAGCTCGATGACTGGCTTGCGAGCCGATCCCGGATCGGGCGGCCGCCACGGCTGTCCGATGCCGAGCTGCTCACCCTGACTGTGGCCCAGGTCCCGCTCGGGGTGTGCGTTCACAGGCCCGCTGGCTGCCGTTCGTGCCCCGTCATCTGCCCAGCGCGTTCCCGTACCTGCCTGGCCAGTCCGGATACAACAAGCGGCTACGGGCAGCCCTGCCACTGCTGCAACGCGCTATCCAAGCCCTGGCCCGCGACACCGACCTGTGGACCGATGCGATCTGGATCGTGGACTCCACCCCGCTAGCTGGTGCCGCCTACAGCTACTGCCCCTCCCACTCACGCTGGTTTTGGGGACTGCGTCTGCACCTGATCTGCACTCCCACCGGGCTACCGATCGCCTGGACACTGGCCAACCCCAAAATCGATGACCGGCAGGTACTCACGCCATCCTCAACCACGACCCGCACCTACTCACCGAACGCCCCCTACTCGCCCCCACCGCCGCCATCTGGCGCAACCGCGCCACCGGCCAGCCCGTCACCCGGGCCGGGGGGCGCTCACATCGCGAGTTGGTAGTGGGTCACGACTACCTGGGCGTCGAGTAGGGCCGATTCGACGGGCCGCAGGTTGAGGCGTTGCCCAGGCTCCGCGAACAGCTTCCGGCCACCGCCGAGGACCACGGGATGCACGGCGACGTGGTACTCGTCGATCAGGCCGAGGTCGGTCAGCGCGGCGGCAAGGTTCGCTCCCCCGGTCAGCAGCAGGTCGGCACCGGGCTGTGCCTTGAGCGCGGTGACCTCGGCGCGCAGGTCGCCGTCGATGACGCGCTCGGTCCACTCGTCGCCCGGGTAGTCGCGGGAGAACACGATCTTCGGGGTGGCCCGCCAGAACGGCGCGAAGGCCAGCACGTGCGGATCGGCGGAGACCGCCTCGGCGTTGGGCCAGAACCCGACCATCATCTCCCACACCGACCGGCCGAACAGCAGAGTGTCCACCCGCCGGTCCAGGGCCTCGGAATACGCGGACAGCTCCGGCCCCATGACGGGCCAGTCGAACTCCCCGCCCGGTCCGTCGACGAACCCGTCGACCGAGGTGTGCACCCAGTAGATGATCTTCCGCATGATCGGCTCCTCCGCCTCGTGTGCTTCCTGACCTCACCACACAGTCGTCACCGGCACCCGGGTTCTCGACATCCGCGGCGAGACCGAGCACGGTGGCCCAGGTTGTGCGGCAGTGCCTCGGCAGTGGCGGGCGGCGGCTTTGGCCATGTGGCAACCGCTGAGCCCCCACTCAGCCAAATGGCACGACCGGCGGCTGTGGGATCGACTTCAGCTGGCTGGGCGGGGGGACCGACGGCGACGGGCGCGCGACGGCGACCGGCGATCGCCTGTGGCTACTCCGCTGGGACGCCGCGTAGCCGGGCGCTGGATGGGGGCCGGCGGCGGCCGGCCGAGACGTGTGGCGGTTCCCGTCACAGACCGAGGTAGCGCAGCACCGCGAGTACTCGCCGGCTGTCAGCTGCGGAGACGCGTTGCTCTGGGCGACGTGCGCCCTGAGGAAGCCGGCAGGGCCAGCGGCTCGCTCAGCTCGATCCAGCAACTCGCTTCAGCGATCGGTTCGGAGCCCGACGCCGACCGCGATCGCGTCATCGTTCGGGAGCGGTCTGATCTCGGCCGAGCGCCTCGATCAGGTCGGACATGCGGTCGATGATCAGCAGGTGTCCCTCGCCCGGTAGCAGCCGGGCGTGGCAGTGAGGTATCTGGCCGGCGAGGTAGCGGCCCATCGCGGGAGGTACGAGCGTGTCGGTCCCTCCCTGCCACAGGTGGACCTCGGGCGCGATGTCGCGCAGGGAGAAGCCCCATGGCATGCCGAGCAGGACGACATCCCATGCCGCGCCCTGACTGCCCTGACGGAAGGCCTCGGTGATGTCCGCGAGGAGGATCTCGCGCACCTCGGGACGGCGAACGATCTCGGCGTCGGCAGGCGACATCGCCTTGGCCAGGGCATCGATCGTGGGGTCGGGACGGCTGATGACATTGCGCCGCATGCTCCGCATCAGCGCGCGGGCCAGGGCAGGCCAGCGAGAACCCCATCGGAAGCCGGTCCGGTTCTGCCAGCGCATGCCTCTGGTGATACCGGGCACCCGGTAGGGACCCACGCCGCTGATCACCGCGGCCTGCATCACCCGGTCGGGCAGCAGCCGTGCGCAGGCCAGAGCGTACGGACCGCCACCGGAGGCGCCGGCCACGTGGAACCGCCGGATTCCCAGCAGGTCGGCCGCCTCGGCGACGTCAGCGGGCCAGTCGGTCAGGGCGCGGCCCGGCCGGAAGTCCGACCGCCCGTAGCCCGGCCGGTCCAGGGCAACCACACGGAGCCCGGCCGCGGCCGCGGCCGGATGCGCGAACCGTGCTTCCAGCCGCGATCCGGGGTGCCCATGGAAGTCCAGCAGGGGCCTGCCGTCCGGCTGACCGTACTCGGCACATCCGAGCCGGCGCCCGTCGCTCAGCAGCAGTGTGCCGCTCTCGTCGGCCTCGCGAGTCCCCACGGCCCCGAGCCCACTCCATCGGCTACGCCACCAAGGGCTTCGGCGGTCCGCCCTTCGCCCCACCGCGCGGTGAGTCCGCTCACCGCGTCCGGGACGCTCATGGGTTGCCGGCGGCGTCGGGGTGCCGCGTGCCGCCGCGACCTGACCGGCCCGCCTCGTCGACGGCTCGCAGGTGTTGTGCCTGCAACGCTTCCAGATACTCGTCCAGCCGGGCCAGCACGGTGTCCCACTGGTCGTCCCGGCGCCGCCCGAAGCCTTCCGGTGACTCGGCGCCGGCCCGGCGCAGCCCGCGGTACCGGCTCAGCTCGTGGTCGACGCGGTCGAGCAGGTCCCGTAAGTGGCCCGGCTCGACGGGTCGGTGCCGCGCCACCACGTCCTGCAGCCAGCGGGCATCCCGAACCCAGGCGGGATTGGCCAGGGTCCGCACCCTGAGGTAGCCCAGCGGATCCCACCACCGCCGGCTGTGCCACCTGGCCGAACGAGCCCCGGGCAGTGACGTCGGTACCGGTTTCACCCCGCCATTGTCCAGGCCGTTCGTGTCCGCCGTGGTTACAGCAGCCGTCCGGATCGGAGGGAGGTGCGGTGGGCCGGTGCGCCGTCGGGGGCGAGGACGAGGTCCAGAACCGGCGCCAGGGTGCCGCCGAAGCGGGTACGGGCCTCGGCCGTGCCGGCCCGCCGGGGGTCGGTTCCGTTGCCGGCCCGGTAGTTGAGGAAGCTCACCACGCGCAGGTCGGGCAGGACCAGCCAGGCGTAGGCCTGGTCGGGTTGGGTGGGCGGGTTCTGGAGTACCAGCCCGGAGCCGTTGAGGGGTTCGTACGGACCGGTCAGCGCCGGCGCCACGAAGCCGTACAGGCCGCTGGGCGCGGCGCCGGGCGGATGGAACGAGCCGCGGCTGGTGCAGAAGAACAGGTGGTAGCGGGACTGGTGGACGACGATGTGCGGCCGCTCGATCTCGTGGTTGATGCCGTCGGCGACGAGCAGCGGCGGGCGCAGCGACCAGCCGTCATCGGTGGCCGCGGCCAGGGCGATCGCGCCCGTGAACCGGTTCCGCTCCGGGACCGAGGCGGCGACCAGCAGGTACTCGCGGCCGTCGGCGGGGTCACGGAACCAGCCGGGGTCGCGGAAGGCCCTGATCCGGCCGGGCCCACCCGTCCGCTCGTCGGCGAGCAGGTAGGTACGGCCGTCGGAGCGGACCACCTCGCGGTGCCCGGCGTGCCGGTCGAGCCGGATGGCGCCGCCGGCCTCGGACAGCCGGGGCCGCGCCTCGACGACCCGCTGGCGGAACGTCGGGCGGGCTTCACCGCGCTCGCCCGCGGCGGTGTAGAAGATCGAGACGGTGCCGTCGGGCCGGTGCACCGCGGACCCGGACCACTCCCGGCTGCCGAGCGAGGCGCCGTCGGCGAACACCGGCCCGAGATCAGTCCAGCTATCGCCGGCGGTCCGGCCGAGCAGGCGGATCCTGGCGTGGTCGTGGCGGCCTTCCGGGTGGCCGGCGGCGGGGGCGGACAGGGCCATCCACAGCTCGGTACCGCCGGCGACGGTCACCGAACCGTCCTCCTCCTGCACCGGCCAGGCGTCCCAGATGTCGTGGTCGGGAAGGACACGGTACGGGGTCCCCGGGCCGATGACCGGCGCGGTGGTCGCCGGGGATTCGGTGAGCCGGTCCAGGTGCCGGCGGGTCCAGTACGCGGTTCGGATGTCGGTCACGCCTCGCCCGTCAGCCCTTCAGCGAACCCTGGAGCAGCGCGGTGACGAACCGGCGCTGGAAGATGAGGAAGACGATCAGCGTCGGCGCCAGGATCAGCAGCGAGCCGGCACACAGCAGCGGGATGTCGGTTCCCCACTGCCCCTGGAAGGCGCCCAGCGCGCCGGCCATGGTCCGCTTGGCCGGGTCGTCGACCAGGACGATGGCGAGCAGGAACTGGTTCCAGGTCCACAGGAACAGCAAGATCGCCAGCGACGAGATCGCCGGCGTGGCCAGTGGAACGTGGATGCGCCAGAAGAGCTGCCAGGTGTTGGCGCCGTCGATCCGCGCGCTCTCGGAGAGCTCCTGGGGCATGTTGACGAAGTGCGCGCGCATCCAGAACACCGAGAACGGCATGAACAGCCCGATCAGCGGCAGGATGATGGCCCATCTGGTGTTGAGCAGGCCCATCCCGCGCACCTGGTAGTACAGCGGCGTGATGATGCCCTCGAAGGGCAGCGTCAGGCCGAACACGAAGACCGTGAACACCAGCCGGCGGCCCGCCATCCGCAGGTGTCCGATGGCGAAGCCGGCGAGCGTGGCCAGCAACACCGAGACCGGAACGACGCCGAGCACGATGAGCACGCTCGAGGTGAGCAGCCTGCCCATGTGCGCGGCCCGGAACGCCTGGGCGAAGTTGCCCCAGTGCGGATGGCTCGGCCAGGACAGCCCGGCCGGGTAGGTGCCGGAGGGATGCAGGGCGGTGACGAACAAGCTGAGGAAGGGCACCACGGTGACCGCCATCAGCAGGATGAGCAACAGCCGTCCGGTCCACGCCTCGCGCCGCGCGAGGATCACGACTTCTCCTCCTTGGTGAGCCACTGGATGGGGAGGATGCAGATCAGTACCAGCGCCATCAGCACCACGGCCAGCGCCGAGGCCACGCCCACCTGCCGTTCCGAGAAGGCCTGGTAGTAGATCTCCAGGCCGGGCACCATCGTCGAGTTGCCGGGGCCGCCCTGGGTGGAGATGTAGATGATGTCGAAGCTGGCCAGCGCGGCGATGACGGTGACGGTGACGCAGACGCCGATCTCCTGCCGCAGGCTGGCGACGGTGATGGAGACGAACTCGCGCAGCGGCCCGGCGCCGTCGATCCGGGCCGCCTCGTACAGCGCCGGGTCGATCCGGCTCATGCCGGCGAGCAGCAGCAGGGTGCACAGCCCGAGCAGCACCCAGGCGCCGATCACGCCGACCGCGGGCAGCGCGGTGGAGAAGTCGCCCAGCCAGGCGCGGCTCACCGTGCCGAGGCCGAGATGCGACAGCAGCTGGTTGACCAGCCCGTTGGAGGACAGCAGCGAACTCCAGATGATGCCGGCGGCGACCAGCGGGATCACCTGGGGCAGGAACACCACGATCCTGGCCACGGCGGCGAGCCGGCTGGTGGCGATCCGCCGGATGGTCGCGGCGGTGACCAGGCCGAGCAGCACCGGGATCGCGCTGAAGAAGAGGATCAGCGTGAACGCGTGGACGATGGTGCCGGACAGCTCGCGGTCGGTGAAGACCTTCCGGTAGTTGGCCAGCCCGACCCAGGTGGACGGGCCGATGCCGTCCCACCGGTACAGGGAGTACTCGACGGTGAGGCAGATCGGCCACAGCACGAACACCGCGTAGAACGTGAGGGCGGGGGCGACGAACAGCCAACCGACCCACCGCCGGGAGTGGAGACCCGCCGGGCGGGCGCGGCTCCCGCCCTTCGGTCCGGCGACCGGCCCGGTCCTGGCCCCGCCGGGACCGGGCGCGGTGTCCAGCTTCGCGGTCGCCATCGTTCAGCTACCGACCTGGCTCTTGTAGTCGCTCTGCACGGATCTGAGCAGCCCCCGCGGGTCCTGCTGGCCGGCGAACAGCTTCTGCAGCTGCGGGGTCCAGCTCTTGGCGTAGATGGCCCCGGTGGCGTTGGCGATGAAGTCCATCGCCCCGTTGTCCTGGGCGATCGTGGCGCCGGCGGCCAGGGTCTGCGCGGTCACCGTGCCGGCCCGCACCGCCGGCATGTGCGCGTCCGGCGGCCCCATCGGGTGCGAGCCGCCCACCTGTACGGCGATGTCGCGGGCCCGCGGGTTGGTGGCCACCCAGTTGAGGAAGAAGGCGGCACAGTCGGCGTGCTTGGCCTTCGTGCTGATGCCGAAGGTCAGCGGCGCGGACATGGCGGCCCGCCTGCCGCCCGGCGTCGCCGGGGGCATCAGGAAGAAGCCCACGTTGCCCGGCATCTGCTTGTCGAGGTTGCCGGACTCCCAGTCGCCGTTGAACATGAACAGCCCGCCGCCGGCCAGGAACCTGCTCATCATCTTGGCGTAGTCCATGGCGTTGGCGTCCTTGTCGAAGTACCCGGCCCTGACCCAGTCCTGGAGGTGACGCGTGGCCTTCAGGTTGGACGGGGTGTCGATGCTGGCGCCGCGCTTCTGGAAGATCCAGTCGTTGACGGGCCTGGGTGAGCCGTAGGAGGCCATCAGGTCCTGCAGCGGGAACGCGAACCCTCCGGTCGCCCCGCCGTTGAACTGGACGATCGGGGTGATGCCCGCCTGGCTGGCCTTGGCCAGGTCGCTGTCGAGCTCGGCCAGCGTGGCCGGCGGGTCGGTCATCCCGATCCGGGCGGCGAGCTGCTTGTTGTAGAAGACGCCGGTCATGCTGAAGTTGAGGCCCAACGCGTACAGCGACCCCTCGCCGCGCGGCCGGCCGCCCGGACCGATCCGCAGCTGCTCCAGCTGGGACGCCGGCCACCTGTCCCAGCCGTAGACGTGCGCGTACCCGTCGAGGTTCTTCAGCAGGTGGTCCTTGACCAGCTCGGAGACCTGCGGAAGCCGCATCAGGTCCGGCGGGTCGTCGGCCAGCACCCGCGGCGCGTTCTGGGTGATCACCGCGAACTGGTCCTCGCGGATGTCCCACTTCACGTTCGGGTACTGCCTGGTGAACTCGTCCGTGAGCGCTCTCGGCATCGGGAAGCCGGTCTCGAAGTACCCCGACATCGTGACCGGTGCCGTGCCGCAGGTCGGAGCCTTGGCGAGTGCCGTGCTGTTGTCCGTTGCGGTTGACTTGCCGCTTCCCGGCCCCCCGCAGCCGGCCGCCAGTGTGCCCGCGAGCACGACGGCACCGAGCACGGGCCACGGGCCGCGGGTACGAGCTCGACGCGACATCAGCGTCACCTCGATGAAGTAGTGGGCCAGGTGCTAAATCGTATTAGCGAGGTCAGTGTTACGGTGCGTTTCATCGAATGTCAAGGCCCTGTACCCGCTCGTCGCCCCTGGAGGTCCTGGTGAGCCCTCGACGGGTCACCCTTGCCGACGTCGCCCGGCATGCCGGCGTCTCGTCGACCACGGCATCGCTGGTGCTCTCCGGCCGCGGCCGCGAGCTGCGGATCTCCCAGACGGTCGAGCAGCGGGTACTGCGGGCCGCCGACGAGCTGGAGTACCGGCCCAACATCGTGTCCGTCGGCCTGCGGACCGGCACCAGCCGCACCATCGGCTTCGTCTCCGACACCGTCGCCACCTCGCGACTGGCCGGCGACATGATCAAGGGAGCGCTGGAAGCCGCCCGCGAGCGCGGGGTGATGCTGTTCATCGGCGAGACCGAGGGGGACGCCGAACTCGAGCGCGGCCTGTTGCAGGCCATGCACGACCGCCAGGTCGACGGGATCATCCTCGCGTCGATGTTCACCAGGACCATCAAGGTGCCGAAGGCCGTCACCAGCGGTCCCGCCGTGCTGCTGAACGCGGTCCCGAAGCGGCCGTCCCCGCTCCCCTCGGTGCTGCCAGACGAGGTCGAGGCCGGCCGGGCCGCCGCCAGGGTCCTGCTGGACGCCGGCCACCGCACCGGCATCCACCTGATCGGCGGCGGTCCCGGCGTGCGCGACGTCCCGCCGGAGGCGCTGGCCGGGATCGAGCGGATCACCGGCATCCGGGAGACCTTCCACGAGGCCAGGGTGCGGATCGCCGGCGGCCGGGTCTGCCCGGACTGGATTCCGGAGTACGGCTACCAGGTCACCCGCGAACTGCTCGAACAGGAGCGGCCACGGGCCCTGATCTGCCTTAACGACCGGCTCGCCTTCGGCGCGTACCAGGCACTCGACGACTTCGGACTGAAGGTGCCCGCCGACGTCTCCGTGGTCTCCTTCGACGACCACCCCATCGCCACCTGGATGCGGCCCCGGCTCACCACCGTCGCGCTCCCCCACGACGAACTCGGCCGGAAGGCCGTCGACGTGCTGTTCGCCGTGGTGG
>JBJMIH010000007.1:0-8527 GCA_045806985.1 Mycobacteriales bacterium | reverse complement strand
ATGACCGCGGCCTCCTCGATGTCGGCGTGCGCGGCCAGCACGTCCTCCACCTCGCGCGGGTACACGTTGAACCCGCTCACCAGCACCAGTTCCTTGAGCCGGTCGACCAGGTGCAGGTCGCCGTCCTCGTCGGCGTACGCGACGTCGCCGGTCGCCCACCAGCCGTCCTCGCCCGGCCCGCCGGAGCCGTCCGGCCAGTACCCGGAGAACAGGTTCTTCCCGCGTACCCAGATCTGGCCGGGGTCGTCCTCGTCGGTCTCGTCGCCGTCGTCGTCGAGCAGCTTCAGCTCCACGCCAGGGACCGGCCGGCCGATCGAGTCCGGTTTGGCCACCTCGCTGCGCAGCGTCGAGGTGAGCACGGGACCGCTCTCGGTGAGCCCGTACCCCTCGAACACGTGGTGGCCGGTGGTGTCGAGCAGCCGGCGCAGCGTGTCGCCGGGCAGCGGGGCCGCGCCGGACAGCGCCAGCCGGACGTGGCTGAACGGCTCGCCGAGGTCGGGCAGCAGCGACCAGGCCACGTACATCGGCGGCGCGCCCACCACGACCGTGACCCGGTGCCGCGCGATCAGCTCCACCGTGCCGTGCGGGTCGAACCGCTCGGCCAGCACGCCGGTGGCGCCGTGCCAGGCCACCATGCCGAGGCCGGGGTTCAGCCCGTAGATGTGGAACAGCGGCAGCACCAGCAGGACGGTGTCGCCCGAGCCGAGCAGCGGCGGCTGGATGGCCGAGCACTGTTCCAGATTGGCCAGCAGGGCCCGGTGCGACAGCATCGCGCCGCGCGGCCGGCCGGAGGTGCCCGATGTGTACAGCAGCACGCCCAGGTCCTCGCCGCCCCGCGCGGTGCCCGGCACCTCCGCGCCTTCCGCGCCGGCGAGCAGCGCGTCCCAGGCCGCCCCGGTGGTGAGGACGCGCTCCACCGCCGGGCCGGCCGCGTCGGCGCTGGCCGGGGAGGTGAGGATCGCCCTGGCGCCGGAGTCGGTGAGCACGTGGGCGAGCTCGCGGCCGGTGTAGGCCACGTTGACCGGCACGGCGACCAGCCCGGCCCGCAGCGCGCCGAAGTACGCCACCGGGAACTCGGGCACGTTGGGCAGCTGGAGCGCGACCCTGTCGCCCTCGGCCAGGCCCAGCCCGCGCAGCGCGGCCGCGGCCTGATCGACCTGGCGGTCCAACTCCGCCCAGGTCACCGTCGTCTCGCGGAAGACCAGCGCGGGCCGGTTGGAGTTCCGGTGCCGTCGTACGAGATCCGCCAGGTTCGTCACTGAGTTCGTCTGTGTGGGCACGGGCCCACCCCCTCGTCACCGCCGCCTGCGCGGAGTCTGCCACAGACTTTTTCTGGATCGCCTCTCAAGTCCAGGCCCGAGGCTGCCGAACTTCAAGAACGTGGGGGGGTAACCGCGCCGGGGGGCCGAGCCCCGGTCGTACCGCCGAGGCGGTGCGACCGGGGCCGCGGCGCGTTTTCGGGCCTGGTACCGGCTGGTCAGAGCGGTGACGGTGTGCAACGCTCGGGCATGGAGCAAGGTTGACACGCCAAGCGACCACCTGATTACAGATAGCTATACATACCTGTCTACCAGCCAATTTGCCGACGCCCGCAAGGTCGCGGGGGCTGAGAATTCTTCGCTCTCGCGGACGAACGGGCGTTGCCCGCCGTATCATCCCCGAACGCAAGGCGTAGTGGCCCCATCCCGGAACGCGAGGGAGATCCGCGTGCCCCCCCACGGCTCGCCCGCTCGACCGCTGTCCCCTGCCGTGACCCACCCCGGGCAGGGGGGAACGCGGTGAGCGCCATCCCGATGGCGGCAGGTCCGTCCCGCCCCGCCGCTCACGGCATCGCCGCCCTCCGGGCCGCGCTGCGGAACGTGGTGACCCGCGACGGCGCCGCCCCGGCGAGCCCGGCCACCGGACCGGCGGCGACGACCGCCGGGACCGCCGGAGCCGCCGCACCCAGGGCCGAGGCCGGCGGCGACCGGCCACGACCGCGCCCGTACGCCACCCCCGACGGCGGCCGCCCCACCCCGCCCGAGCAGCCCGGCCACGACCGCCCCGAGGAACCCAACGAGGTCTGGCGGATCGTCGAGCGGGCCCAGGCCGGCGACACCGACGCCTTCGCCGAGCTGTACGACCGGTACATCGACCTGGTCTTCCGGTACATCTACTACCGGGTCGGCACCCGCGCGCTGGCCGAGGACCTGACCAGCGAGACCTTCCTGCGCGCGCTGCGCAGGATCACCTCGGTGACCTGGCAGGGCCGCGACTTCGGGGCCTGGCTGGTGACGATCGCCCGGAACCTGGTCGCCGACCACTACAAGTCCGGCCGGTACCGGCTGGAGGTCTCCACCGCCGACATGCTCGACGCCGACCGCGCCGAGGACGGCCCGGAGGGCGAGGTCCTCGACCAGCTCACCAACGCGACCCTGCTGGAAACCGTCAAGCGGCTCAATCCGGAGCAGCAGGAGTGCATCGTGCTGCGGTTCCTGCAGGGCCTGTCGGTGGCCGAGACCGCCGCGGTGATGGGCAAGAACGAGGGCGCGATCAAGGCGCTCCAGTACCGGGCCGTCCGGACGCTCGGCCGGCTCCTCCCGGAAGGCTTCACCCCGTGACCCCCCGCCGCCCGACCCCCGGTCGCCGCGACGTGACGAGGGTTACGTCCGATTTTGTCCCGGCCCCCGTAACGGCCGTGGGTGCTGGAGCGTTAAGCCGGATGCGAGCGGCGGCTTCGATACGTAACCGAGGGAGGTGTTCAGCGTGACGGCCAACTTCCGTGCCCGGCGGCGCGCTGAGCGCTTCGCTGAGCTGCTCGAACGGGCCGAGGACGGGACCGGCGCCGAGCCCGGAGGGCACGACGCCGAGTACGGGCCGATGTTGCGGACAGCGACGGCGCTGGCTGACCTGTCCGAGCGCCCGCCCGTCGAGGCCGACCCGGACTTCAAGGCCAGGCTGCGGACCCGGCTGCTCGCCCAGGCGCAACTCGCCACCATGCAGGACGCGGTGCCCGAGCCCCGCGCGGCTGGGGCCGAGGAGCGGCTGCGCGCGCCCGGCCAGCACCGCGCCCCCGGCCGCAGGCGGCATCGCGGCCTGTGGATCGGTGTCGCCGCCGCGGTCGCGATCGTCGTGTCCGCCGGCAGTGTCAGCTACGCCAGCGGCAGCGCCGTGCCCGGCGACCCGCTGTACGGCGTGAAGCGGCAGAAGGAGTCGGCACGCCTCGCGCTGGCCGGCTCGGACACCGAGAAGGGCCAGCTGTACCTCCAGTTCGCCCGCACCCGGCTGGACGAGCTGAGCCAGATGGGCCACCGGTCCCCCGACGACCTGGCCAAGGTGCTCGCCGACATGGACGACGAGACCACCAGCGGCGTGCGGCTGCTCACCTCGACCGCCGTCGACAAGCGGTCGCTGCGGCCGCTCGGCACGGTCAGCGGGTTCGCCGACACCCAGCGCAAGCAGCTCGGGGCGCTGATCGACCAGCTCCCGCCGGGTGTCCGCGACCGGGTCCTGGACTCGCTGGTGCTGGACGAGCGGGTACTGGCCAGGGCCGCCGCGCTCGCCACCCAGATGCCCTGCGGCGCCGCCGCGGACCAGGTCGACGACCTCGGGCCGCTGCCGGGTCCGTGCGGCACCGCCCGCAAGCTCACCGGCGGCACGCCGGGGCACACCAGGCACCCGAGCGGCGGCAACAACCCGACCTCGGTGCCCACCACGACGGTGCCGACGCTGCCCGGCAGCGACCCGGTGCCCGGCGGCTCGGCCAGCCCGGCTCCCAACGGCGGCGCCAGCCCGAGCCCGGACAGCGGCCTCGGCAAGGTGGTGGACCCGCTGCAGAAGCTGGTGAACGGGGCCGTCGGCGGGCTCACGCCGACGTCCTCAGCGCACCCCTGACGGCCGGGTAGTCTCGACACCGTGGTCGCTGCGGCAGCCTTCTTCGACGTCGACAACACGTTGATGCGCGGTGCCTCGATCTACTACTTCGCCAAGGGGCTGGCCACCCGGCGGTACTTCCGCACCCGCGACCTGGTCGGCTTCGCCTGGCACCAGGCGAAGTTCCGGGCCCGCGGCGAGTCGCACGACACGCTGGCGCTGGCCCGGGAGAGCGCGCTGGCGTTCGTGGCCGGCCGCGAGGTGGCCGAGATCGAGCGGCTCGGCGAGGAGATCTACGACGAGGAGATGGCCGACCGGATCTGGTCGGGCACCCGCGCGCTCGCCGAGCAGCACGTGCGCGAGGGCATGCAGGTGTGGCTGGTCACCGCCACCCCGGTCGAGCTGGCCAACATCATCGCCGACCGGCTCGGGCTGACCGGCGCGCTCGGCACGGTCGCCCAGGTCGAGAGCGGCCGGTACACCGGGCACCTGCGCGGCGACCCGCTGCACGGCCCGGCGAAGGCCGACGCGGTGGTCGCGCTGGCCGCCCGGGAGGGCCTGGACCTGGCCGAGTGCTACGCGTACAGCGACTCGGTCAACGACCTGCCGATGCTGCGGGCGGTCGGCCACCCCGCGGTGGTCAACCCGGACGGCGACCTGCGCGACACGGCCCGTGCGGAGGGCTGGCCGGTGCACGACTTCCGGACCGGCCGGCGCGCGGTGAAGGTGGGTGTCCCGGCCGCGCTCGCCGCCGGCGCGGTGGTCGGCGGCACCGCCGCCGGCCTGGCCGCCCGCCGCCGCCGCGGCTGACCCGGTTTGATCGAGGGCGGCAGTTCGCCAATACTTGCGTAGGTGCTGGTCCGCCGAATTTCCCAGTTCGTCCCCAGGCTCGCGCTCGTCGTGGCCTTCGGCCTGCTGGCGCCCGGCGCCTCGCCGGGCGGCGCGGTGCTGGCGGTGATCCTCGCCCTGCTGCTGTTCCTGGTGCTGCACGCGGCGGCGCAGGCGGCGCTGTTCGCGGGCGGCGACCCGGTGCTGGTCAGGGTGGGTACCGGGCGGCTGCTGTTCCGCCGGTACGGCTCGCCGGTGGTGGAGGTGCGGATCTCCCCGCTGGGCGCCGACGTGTGGCCGGGCCCGCGCGGCTGGTGCGGCCGGTACCCGGGCAGGGTGGCGACCGAGTACGGCCCGGTGGCGCTGCCGCTGCTGGTGGGCGCGGTGCTGTGGCTGGCCACCGGCGGCTGGTGGGGCACGCTCGGCATCGCGACGGCGTTCGTGGCGACGTACGCGCTGCTGTTCAGCGGCACCGTGGCCCGCCCGGGCTGGCTGTCCCGGCACCGGCGCGACCTGTCCGACGAGCTCGACGGCAACGCCGCCGTCGCCGACGCCCTGGTACTCGACCCGACCGCGACGGTGACGGCGCTGGAGAAGGCCCGCGCCGACCACCCCACCGCCGGCAGGGTGCTGGCCCGGCTCGGCGAGCTGTACAGCGCCCAGGGCCGGCGGGACGACGCGGTCGCCGCCTACCGCGACGCGCTCGGCAGGGACACGCTCGGCACCCGCAGGGCGAAGGCGATGGCCAGGAACAACCTCGCCTGGCTGCTGCTGAACGGCGCCGAGGACAGCTGGCCGGAGGGCGTCCCGCACGCGGAGCGGGCGTACGCGGCCTGGTTCAGCCCGACCACGGCGCACACGATGGCGCTGGCCCACCTGCGCGCCGGCCGGCCGGAACAGGCCGCGCAGATCCTCCGCGTGCTGCGCCGGGTACCCGGCGTGCGCGGCGCGGCGCTGGCGCCGCTGGAGGCGCTGGTCACCGCCGCCACCCCGGCACCCGCGGCCGCGCCCGCGGTGACGGTTCCGGTCGACCAGGCGCCGACCGTGCTGGAACGCCCGGTCGTCGTGCCGGCCGCCGACGAGGCGACCACCGTGGTCGAGCAGCCGGTCACGCCGCCCGCCGACGCGGCGGAGACGGTGATCGAGCGGCGGCTACCCGAAGACTGACCTGCGCTCCAGCAGCAGCCGGTGCAGCGCCTGCTGGATGCTCTCGCGTACCTGGTCGGTGAGGTTGAACACGAGCATCGGGTCGTCGGCGGCGTCCGGCCCGAACTCGTCGGTGCGCACCGGCTCACCGAACTCCACGTACCACTTGGACGGCAGCGGGATCACCCCGAGCGGCCCCAGCCACGGGAAGGTGGGCGTGACCGGGAAGTACGGCAGGTTGAACAGCCGGGCCAGCACCTTCGCGTTGGCGACCATCGGGTAGATCTCCTCGGCCCCGACGATCGCGCACGGCACGATCGGCGCCCCGGTCCGCAGCGCCGCCGTCACGAATCCGCCCCGGCCGAAGCGTTGCAGCTTGTACCGGTCGGTGAACGGCTTGCCGAGGCCCTTGTACCCCTCCGGCCACACGCCGACCAGCTCGCCCTTGGTGAGCAGGCCCTCGGCGTCGGAGTTGCAGGCCAGCGTGACACCGGCCTTCCGGGCCAGCGAGCCAACCGCTGGCGTCTTGAACACCAGGTCGGCGCCGAGCATCCGCAGGTGCCGGCCGGTGTGGTCATGGACGATGAGGCCGGTCATCAGCGCGTCCAGCGGCAGCGTGCCGGAGTGGTTGGCCACCACCAGCGCGCCGGACTCCGGCGGGATCCGCCCGGCGCCGGACACCTCGACGCGGAAGTACCGCTCGGCCATCGGCCGGAGCAGCGGCAGGAAGACGTGCTCGGACAGGTCCGGGTCGAAGCCGTAGTCGTCGATCTCGTACTCGCCACTGATCCGGCGGCGCAGGAACGCCAGCGCGCCGGCGATCCTGTCCTCCCACTCGGGCGGCAGTTGCGTCACCGGTCGTCCTCCCGCGCGTCCCCACGGATCCGGTCGAGGATCGCCTGCTCCACGACTTCCAGCACGGCAGGGCTGATCGGCGACGTCAGGTTCCGGCCACGGACGAAGTCGTCGAAGGCCTGCACGGTGGTGTACCGGGGCAGGTACCCGAACTCGCCGGTCAGCCTGCTGGTGTCGACGCCGCGCCCGTACCGCAGGAAGGCCAGCTGCTCCGGCGAGAAGTCCACCAGCCGGCTACCCCGGACCGCCCTGCCGACCAGGCCGGCGACGACCGGCAGCACCGGGATCGCCACCCGGCCGGCCCGCCGGATCGCCTGCGACAGCGGCAGCACGCCGGCCCCCGCCACGTTCACCGTGCCGGGCCGGTCGTCCACGGTGGCCAGCCGCATCACCTCGAGCCCGTCGTCCAGGTGGATGAACTGGAGTCGGGGGTCGTGGCCGAACACCACCGGCATCGCCGGCAGCGTGAAGTACCGGGTCAGCGGCGTGTCCAGGTGCGGGGACAGGAAGTTCGCGAACCGGAGCAGGCTGACCGCCACGTCCGGCCGGCGGCGGGCGAAGCCGCGCACGTAGCCCTCGATCTCGGCGGCGTCCTTGGCAAACCCGGACCTGGGCTGCTCCTTCGGCCCGTCCTCCTCGGTGAACAGCGCCGGGTCGCGCGGCGAGGACCCGTACACCGCGGTGGAGGACTTCAGCACCAGCTTGCGGACGTGGTCGGAGCGCTGGCAGGCGGCCAGCAGCTGCATGGTGCCGATGACGTTGCGTTCCTTCATCGACGAGCGGCCGCCGACGTCGCTGGGGATGGCCGTGATGTCCAGGTGGACCACCGTGTCGACGTGCTCGCCGGCGACCACCTTGAGGATCTGCGGGCTGCGGATGTCGGCGCGCACGAACTCGGTACGCCCGAGCACCTGGAGCATCTCCCGGCGCGGCGGGGCCGTGTCCACCCCGATGACGCGCTCGATCTTCTCCTCGGCGGCCAGCTGCGCGGCCAGACGGCTCCCGAGGTACCTGCTGACCCCGGTGACGAGGACAACTTTGGGCGGCACCCGTCACCCCCAACGTCTCGTCGTGTCGGAGACCGATCCTAGCCCGGCGACCCGGCCGGTGGCGGGTCGTGGCGGATAACGGCGTGTAACGGCCGGTTACGTCCGCGGTCCCCCGATCCGGCGGAGCGCCGGGGCGGCCTCGCCCCGGCGCTACCTGCCGCTACTTGCCCTGGCGGCGGCGCTGGACCCGCGTCTTCTTGAGCAGCTTGCGGTGCTTCTTCTTCGCCATCCGCTTCCGACGCTTCTTGATGACTGAGCCCATGCGGCACCCTCGTTCGACGTTCGGTAGATGTCCGGTGGCCGCGCGGCATCGTCACACGGCGGCCATCCGTCAGCGTACCCGCCGCTCCCGAGCCCCCCGCTCGCGGGCGTCGCGCAGGCACTGACGTCGACCCGACACCACCGATCGCGTACTGCTTGTCGTGGCTCCGAGTCGCCCCGGCGGCCCTCGAGCCGGGGCAACGGTCGGGCCTGCTCAGCCGGCCTCGACGAACGCGTCCCGAAGGTACTCGTGGACGGCGGACTCGGGGACGCGGAACGAACGACCTACTCTCACGGCGGTCAACTCACCGGAGTGCACCAGGCGGTACACGGTCATCTTGGAGACGCGCATCAGCGCGGCCACCTCTGCGACCGTCAAGAACCGCACCTCGTCGAGTTGCATCGGGCACCCAACCTTCACACACGCCGGGCGCCGGCTTCCCCTCCGGCACCGAGCATGCTTCATCAGCGTAAGACGGGGGAGCCAGGTGGGGAAGGCGGCGATTCCTGTTACTTCGGAGACGAGGGTCAACCGT
>JBJMIH010000006.1:0-39909 GCA_045806985.1 Mycobacteriales bacterium | reverse complement strand
GTTGGTGACGAACAGGCCGTCGGGCGGCGGGCCGGCCGCGAGCAGCTTGCGGGTGGCTTCGCGGCCGCCGTCGACGCGGAAGTTGCCGCGCACGACGAGTGACGGGTCGAGTGGCACGCCCGCCTCCTTGAGCGCGGCCCGGTAGCCGGCGAGGCGGCCGGCGGCGGTGGTGATGTCGGGCGGCCCCGCGACGACGCCGATGCGGCGGCAGCCGGCGGCGAGCAGGTGGGAGACGGCCTCGTGCGCGGCACGGTGGTTGTTCACCGTGATGCTGTCCACTGTGGAGGAGCGGATCCGGCGGTCGATGGTGACCACCGGGATGTTGCGCTCGACCAGCAGGTCGATGCGGGTGTCGGCGGCGGAGGCGGGGGAGAGCACCACGCCGGCCATCTGCTCGGCGGCGGCGATCTCCAGGTACCGCTGCTCCTTGGACAGGTCCTCGTCGGAGTTGGCGAGCACCACCGAGTACCCGACCGCCGAGGCCGCGTCCTCGACGCCGCGCACCATCGCGGTGAAGAACGGGTTCTGGATGTCGGAGATGATCAGTCCGAGCACGGTGGTGGCTCTGGTGCGCAGGCTGCGCGCCTGGCTGTTGGGCCGGTAGACGAGCCGGGCCACCGCGTCGTGCACGCGGTCGCGCAGCTCCGGGCGCACCCGGTCGTTGGTGTTCAGCACGCGGGACACGGTGGCCGGCGACACGCCAGCCACCGCGGCCACGTCACGGATCGTCACGTGCGCCATCAGGCCCTAACCTAGCAGTAAGTCTGAAATCGATTTCCCGGGGGATCGGGTTGGCTTACACTACCGGACGAACTTCGCGGTTGCGCGGTATTGACACATCTCGAACCGGATTCTACGGTGCCAGAAATCGATTCCAGAGAACGATTTCACGCCCTGTCCCCGGAGGTACTGCCCCGTGGCACGCATCGGCATCCTGTCCCTGTCCGACGGCCGCGACTTCGTCCACGGCGACGTCGCCGACTTCATCACCCGCGCCAGTGACACCCTCACCGCCGCCCTCCGCGACGCCGGCCACGAGGTGATCGTCGCGCCGGAGATCGTCTGGACCAACGAGCTGGCCACCAGCCAGGCCCGCTGGCTGGCCGACCAGCGCCCCGACCTGACCCTGTTCCACTACGCGGTCTGGGCGTTCCCGCACTTCACGATGCTGGCCGCCGAGGCCACCCGCGGCCCGCTCCAGCTGCTGGCCAACATCGACCCCCAGTACCCCGGCATGGTCGGCATGCTCGCCGGCGGCGGCGCGCTCGACCAGATCGGCCGCACCCACAGCCGCGCCTGGGGCGACATCCGGGACGCGGCGGTGCTCGGCAAGGTCAGCGCCGCCGGCCGCGCCGGCGCCGCCGTCCAGCGGCTGCGCGGCTCGACCTTCGGCCGGATCGGCGGCCGGCCGATGGGCATGTACACCGCGGTCGGCAACACCGACCAGTGGATGCGGACCTTCGGCGTGGACGTCGAGGAGATCGACCAGTGGGAGATCGTCCGCCGCTCCGACCTGGTCGAACAGTCCCGCGTCACCAACGCCCGGGAGTGGCTGGAGCGGCACGCCGCCGGCGTCCACTACGACGGCAAGCAGCTCACCCCGGAGCTGCTGGAACGCCAGATCCGCTCGTACTACGCGATGCGCGAGCTGATCGACGAGTGGAACCTGGACTTCTCCGGCATCAAGGGCCAACCGGAGCTGACCACGCACTTCACCACCATGGACGTCACCGAGGCGTTCCTCAACGACCCGTACGACTGGGACGGCCCCAAGGACACCCACGTCACCGCCACCGAGGCGGACATGGACGGCGCGCTCACCATGCAGCTGCTCAAGACGCTCGGCGGCGGCGTGCCGGCGCTGTTCGCCGACGTCCGGCACTACCACGCCGACCGCGACGTGTGGGACCTGTGCAACTCCGGCCAGCACGCCACCTGGTACGCGGCCCGCTCCGACGATCCGGCCGAGAACCTGGCCCGCACCCACCTCTACCCGGAGATCTTCTACTTCCCGGCCGGCGGCGCCTCCGTCCAGCACCTCGCCGCTCCCGGCGAGATGACGCTGGCCCGGCTGACCAGGCACGACGGCCGGTACCGGATGCACGTCATGCGCGGCGAGTTCGTCAACTACGACGACGCCACCAACGAGTCGATGATGCGCCAGTCCACGTTCGAGTGGCCGCACGCGTTCGCGTCGCTGCACGTGCCGGCCGAGGAGTTCCTGTCCCGGTTCGGCGCCAACCACATCCACGCCATCCCCGGCGAGCACGTCGCCGAGCTGCGGGCCGTCTGCGACCTGCTCGGCGTCGACTACGACGGCTTCGGGGACGCGGCGTGAGCGCGCGCAAGCGGCTGGCGGCCGGAGTGCCGCTGGCCGCCGCCGCGCTGGTCCTGTCCTTCGCCGCGCCGGTGCACGCCAGGCCGGCCCCGGCGCCCGTCGGGCCGGTCGGCTGGGACCTGTACCGGCACCCGGAGCGGCTGCCCGAGCTGTCCACCGGCGTCAAGACCCGCCAGTTCTCCAGCTTCGACCGGAGCGGCGGCAACGACGACGGGTTCAGCGGCAACTCCTCCTGCCTGCGCCGCACCGCCACGTCCTGCGTGATCGCCGAGCACTCCGGGCCGGGCGAGCTGGACTCGATCTGGTTCACCCGGGACGGCGGCGACGTGCGCGGTACCGGCGACATCACGATCACGCTGGACGGGAAGACCGTCCTGCACGCCCCGCTGCAGGACGTGGTCGACGGCAAGGTCGGCGACCCGTTCACGTACCCGCTGGTCGCCAACGCCGACCAGAGCTCCGGCGGGGTGTACATCGCGGTGCCGATGACGTTCCGCAGTTCGATGCGGGTCAGCACCGACAGCACGCCGTACTTCAACCACACCAGCTACCGCACGTTCGCCAGCGCCGACGGCATCAGCACGTTCGACCCGACCGACAAGGCCACCGACGTGCTGGCCACGCTCAAGGCCGCCGGCACCCGTGACCCCAAGCCGACCCGGTCCGGCGCGCGCACCAGGCACTCCGCGCTCGACCTCGCGCCCGGCGAGACCGCGACGCTGACCGACACCCACACCGACAGCCCCGCCAGCGGTGAGGTGTCCGCGATCAGGGTGCGGCTGCCGCAGACCAGCCAGGTCAGCCCGCGCGAGGTCACCGACGACGGCCGCGCCTTCGGCAAGGACGCGTCCGGTAACGACGGGTACAGCCAGTTCACCGTCGCCATCGACCCGAACAACCAGGGCGTGCGGCTGACCCGCCGGCTCGACCCGGGCATCGGCCACCAGGTCGCCACCGTGTCGGTGGACGGCGTGGTCGTCGGGCAGTGGGCGCCGAGCCCGACCGCCGCCAAGCCGCAGTCCGCGATCAGGCCATCCGCCGTCGTCCAGCCGGCCGTCGCGGCGGGCGAGTGGGCGGAGCAGTCCGTCGAGCTGCCCGCGTCGGCCACCGCCGGCAAGTCCAGCATCACGATCCGGAACACGTTCGTGTCCTCCGACTTCGACTTCAACGAGTTCACGTACTGGGTGGACAGCCACGTCAACGGCGCCACCACCCGCACCGACACGGTCGACGTCGGCAACGCCGCCGGCGAGTCCGCGCACGCGTACTCCATCGCCGTCCGGACCTGGGAGGGCGTGCGCACCTACTTCTACCCGCTGGACGCCGACCAGCTCGCCACGCTGCGCACCAGCCAGCAGGTCCTGTCCGGGCTGCGGGTGCGGGTCACCGCCGACGGGCAGCGCACCGTCGACACGCCGCTCGGCGAGTTCTACGGCAGCGGGTTCGCGGCCGAGCCGGTCAAGGCGCTGTACTTCGCCGCCGACCCGGCCACCCACACCTACACGTCCTGGTGGCCGATGCCGTACCTGCACGGCGCCACCGTGCAGCTGGTCAACGACTCGGAGCTGACCGTAACCGGCGCGGCCGACGTCACCGTCACGCCGGGCCCGGAGGCCGGGCTGGCGGCCGGCACGTCCGGGTACTTCCGCACCTCCTCGCACGCCGGCGCGACCACGCCGGGCGCGGACTGGACGTTCCTGGAGGCGAGCGGGCACGGCAAGTTCGTCGGGGTCACCGCCGACATGCGGGGCCCGACCAGCCGCGGCTACCTGGAGGGCGACGAGCGGGTGTACACCGACGGCTCGCACAGCCCCGAGCTGCACGGCACCGGCACCGAGGACTTCTACCAGAGCGGCTGGTACTTCAACCGCGGCACGTACAGCAACTTCACCAACGGCAACACCGCGCACCTGACCGCCGACAGCGGTTGCGCGGCCAACTCCGACTGCACCACCGCCTACCGGCTGATGCTGATCGACGCGGTGCCGTTCGCCGACGACATCACGTTCGGCATCGAGCACGGCCAGCACGACGACGTGGCGGCGACGTACTCGACCACCGCGTACTGGTACGGCCAGGCCCGGTCGACCCAGCACCAGACCGACTCGCTCACCGTGGGTGACACCAGCAGCGAGGCCGCGCACCGCTTCACCGAGGTCGCCCCGACCATCGCCACCTCGCTGACCTCGGACTACGAGGGCAACGACGGCACGCCGGCGCCGGTCACCGGCACCCAGCGCAGGGACTCGGCGGCGATCAGCTTCCGGCTGGCGATCGATCCGCGCAACAGCGGGGTGGTGCTGGCCCGCACCGGCGACCAGGCCGAGGCGTACCAGCAGGTCGAGGTCGTGGTGAACGGCCACCGGCTGCCGAACTGGCTGGAGCCGCTCGGCAACGCCAGCCACCGCTGGCTGGACGACAACTACCTGCTGCCGGCCTCGGTCACCGCCGGCCGCGGCGAGATCACCGTGACGCTGACGCCGGTGCCCGGCTCGGCGGACTGGTCCTCGGCCGGCTACCGCGCGGTCAGCCTGACGGGGGGTGGGGGGTGACTCCTGACGTACTGCTGGAGATGCACGGCGTCAGCAAGAGCTTCCCCGGCGTGCGCGCGCTGAACGGCGTGGACTTCACCGTCCACGCCGGGGAGGTCGCCGCGCTGCTCGGCGAGAACGGCGCCGGCAAGTCCACGCTGATGAACATCCTGGCCGGCGTGCACTCCACGTACGAAGGGCAGATCAGCGTCGAGGGCCAACCGGTGTCGATCCACAGCCCGCGGGACGCCACCCGGCACGGCATCGCCATGATCCACCAGGAGCTGAACCTGGTGCCGGAACTGTCCGTGGCCGACAACCTGTTCCTCGGGCAGGAACGCCGGACCCGGCGCGGCACCCTGCACCGCAAGGCGATGGACACCCGCGCCGCCGAGCTGCTGGCCGGGCTGGGGCTCGACGTCCCGCCCCGCCGGCTGGTCCGGCAGTGCCGGATCGCCGAGCGGCAGCTCATCGAGGTGGCGAAGGCGCTCAACCACGACGTGCGGGTGCTGGTCATGGACGAGCCCACATCGGCGCTGGCCGACGCCGAGGTGCACCGGCTGTTCGCGGTGATCCGCGACCTGACCGCCCGCGGGGTCGGGGTGGTGTACATCTCGCACCGGCTGGAGGAGCTGGAGGAGATCGCCGACTCGGTCACCGTGCTGCGGGACGGCGAGCTGATCGGCCGGCGCGAGAAGGCGGAGACGACCCGCGCCGAGCTGATCCAGATGATGGTCGGCCGGCCGCTCGGTCAGCTGTACCCGCGCGAGAACGGCGGCGCCACGGGGGACGGCGCCGACGCCACCCGGCTGCGGGTCGAGGGCCTCACCCTCGACCCGGAGTCGGGCACCGGCAGCTCGCCGCTGCGCGGGGTGGACCTGACCGTGCGGGCCGGCGAGATCGTCGGCCTGGCCGGGCTGATGGGCGCCGGACGCACCGAGGTGCTCGAGTCGGTGTTCGGTGTCCACCCCGGACACACGGTGGGCGGCCGGTTCTGGCTGGACGGGAAGCCGTACCGGCCCACCAGCCCGAAGGCCGCGATCCGGCACGGCATCGCGATGGTCGCCGAGGACCGGAAGGGCCAGAGCCTGGTACTCGCCAACTCGGTGCGGTTCAACACCAGCCTGGCCGCGCTCGGCCGGTTCCGCCGGCCCTGGCTCACCGTCGACAAGAAGGCCGAGCGCACCGCGGTCGCCGGCCAGATCGCCGAGCTGCGGGTGAAGACACCCGGCCTGAACACCGTCGTCAACACGCTGTCCGGCGGCAACCAGCAGAAGGTGGTGCTGGCCAAGTGCCTGCTCACCAAGCCCAGCCTGCTGCTCATGGACGAGCCCACCCGCGGCATCGACGTGAACGCCAAGGCCGAGATCCACGCGCTGATGAACCAGCTCGCCAGCGCCGGCACCGCGATCCTCGTCGTCTCCTCCGAACTGCCCGAACTGATCGCCATGTGCGACCGCATCGTCGTGCTCTGCGAGGGCAGGGTGACCGGCGAATTCACCCGCGAAGCCGCGGACCAGGAGGCGATCCTCACCGCCGCCATGGCCCGCCAGGCGGTACTCGCGTCCGCTCCTACGTCCCGCGAGGGAGAAGATGACTAGCACGCAGACCGTGCCGCCCGAGGCGGAGGAACTGGCGGCCAAACCGCCGCTGCGCCGCCGGCTGGTCAGGGCGCTGCCCGCGCTCGGGTCCCTGCAGGGCTACATCGGCCTGGTGCTGGTGGTCCTGCTCGGGATCGTCACCAAGGGCGACGTGTTCTGGAACCAGACCAACCTGACCAACGCGATCGGCGCCTTCGCCTCCCGCGGCATCCTCGCGGTCGGCGTCACGCTGGTGATCCTCACCGGCGGCATCGACCTGTCGGTCGGCTCGGTGCTGGCGTTCTGCTCGATGACCTCGGCGCTGCTGCTGGTGAACCACCACCTGTACCCGTGGGAGATCGTGCCGATCTGCATGCTGGTCGGGATGCTGTTCGGCATCGCCAACGGGCTCGGCACCACCTGGCTGCGCATCCAGTCGTTCGTGATGACGCTCGCGATGATGTCGGTCGCCCGCGGCCTGACCAGACAGCTGCACAACAACGTGAGCGTCGGCACCATGCTGGTCGACCGGCACGGGCACGTGGAGAAGCACTCCAAGGCGTTCCTCGCGCTCGGCACGCCGGGCCACAACGTGTTCACCGGGGTGCCGCTGCCGTTCGTCGGGCGGGACGGCGTCTACTACCCGGTGCTGGCGCTGGTCGTGGTCTGCGTCGTCTTCCAGCTGATCCTGTCCAAGACCCGGTTCGGGCGGCACGTGTACGCGGTCGGCGGCAACCCGACCGCGGCCCGGCTGTCCGGAGTGAACGTCACCGCGGTGACCATCGCGGTGTTCGCCCTGGCCGGCCTGCTCGCCGGCTTCGCCGGGCCGATCGACGCGGCGTACAGCGCCTCGGCCGACCCGCTCGCCGGCACCTCGTTCGAACTCGACGCGATCGCCGCCGCGGTCATCGGCGGGGCCAGCCTGGCCGGCGGCAAGGGCACGATCACCGGCACCTTCGTCGGCGCGCTCATCCTCACGCTGCTGGACAACGTGCTCGGCCTCAACCAGATCAGCGACAACTGGCAGCTGGTCATCAAGGGCCTGATCGTCATCGTCGCCGTCGTGTTGCAGCGGCCCGGCTTCTTCCGGTCGCTGGCGTCGCTTCCCGCGCAGACCCGCCGGCTCGCGCGTCGGGCCGGTACCCACCAAGGAGGATCCCAGTGAAATCGACCCGCCGTCACCGGACGGTAGCCACGGTGGGCACGGCGCTGCTGGCCGCGGCTGTCGTCGTCACCGGTTGCAGCTCGAAGGCGTCGTCCAACTCCGGCAAGAAGAAGGACGTCTACACCATCGGCTACTCCCAGTCCAACAACGCCGAGCCGTACCGCGCGCAGCTCAACGAGCAGCTCAAGTACTTCGTCAAGCAGCACAAGAACCTGAAGCTGCTGCCGATCAGCGACGCCCACCAGAGCAGCGCCACCCAGGTCAGCCAGGTGCAGCAGTTCATCTCGCAGCACGTGGACGTGCTGATCGTGTCGCCGAACGAGCCCGGCCCGCTGACCGCGGCCGTGCAGCAGGCGTGCGACGCCAAGATCCCGGTCATCATCCTGGACCGGTCGGTGAACACGCCCTGCTACAAGTCGTTCATCGGCGGCGACAACTACGAGATCGGCAAGAAGGCCGGCGAGGCCGCGGTGCAGGCGCTGCCGAACGGCGGCAACGTCGTCGAGCTGCGCGGCATCCTGTCCGACCAGCCACAGATCGACCGGGACAAGGGCTTCCGGGACGCCATCGCCACCAACCCCAACATCAAGATCGTCGCCGACCGCGAGGGCAAGTGGCTGCGGGAGAACGCGGTGCCGATCATGCAGCAGTGGCTCGGCGCGTACCCCAAGATCGACCTGGTGTACGGGCAGAACGACCCGATGGCGCTCGGCGCGCAGCTGGCCGCCCAGGGCGTCGGCCGGGCCAACCAGATCAAGTTCATCGGCATCGACGGGCTCGCCATCCCCGACGGCGGCATCCGCGCGGTCCAGAACGGCGTCCTGTACACCACGTTCATCTACCCGACGTGCGCCAAGGAAGCCGCCGAGACCGCGGAGAAGATCGTCTCCAAGGAGTCGGTCGACAAGAAGCAGACCCTGCACACCACCCAGGTGACCAAGGACAACGCTTCCGACCTGTACAAGCAGTACGACATGTCCGACAAGATCGGCAAGTAGAGCGGGAGACCCGGCCCATGCTGCTCCTGGGAATCGACATCGGCACCGCCAGCGCGAAGGGGGTGTTGGCGAGGCCGGACGGGACCGTCGTGGCGCAGGCCACCCGGGAGCACCGGGTCTCCACCCCACACCCCGGCTGGGTCGAGCACGACCCGGCCAGGGTGTGGTGGGACGGCTTCGCGGCGCTCGCCGGCGAGCTGACCGGCGCCGCGGCGTCGGTGGGCGAGCCGATCGCCGCCGTCGGCATCAGCGGCATCGGGCCGTGCCTGCTGCCGGCGTCGGCGGACGGCCAGCCGCTCCGGGCGGCGATCCTGTACGGGGTCGACACCCGCGCCACCGCCGAGATCGCCGCGCAGGCGTCCCGGTACGGGGCCGAGGAGGTGCTGGCCCGCTGCGGGTCGCCGCTCACCTCGCAGGCGGTCGGGCCCAAGCTGGCCTGGGTGCGGGCGCACGAGCCGGACGTCTGGGCGGCCAGCCGGCGCTGGTACATGGCCAGCTCGTGGCTGGTGTACCGGCTGACGGGGGAGTACGTCCTCGACCACCACTCGGCCAGCCAGTGCACGCCGCTGTACGACCCGGCCGCCCAGGGCTGGATCGGGGAGTGGTGCGACGAGATCGCGCCGGGGTTGGAATGGCCGCGGCTGCTCTGGCCGGCGGAGGTGGCCGGCACGGTGACCGCGCGGGCCGCCGAGGCGACCGGGCTGCCGGCCGGTATCCCGGTCGTCGCCGGCACCATCGACGCCTGGGCCGAGGCGGTCAGCGTCGGGGTGGCCGTCCCGGGTGACGTGATGGTGATGTACGGCACCACGATGTTCCTGGTCGAGGTGCTGGCCGGGCGGCGGTCCTGGCCGACGCTGTGGGGGACGGTCGGGGCGTTCCCCGGCACGTACAACCTGGCCGCCGGGATGGCCACCTCCGGCGCCATCACCGCCTGGCTCAAGGGACTCACCGGCGCCGACTACCCGACGCTACTCGCCGAGGCGGCCTCGGCCGGCGTCGGCGCTGACGGCCTGCTCATGCTGCCGTACTTCGCCGGCGAGCGGACTCCCTTGTTCGACCCCGACGCCCGCGGCGTCATCGTCGGCCTGACCCTCCGGCACGGCCGCGGCCACCTGTACCGGGCCGCGCTGGAGGCGACCGCGTTCGGCGTACGGCACAACCTGGAGGCCATGGCCGAGGCGGGCGGTGCCGCGAAACGCCTGGTCGCGGTCGGCGGCGGCACCCAGGGCGGGCTGTGGACCCAGATCGTCTCCGACGTCACCGGCCAGCCCCAGCAGCTACCCCGCCACACCGTCGGCGCCGCCTACGGCGACGCCCTCCTCGCCGGCCTCGGTGCCGACCTCGTCCCCGAACCCGGCACCTGGAACCCCGTCGAAACCACCGTCACCCCCGACCCCGCCGCCACCGAGCGGTACGACACCCTGTACCGCCTCTACCGCGACCTCTACCCCGCCACCCTCCCCATCGCCCACACCCTCGCCGCCCGCCAACTAGGCTGACCCCGGAGGTGGGTGGGCACCTGGTGGTCCCCGTGGTCTTCAAAACCACAGGCGCCGAGTCCCTCGGCGCGGCGGGTTCGATCCCCGTACACCTCCGCCACCACCCACCCCGCCGCATCCGCCCTGCTCAGCGCCCCTGCCGCCGCTCACCGTCAGGCTCTCGACGTGTCCAGCCATGTCCGGCTCTGTCCGGCCGTCTCCGGCTGTCCGTGGAACATGCGTGGAACGGATCTTCCCCGTCCCCGCTATTGATCTTCGTCGGGTGGTGCGCTGTCGCCCTCGTCCAGCATGTCCTGGATGCGCCGCCGGTTGAGGCGCGACCTCAGTGGGATATTGCGCTCTCAATACGGGGGCGAACCCTTGGCGCGCGAATACATCGAGCACCTAGAAGCTCTCGGCGCGCATACCTAAAGATCTCTACCGACCACAGGATTCCTATCCTTCGCTATCGGATCGAGGGTAGAAGGCTTGGAAGAGGGGACGCTCTATCGCTATGCATCTTTTGCCGCTACTCGCCGTCCTCTCGCGGTCCGCTGTGCTCTGTAAAGAAAGTAGAGACGATTCTTTCGCACGTCCTCCCGTGCCTTAATCGTTTGATTAAGCGCTCGGATAAACGGAAACGCGGCCGCGGCGGCCGCAGGCACAAGGGCACCAATGCCCGCAAACACGCTTCCGACTGCAAGGACAACCGAGGTTGCAGAGCTTGCTAGGGTGCCTTTATCTTCCGAGAACGCTGAGAGTAGATTACGACTATAACTGTTCGCCTCTACTTGATAACGAATTTCCTCCAGCGCGGGACCGATATCACGCTGCCAGCGGAGTTCGATCTCATTCGCAAGGCTCCGCCGAGTAGTGTCGGTCTCTCGCCCAACCTCCTCCGCTAGACCGACCATGGCCGAGCGAAAACCAGGAAGGTAATCGGTGAGGTCGGATCTGAGGCCCAGAACCTCGTCTACTGACATCGCTTGAAGACCAGGAATCCGAGCAGACAATACGGCGGCTATGATTGCGGATCGGTTGAGTTCTCCGAGATCGGCCCGGGGACCAATGTCTTGGATGTGCTTGTTAGCTGAGGACAGGACTAGCTCTGCTCCAGGCTCCAAGAGCGCTGGGTTGACCCTGGTAGCCAGTCGCTGAGCAACATCGTTAAATGCCTGGCTGAAGTAGTCATCCTCGGTGGTCCAAGCGTTCTTCCAAGCCACCTGCTCAATTGGGAGACGTTGGTCGTCACACCAAGGCACGTTTCGAGAACGCCTGCCTTCTCGGCGGCGTCGAGCTGCGGGCTAATCAGTAGGTCCCGCCGGTCTCGAAGAATACGACCGTAGGCTTCTCGATATTGTGCTATCTGGTCTTCATACCTTTCGGCGAAATCCATGAGTCTAGGGATAATCTCGTGATCCTCCCGGTCGCTATAGAGGAACTCACGGGCTTCATCCACTGGACACAGGTCAGACTCTCTTAGATCCAGGATCTCAAGATCAAGCCGTGAGCGGAGGAGCGACACCGCTGCGAAGTTTTGAATGTACCTCTGAGGCATTCTAGAGTTGATGAGCGCGTCTCTATGAACCAGCCCCCACATGTCTTGTCGGAAAGAAATCAACCTAACGCGGTCGGCGATGAGTAGTGCGGGCTTTATCAGTGCCTCATCGTATTGAACTGCTTGCGGGAGATCGACTTCCCATAAGTGGTGACCTGACCTTTTGGCAGATATGCTAGGTTCGCTTACTACGTCTATTTCCAACACAGAAGACCTCCGCGTACCCACGCGTGAATCGTTAGGCGAAGACACGAGAATCTTACAGTATTCCGGGTGATATGCGGGATATGGGACTGGGTGAGTTCGCCGAGGCCCTGTGCTCTCTGGCTGAGTGTCGCAGCGGTCGGCATGCACGGGCAACGGACCGGGGCTTATCTCCGGGAGGCGGACCTGACCGCGATCCTTGGCGAGGCGAACTTGACCAACTCGGATCTCGGCAACGCGCATGTGAGTGACAACCTGGCGTTGCCCACGGGATGGGTGCGGGATCAGCAGACCGGTCAGGTCGGGTTACAGCCCGGCTGGGAGCAGGACAGCACGGGCCAGTTACGGCGTACCCCCTAATCCCTTCGGGGTGCAGGCGCGGGCGGACGCGTAGTGCAAGCCGGCGTTTGGGCAGTTCCGTAAAGGCCTAGCGCGGGAGTCTGACGGAACATACGTGGAACGCCGAGGGTACGACGTGATCGACCTCAGCCGATTTCTGCACTTCATGCTGGGTTTCGGCACTCTACTGCCGGATGTCTTCAAAACCACAGGCGCCGAGTCCCTCGGCGCGGCGGGTTCGATCCCCGTACACCTCCGCCACCACCCACCCCGCCGTCCAGGGTTGACCTGGAGTGCGCTCCAGGATGAATACTCCGCCCAACGCCCGGAATGGATGGTCGGCAGAAGAGGATTTCGCATGAAGTACCGCACTATTGGCAGCGACCCGAACACTCGCCGTGAAGTCAGTGTGCTGAGCCTTGGCGCGATGCTGTTCGGCACCACCACGGACGAGACGACGTCGTATGCCATCCTCGACCGCTTCGTCGAGGCCGGCGGCACCTTCATCGACACCGCCAACAACTACGCCTACTGGGTCAACGGCACTCAGGGAGGTGAAAGCGAAGCGCTGCTCGGCCGCTGGCGACGCAGCCGCGGCGTCACCGACGAGATCGTCATCGCCACCAAGCTCGGCGGGCGGCCCAACGCTCCGGCGACCGGCCTCAGTCACGACCTTGAGGGCTTGTCCGCCCAGGTGATCCGGGAATCCTCGGAGCGGAGCAGGGAACGGCTCGGCGTGGACAAACTGGACCTGCTGTACGCACACGCGTACCTGGAGGGTTCCAAGGTACCGCTGGAGGAGACCGTCGAGGCTTTCGCGGGTTTGGTCGAGAACGGCACTGTCGGTCTCCTCGGCGCGAGCAACCACTGGGCGTGGCGACTGGAGCGGGCCAGGAACCTGGCGGCCGCGGCCGGTCTCCCCGGCTATGAGGTCCTGCAGTATCACCACTCCTACCTGCGACCGCGCACCGATCTGCCGACCCTGCGGTCCAAGGACGGCAACCTCGGTGTGGTCGGCGGGAACCTGCTCAGCTACCTGCGAGCCGAGCCTGAGCTCACGCTGGTCGCCTACTCGCCCTTGCTGGGCGGCGGCTACGTACGTGACGACAAGCCGCTCGATGCCGCGTTCGACCACCCGGGCACGGCTCGGCGTCTTGAAGCGCTGCGGGAAGTGGCGAAGGAGACGGGAGCGACCGCCAACCAGGTCGTGCTCGCCTGGCTGATGGGCGGCGAGATTCCGATGATCCCGCTGGTCGGCGCTTCCTCTGTCGAGCAGTTGGAGGAGAGCCTGGCAGCGGTGGACCTGGAGCTTACGGCGGAACAGCGGGCGAAACTCGACGCCGCGTACTGACATTCCACGACATTCAGGGCATCCTTCGCGCTCGCATGGCGAAGGTGTCGACGCATGCTGTGGACATGGAGACCGAGGCGTCGGGATGTCTTCAGAACCAGGCGGGCCTGGGCCTAGCGGCGAGTCCGATCGGCGTCGACCTCGGCGGGGTCGATCGCGAGCCACGGTTCCCGCTCGCCGCGCAGGATGTTGTCGAAGACGAGTCGCCGCGCAGCAGCGCATCCACCGCGGCCCTGTCGAGGGGCCTCCCCGGCGGCCCGTCTGCCGCCAGCCGTCACCGATCGGGGAAGGATGCCTTCCGGCAGTGCCGCCGACCGTGCCCGTGCGCCCTCGTCCTTCCGTACCAGCGTCAACGCGGGGAATTCGGCGGGGTTAGACCGCGGCGTGCCAGGGTTCCTCTTCGGCGGGGGTGGTGTCGGTGTCTTCGAGTTCGGCTTGCCATTCACCGTAGAGGGCGCCGACGGCGGCCCAGCGGCCGTGGGGCTGGAGCACCTGGCGGCGGCGGCGGTCGGCGACGAGCTCGGAGAGGAAGAGGGAGAGGCTGATCCCGCGGGCATCGGCCTGGGCCTGGGCCCATTCGAGGGTTTCGGATTCGATCGTCAGGGTCGTGTGACGCATGTCGTGCATCATTCCCTAACTGGCGGAAGTTATGTAGCCCCTCTCCGTAACCGGCGGCGGTCGTCGGGAAGCCGTTCGGTGAGGCCCGTTCGGTCGAGGAGGTCGAGGAGGGGGAGGGCCACGCGGCGGGAGGTGGCGAGGGCTTGGCGGGCCTCGCTGGCGGTGAAGGGCTGGGGGAGGGTGGCCAGTATTTCGGCGGCGCGGGCGGGGGCGTCGGGAAGCAGGACGAGGGTGTCGGTTACGGCGAGTAGCCGGCCGGCGCGTACCGCCGCCGCGATCTCCCGCCGACCCAAGCCGAGCGCGGCCAGGCGGGCGGCGTCGGGGGCCTGGAACGGGGCCTCGGCGAGGTCGTCGGCTACCGCCTGTACCGCCCGTTCCAGCGCGGCCGGGAGGGCAGGGGTGGCCGGGCCGGACGGATGCAGCCGGCCGCCCTCGGCCACCAGGCCGGCCGCCGGTACCAGCGCCTCCACCAGCGCCGCGTCCGGGAGGCCGAGCCGCTGCCGGGCCGCCTCCGCCGGCATCCCGGACTCGAGCGGGTGCGCCCGCCGCCACTCGGCGGCCGCGTCGGCCAGCTCGCCGGCCAGCGCCTTCCACCGGACCGGGTCGGCGTACCAGTCCCGGCCCACCGGCTCGCCGGCGACCGGCAGCCCAGCCGCCCGCAGCGCGCTGCCGCGGGCGACGGTCCGGCGGCGCAGCACCTGCCGGGTGGCGGCCAGCGGGCCTTCCGAGGGCAGCGCGGCGACCAGCGCGTCCAGGTCGGCGCCGCGGGTACGGGCGGCGCCGCGCCGGTCCAGCGGGGGCGGGTCGGCGTCCAGCACGGTGAGGCCGGTGACGACGTGGTGCCGGCCGGGGTCGCGGAGCAGCGCCCGGTCGCCGTGCCGCAGCGGCAGCTCCCGGTCCAGGGTGACCCGGACGCACGTGCCGCCGAGCCGGCGTACCCGGGCCGGCGCCGCCGCCGAGCCCACGTGCAGGACGACGTGGGTCGGCACCGGCGCGTCGGCGGGCACGTGCGCGACCGCGTCGAACACCTCCGTCGGCCGCCAGGCGGCCGGGCTGAGCAGCGCGTCGCCCCGCCGCACCGCCTCCCGCTCCACGCCGCGCAGGTTGACCGCGATCCGGGCGACGGCCGCGACCTCGGTGCCGTCCCGGCCGAGCGACTGGAGCCCGCGTACCCGTACCCGCCCGCCCGTCGACGCCAGCGACAGCTCGTCGCCGACCCGCACCGTGCCGGCGCCGAGCGTCCCGGTGACGACCGTGCCGGCGCCGGCGATCGTGAACGACCGGTCCACCCACAGCCGCACGTCGGCGTCCCGGTCGCGGTCCGGCACCCGCGCCGCCAGCGCGACCAGCGCGGCCCGCAGGTCGTCCATGCCCGCGCCGGTGACCCCGCTGACCGCGACCGACGGCACCGCGCCGAGACCGGTACGGGCGAGCTGGTCGAGCGCCTCCCGCCGCGCCGGCTCCGGGTCGGCCAGGTCGGACCGGGTGACCGCGAGCAGCCCGTGCCGCACCCCGAAGGCGTCCAGGGCGGCGAGGTGTTCGGCGGACTGCGGCCGCCAGCCCTCGTCGGCGGCCACGACGAACAGCACCGCCGGCACCGGACCTACCCCGGCCAGCATGTTGGGCACGAACCGCTGGTGGCCGGGCACGTCCACGAAACACAGCTCGACCCCGCCGGGCAGCGCGGTCCAGGCGAAGCCGAGGTCGAGGGTCAGCCCGCGCCGCCGCTCCTCGGCCCACCGGTCCGGGTCGGTCCCGGTCAGCGCCCGTACCAGCGTGGACTTGCCGTGGTCCACGTGGCCGGCGGTCGCGATCACCCGCATGAGGCCAGTATCTCGGCTCCTGCCGGCGTGGCGGCGGCCAGCCGTGCGGCGACCTCGTCGCGGGCCACCTCGGCGGGGGCGCGGCCGGTACGGGCGGCGGTGGCGAGAAGCGCGGCGACCCGGTCGCCGATCGCCGCCACCCTGGCGCCGGCCTCGGCCGGGCTGGCGTGGTCACGCTCGACCGCCACCGCGTACACCACCCCGCCCGCGCTGACCACCTCGTCGGGTACCCAGACGATGCCGCGCCGGTGCAGCAGGCCGGCCACCTCCGCGGTCGCGAGCTGGTTGTTGGCCGGTCCGACCACGGCCCGGCAGCGCAGCCGCGGCACCAGCCCGGCGGTGAGCACGCCGCCGAGCGCGGCCGGCACCAGCACGTCCACCTCGGCGGTGAGGCAGTCCGCCGGCGCGGCCCAGCGCGCGCCGACCTCGTCGGCGAGTGCCTTCCTGGCCGGCTCCACGTCGGCGACCACCAGCTCGGCCCCGGCCGCCGCGAGCTCTCTGACCAGCGGCGTACCGACGTGCCCGAGCCCGCACACCGCCACGCTGAGCCCGCCAAAATCGGGCCCGCCAGCGGACCCGGTCGCGCCCAGCGCCTCCCGGCACACCGCGCGCAGCGCGGCGAGCACGCCGGCCGCGGTGGCCGCCGACGGCGCGCCACCGCTGCCGCCCTGTTCCCGCGGCCGGCACGTGACGTGCGCGGTGCGCTCGCCGATCACCGCCATGTCGGCGGGCCCGGTGCCGGCGTCGGGGCCGGTGACGTACTGCCCGCCGAGCGCCTCGATCGCGTCGCCCGCGTCCAGCAGCAGCGCCCGCCGGCCGGCCGCGTCCAGCTCGGCCGGGGCCACCAGCACCGTCTTGCCGCCGCCGTACGGCAGCCCGGCCATCGCGTTCTTGACGGTCATGCCGGCCGACAGCCGCAGCGCGTCGGCCAGCCCGTCCCGCCAGTCGGGGTACTGCCACAGCCGGCAGCCGCCGAGCGCCGGCCCGAGCGCCGTGGAGTGCACGGCCACGATCACCGGCAGCCCGGAACGCCGCCCGGTCCGCACGGCGACCTGCTCGTGCGCGAACTCGCCCGTGTTCGGTACAGTCATCTCTCCGCCGCCCTTTCTTCCGTGACGATGCCAGCAAGCTAGCGAATCGAGCGGATCGAAAGGTCAGACGCCGAACATCGTTCGGCACGAGATGACGAGGGAGTCGTGTGGACGAACTTGATTCGGCGATCGTCCGCCATCTGCAGCGCGACGCGCGGCAGACCAACCGGGAGCTGGCCGCCGCGCTCGGCGTCGCGCCGTCGACCTGCCTGGAGCGGGTGCGGTCGCTGCGTGCCCGCGGCGTGCTCACCGGCTACCACGCCGCGGTCAGCCTGGAGGCCCTGAACCGGCGCGTGCAGGCGCTGGTGGCGCTCCAGATCCGGCCGCTGAACCGGGAGATCATCGAGGCGGTCAAGGGGTACGCGGCCGGGCTGCCCGAGGTGCTGGACGTGTTCGTGGTGGCCGGCGGCGACGACCTGCTGCTGCACGTCGGCGTGCGGGACGTCGACCACCTGCACGCCTTCCTGATGGACCGGCTGAGCCCGCGCCGCGAGGTGGTCAGCTTCCGCAGTTCGGTGATCTTCCAGCACGTCCACAACCAGGTGCTGGAGCCGCTGGGGGAGTAGTCACGGGCTGGTCAGGCCGCCCGCAGCATGACCGCCTCCCGGTCGGGGGAGCGGCGGTAGACGCCCAGGCCGGCGGTGGTGGGGAAGACGCGGCGTACCCCGTAGTGGCGCTCCACGTGCTGGTGGAAGGGCGCGTACCGGTCCACGTTGGCGGCGATCCGGCGGGCCAGGTACGGGTTGTCGGTCATGTTCTGCAGCAGCATGTGGTGCGCCACCAGCAGCTCGCCCGGCGCCATCGCGGCGGTGACCGCCCCGGCCCGGCAGGCATAGCCCGCCCTGTCGCCGGGGGCGGTGTCGAGCACGCACAGGTCCACTCCGCCGGCGGGCAGGCCGCCGGCCCGGATGTCGACGACGTCGGCGCTGGACGGGAGGCCGAGCGCGGCCAGGTTGCGGGCGGCGAGCCGGCGCGCGGCCGGGTCGGCGTCCACCAGCGTCGCCCTGCCGCCGGCCGCGACGACCGCGGGCAGCGCCCAGGCGGCCCAGTAGCCGAGGTCGCCGCCCGCGAAGACCGCGTGGCGTGGCCGGGCGAGGTGGGCGAGCGCGTACAGCAGCCGCGCCTCCTCGGGGAAGACGTACCCGGTCCGGCCGTCGTGCGTCCAGCGCGCCGCCACCCGCTCGCGGTGCGCGGCGAACTCCTCCTCGGGGTAGTCCACCCCGTCGACCACGCCACTCTCGGCGAGGTCGGCGAGCACGCCGGCGACGTGCCCGCGCTCGTGCCGGGGGAAGCGGGTGGACAGGTTGGCGTGCTCCTCGTCCAGGCCGAGGTCGGCGAGGAAGCCGGTGTGGGCACGCACCCACACGCAGTAGTCGGCGCGGCGGATCAGCCCGCGCCGGAAGTCGTCCCACTGGGCGAACCCGCGCAGGGCCTCGTGGATCCGGTCGTACGCGGTCCCCCCGCGGGCCGCCCGCAGGGCGGTGGTCATCGTTGGCGGCATGACTCATGCTGGCGAGCGCCGCTGGAGCGGCGCTGACGTCGCGCTGAAACGGCGGCCGGTCAGCGCGCGGCGAGCAGCTGGAGCAGCCGGGCGAGCAGCGCGGCGCGCGGGGCGAGGGCGCTGAGCAGCACGTACTCTCCGCGCCCGTGCGGGTACTCGCCGACGGCGCCCAGCCCGTCCAGGGTCGGGATGCCGAGGGCGGCGGTGAGGTTGCCGTCGGACGCGCCGCCGGACCGGGCCGGCGGCGGCAGTTCGAGGCCCACGTCGTCGGCGGCCCGCTCGGCCAGCGCGTGCAGCGCGCCGGACGCGGTCTCCTCCAGCGGCCGGCGGTGCACTCCGCCGGACACCTCCAGGCGGGCGCCGGGCAGCACCGGGGCGAGCCCGCGCAGCGCCGCGTCCACCCGGTCCTGCTCGGTGGCGGTCCACGCGCGCACGTCGACCGCGACCTGCGCCGATTCCGGCACCGTGTTGGTGGTCGTCCCGCCGGACAGCACGGTCGGGGTGACGGTGGTACCCCACGCCGGGTCGGCCAGCGCCGCCAGCCCGGTCACCTGGTGGGCCAGCTCGACGGTGGCGTTCACCCCGCGCTCCGGCTCCAGCCCGGCGTGCGCGGCCCGGCCGGTGACCCGCAGCCGGTACGTCGCGCCACCCTTGCGTGCCGTCTTCAGCCGGCCGCCGTCCGCGCTCGGCTCGCCGACCAGCACCGCCCCGACGGTCCCGGCCTGCTCCTCGATCAGCGCGCGGGAGGTGCCGGACGCGATCTCCTCGTCGGCGGTGAGCAGCAGCGCCACCCGGTCCGGCACGCGAGCCAGCGCGACCGCGGCGAGCATCTGCACGATGCCGGCCTTCATGTCGAACGTGCCCGGCCCCGTCGCCCTGTCTCCGTCCACGGTGTACGGCCAGTCGGCGAGCGTGCCGAGCGGCCACACCGTGTCGTAGTGGCCGAGCAGCAGCACCGTCGCCGTCGCGCCGGGTCGCCACAGCAGGTGCGTGCGGCCGTCCACAACCACCCGCTCCGGCGGGTACCCGAACGCCTCCGCCCCGTACCCGGCCAGCAGGTCGGCGCAGCGGGCCAGCGCCACCGCGTCGTTCGACGGCGACTCGCAGGCCACCAGGTCCGCCAGCCACTCCGCCATCGCCGCCGACCGGAGTTCCGCCGCCGCCAGCAGGCCGTCGCCGTTCACCGCTCCTCCTCCTCGCGCACCAGCAGGTACTCGCCGTCCCGGGTGAAGCCGGCCACCCGGTACCCGGCCGCCAGCGCGCCGCCCAGCGCCTCCCGCAGCGCCCGCCGCCAGGCCAGCGCGGCTGCCGGGTCGGCGGCCCGCAGCGCGACGGCGTCGACCGGGACCGCGCAGGTCACCGCCGCTTCGGCGCCGGCAGCCAGGTCCAGCGCCGGCGCCCCGTCCGGGCCGGCCCGCAGCAGCGGCGCGGCCCCGGCGGTGGACACCGCGTGCGGGGTGCCCGCGCAGGCCGCCGCCACCCGCGCCGAGGCGAGCGGCCAGGCCAGCGCCAGCCGGTCGCTCTCGTCGCCGGCGTTCACCCCGTCGTCCATCGCGCCGTAGTGGTCGGGCAGGTACGCCCGCACCTCCGCGCCCAGCTTGGCCAGGTTGAAGAAGACGTTGCGGCGCAGCAGCGGGTCCACCGTCCAGGTCACCGTCCCGATGTCGCGGGCCAGCGCCCATGCCCGCTGGTGCAGCTTGAGCGCGTACCCGACGCCGCGGCCCTGGGTGCCGTCGACGATCCCGGTCACGTGCGAGTGCAGCTCCAGCGGCCGCGGGCCGGCCAGGAAGGCGACCGCCGCGCCGACCATCGTCTCCCCGGCGTACGCCCCGGCCACGTAGTTCCCGGTGGCGGCGAGGGCGCGGAGGGCGTCCTTGCCGACCGGGGCGGCCTCCGGCGGCACCCGCCAGATGCGGGCGTGCAGCCGGGCCGCCTCGCCTGCCTCCGCCGCCGAGGTCAGCTCGCGGACCTCCACCCCGGCGCTGGCGGCAGCCTCCGCCGCCGCGAGCTCCGGATCGCGCACCGGTGTCAGCATGACGGGAACGGTAGTCCCCCTGTTGAGGCCGGCGCTTAGGCTAGGTCGGGTAACTCCAGTTTTGACGGGGTAAGGGAGTTTCTGGGTGGATGGGACGCGACCGGGGGGACGGTCGTTGCTGATCGTCGAGGACGACGCCGAGCTGGGCCCGATGCTGGCCGACCTGTTCACCGGCAGCGGGTACCACCCGGTCGACCTGGCCACCGACGGCCAGCGTGGCCTGCACCTGGCGCTGAGCCGCCCGTACCACGCCATGATCATCGACCGCCGGCTGCCCGCCCTGGACGGCCTGGACCTGCTCGGCCGGCTCCGCCGCCAGGGTGTGACCGTGCCGGTGCTGATGCTCACCGCGCTCGGCGCGGTCGCCGACCGGGTGGCCGGGCTGGACGCCGGCGCCGAGGACTACCTGGCCAAGCCGTTCGAGGTGGAGGAGCTGCTGGCCAGGGTGCGGGCGCTGCACCGCAGGCACCGGGACGAGGCCGAGCTGCTGCCGCTCGGCCCGGCCACCCAGCTGGACACCAACCTGCGCGCCGTGCGCTACGGCGACGGCCGGCAGGTGGCGCTGTCCGGCCGCGAGTTCGCGCTGCTGCACCTGCTGGCCACCCGCCCTTCGGCCGTCTACACCCGCGCCGACATGCGGAGCCTGGTCTTCGACGACGCGCCGTCGGAGTCGATCGTCGACACGTACGTGTACTACCTGCGCCGCAAGCTCGGCAGGGCGGTGATCCGCACCGTCCGCGGCGTCGGCTACCGGTTGGGGGAGCTGTGAACACCGTGGACTCCGAGCGCGGCCTGCTGGCCCGCACCCGCTGGGTGGTCACCGCCCAGCTCGCGATCGCGATCACGGTCGTGGTCGTGCTGGTCGGCGGCACCGCCTGGTGCGTGATGGACACCGGCCAGCGCACCGACGCCGGGCGCGAGCTGCGCCACGTCGCGGCGCACGGCAACGTGGCCAGCCCGCCGCCGTGCGACTGGGTGTTCCTGTACTCCGACGGCGCGCTGCGGCGCACCGAGCGGGCGCCGGCCGCGCTGCCGGTGTGGCCGGCGATCCGGCAGGTCGCCGCCGACCACCGCACCCGGGTCAGCAGGGAGCGGGTCGGCGGCATCAGCTACCTGGTGCGCACCCAGCCGCGCGGCGACGGCGTCATCCAGGTGGCGCTCGACCTGCGGTACCAGACCGCCGAGCGGCGCCGGCTGGCGCTCGCGCTGGCCGCCGCCGAACTGGCCGGGCTGCTCGCCGCGCTGGTCACCGGCGGGGTGCTGGCGCGCAGGGCGATCTCCCCGCTCGGCGAGGCGCTGGCCAAGCAGCGCCGGTTCGTCGCCGACGCCAGCCACGAGCTGCGCACCCCGCTCACCCAGCTGCACACGCGCGCCCAGCTGCTGGAACGCCGCGCCCGCACGGCCGCCGACCCGGACGCGGTACTCACCGAGCTGGGCCGGCTCGTCGCCGGCACCCGCCAGCTCGGCGAGGTGGTGGAGGACCTGCTGCTGTCCGCGCAGCTGCGGCAGACCCGGCCCGCCGACGGCGACGCCGATCCGGTGGATCTGGCCGCGCTGGTGGACGCGGTCGCCGCCGACGAGGCGGACCGCGCCGGGTCCCTCGGCGTGACGGTCTCGGTGTACCGGGAGCCGCCCGCCCCGCACGGCTACCGGGTCGCCGGCGTGGAGGCCGCGCTCCGGCGGGTGGTCACCGCGCTGCTCGACAACGCGCTCGGGCACACCCCAGCCGGCGGACGGATCGACCTGACGCTGCGGTACTCGGGACGACTGGACCGGCGGCGTACCGTCCAGCTCACCGTGGCAGACAGCGGGGTCGGGTTCGACCAGAAGGAGGCGGACCGGGTGTTCGAGCGGTTCGCCCGCGGCAGCAACGGCGCCGGCCGGCGGTTCGGCATCGGACTGGCGCTGGTGCGGGAGGTGGTGGAGGGCCACGGCGGCACGATCACCGCCGCCGGCCGGCCCGGCGCGGGCGCGTCCTTCACGGTGACGCTGCCGGCCGCGACGCCGGCGACCGACGGGCAGCCGGCTGGCAGGCGCGCGGTTCTGAGTCGCCTCTGAGATTCCTCCTTCAGGGTCGGAACGGTCGTCACCGACTGTCCACCCTGGAGGTTGCAGTGCCGGAAGTGCTCGACTATCTGGTCATCGGCGCGGGACCGGCCGGGTTGCAGCTCGGGTACCACCTCGAGCGCGCCGGCCGCGACTACCTGATCCTGGAGGCCGGCGACGCGGCCGGCACGTTCTTCCGGACGTTCCCGCGCCACCGCACGCTGATCTCGATCAACAAGCCGCACACCGGCAGCGACGACGCCGAGAAGAACCTGCGGATGGACTGGAACTCGCTGCTGTCCGACGACCCGGAGCTGCTGTTCACCAGGTACAGCGAGCGGTACTTCCCGCCCGCCGGCGACTTCGTGCGCTACCTGGCCGACTTCGCCAAGGCGACCGGGCTGCGGATCGAGTACGGCGCGCGGGTCACCGAGGTGCGCCGGCCGGACGGCACGTTCGTGGTCACCGACGCGCGCGGCCGGGAGTACCGGGCCAGGGTGCTGGTCGCGGCGACCGGCGTCAGCCGGCCGTACCTGCCGCCGATCCCCGGCATCGAGCACGCCGACGTGTACACCACGGTCAGCGTCGACCCTGCCGAGTTCACCGACCAGCGGGTGCTGATCCTCGGCAAGGGCAACTCCGCCTTCGAGACCGCCGACAACCTGCTCGAGACGGCCGCGGTCATCCACGTCGCCGGCCCGCGCTCGGTGAAGCTGGCCTGGCGCACCCACTTCGTCGGGCACCTGCGCGCGGTGAACGCCAACTTCCTCGACACCTACCAGCTCAAGGTGCAGAACGCGGTGCTGGACGGGGACGTGCGCCGGATCGAGCGGGACGGCGACGGCTACCTCGTCACGGTCGCGTTCGCGCGGGCGAACGAGGTGACCAAGGACCTGCGGTACGACCGGGTGATCGCCTGCACCGGGTTCCGGTTCGACGCCTCGATCTTCGCCGACGACTGCCGGCCCGAGCTGGTCATCAACGACCGCTTTCCGGCGCAGGACCCGGCGTGGGAGTCGGTGAACGTGCCGGACCTGCACTTCGCCGGCACGATCACGCAGGCGCGCGACTTCAAGAAGTCCACCAGCGCGTTCATCCACGGCTTCCGGTACGGGGTGCGCGCCCTGCACCGGATCCTGGAGGAGCGCCACCACGGCGTGCCGTGGCCGCGCCGGGAGCTGCCCGCCGAACCGGCCGCGCTCGCCGCCGCCGTGCTGGACCGGGTGAACCGGACGTCCGCGCTGTGGCAGGAGTTCGGCTTCCTCGCCGACGTGATCGTGCCGGAGCGCGACGGTTCCTGGTACGCGGAGGAGTGGCCGGTCGAGTACGCCCACCAGGTGGCCCCGGGCGGGGACGCCGGCTACTTCCTGGTGACGCTGGAGTACGGCCCCGACCACGACAAGGTCGACCCGTTCGACATCGAGGCCGGCCGGATCGCGCAGGACGACGCGGCACGCGCCGCCGAGGGCCGGTACCTGCACCCGGTGATCCGCCACCACCGGGGCGGCCGGCTGGTCGCCACCCACCACGTCACCGAGAACCTGGAGAACGACTGGACCTCGGAGACCGTGCACCGCCAGCCGCTGCGGGCGTTCTTCGCCCGCCAGCTGGGCGCGCCGGTGGCGGTGGGCTGAGATGTTCGGCGTCCGGGAGTACGAGGGCGCGGCCCGCGAGCGGCTCGACCCGGTGTACTACGACTTCTTCGCGGGCGGGGCCGGCGACGAGGTCACCGTGGCCGCCAACGAGGCCGCCTTCGCCGGGCTCGGCCTGCTGCCCCGGGTGCTGCGCGGCAGCGACAAGCGCGAGCTGGACGTCCGGGTGCTGGGCAGCGCCGCGTCGATGCCGGTGCTGCTCGCGCCGACCGCGTTCCACCGGCTCGCGCACCCGGACGGCGAGCTGGCCACCGCGCGCGCCGCCGCGGCCGCCGGCACGGTCATGATCGTCAGCATGGCCTCGACGGTCGCGGTCGGGGAGATCGCCGAGGCGGCCCGCGCCGTGTCGCCGGCCGCCACCCTGTGGTTCCAGCTCTACCTCCAGCCGGACCTGGACGTCACCGAGGCGCTGGTACGCCGGGCGGAGGCGGCCGGCTGCGCCGCGCTGGTCGTCACCGTGGACTCGCCCGTGCTGGGTCGCCGCACCCGCGACGACCGGCACGGCTTCCACGACCTGCCGCCCGGCCTGGCCTGCGAGAACCTGCGCGACCTGCGCGGCGGCGAGCCCGGCTCGGTACGTCAGATCGCGATGTCCGCCGAGCTGTCCTGGCGGCACGTCGACTGGCTGCGCGAGCTGACCGACCTGCCGATCCTGCTCAAGGGCGTGCTGCACCCGGCGGACGCGGCGCTCGCGCTGCACCACGGGGTGGACGGGCTGTACGTGTCCAACCACGGCGGCCGGCAGCTCGACACCACGCCGCCGACCGTCGCGGTGCTGCCCGAGCTGGCCGCCGCGGTCGGCGGCCGGATCCCGCTGCTGCTGGACGGCGGGGTGCGGCGCGGGACCGACGTGGTGAAGGCGCTGGCGCTCGGCGCGGCGGCGGTGGCGGTGGGCCGGCCGGTGGTGTGGGCGCTGGCGGCCGGCGGCGAGACCGGCGTGCGGGAGATGCTGGAACTGCTGCGCGCCGAGGTCGACCACACGCTCGCGTTGTGCGGCGCGGCCCGGGTCGCCGACCTCGGCCCGGACCAGGTACGGGCGCGGACGTGGTGACCGCTGCCGTCGGGGTGGCGGCCGTCGTGGTCGTCGTCGCGACGCTGCCGTACTGGCTGCCCGGCCGGGTCGTCGCCCTGCGGACGCGGCTGTTCACCAGGATCAACGGGTCCGAGGGCATCCCGGTGCCGGGGCCGACCGTCGGGGTCGAGGACTTCCTGGCGCTGTACGCCCACCCCGCCGCCGACGGCCGGAGCCGGGGCGCGGCACTGTCCGACCTGTTCTGGTACTGGCTGTCGCCCGGCCCGGAGGTGCACCAGGAGCACCTGGAGCCGGGGGAGCGGTACGACGAGGTCGCCCGCGCCACCCGCCGCGTCCTCGCCGTGCCGCGCGCGGTGACCGAGGAGCTGACCGCGCGCTGCGCCGACCGGGTGCTGGCGGCGGAGCCGGGCGGGCTGGTCCGGCTGCGGGACCTGATGATGCCGGTCTGGGCGGAGGTGTTCTACGAGCTGGTGTTCGCCGAGCCGTGCCCGGCGGACGCGCGGGCGCTGATCGTCGGCAACGCCGACGACGTCGTCACCGCGCTCAAGTGCTGCGGCCTGCGGCACCTGCGCCGCCGGCACGCGCTCACCGCGTACCTGGAGGAGCGGGTGCGGGCCGGCGAGGTGGCGCACCCGCCGCCGGCCGGGCTGAGCGTCCGCGAGCAGGCGTACTACCTCCAGGGCACGTTCTTCAACACCGCGGTCGTGCAGATGTCGGAGGCGATGGCGCACCTGCTGATGGCGATCGCGCAGCACCCGGAGGTGCAGGCGCGGCTGGTCGCCGAACCCGGCGACGACCGGTACCTCAACCACGTCATCGACGAGGCGCTGCGCCGGTACCCGCTGTTCGGCATCGCCCACCGCATCACCTCGGACACGATCGAGGTGGGTGGGCAGGCGCTGCCGGCCGGCTCGGTGCTGTGCTTCAGCTACCCCGACTACCACCGGGTGGGGTACGCCGATCCGGACCGGTTCGACCCGGACCGCTGGGACGGCCTCGCCGTGCGGGACGCCCACCACATCCCGTTCGGGGTGACCGCCAACCGGGCCTGCCCGGCACGCGGCATCGCCCCGGTGATGATGCGGGTGGCGGCGCGCCGGGTGCTGCACCGGTACGCGCTGCACACCACGGCCGGCCACACCCGGTCGATCCCCAACCGCGGGCCGTGCCTGCTGGTGCCGCGCACCGTCACCGGCGGCCGGGCCCGGCGGGCCGCCACGCTCGGGTACCTGCGGCTGCGGGACCGCTGGGAGGACGTCTGGCGCAGCCTCGTCCAGCTCGTGCTCGGCGGATACCTGGTGTGGGACGCCCGCCGGCAGCGGCTCTGCTCCCGGTACTTCGAGGCCGCGGCTCCCGTGGGCGAGGTGACCGGGTCATGACCGGCCGTCCACTGTGGAGTGGGCTGCTGGTCGCCGTCGGCACCGCCACCGTGCTGATCTGCACCGGCCTGCCGGCCTGGTCGTTCTTTGCCGGCGGCGGGGACGGCATGGCGATGATGACCACCCGCGACACGGTGATGATGCTGCTGATCCCGGTCGGCGTGGCCGCCGCGGTGGTGGGCGCCGGCCTGTCCCGGCGCGAGCCGCCCACCGACGAGGCCGTCGGGCGCTGGCGGGCGGCGCCCCGGCGGCGGCTGGCCGCGCTGATCGTGCTCGGCGTGGCGATGATCGTCGACATCTCCAAGACCTCCTCGCTCGGGTTCGTGATCCCCGGGATGCGCGCCGAGTACGGCATCAGCCGCGGCGAGGCGTCGCTGCTGCCGGTCGCCGCGCTGATCGGCGCGTCCACCGCGTCGCTGCTCTGGGGCTGGGCCACCGACCACGTCGGCACCCGGACCATGCTGTTCCTCGGCGGGCTCGGCTTCACCGGCACCGCCGTGTGCGGGGCGATGCCGTCGTTCGGCTGGAACCTGCTGATGTGCGGCCTGATGGGCTCGACGGCCGGCGGCCTGGTGCCGGTGGTGTTCTCGCTGACCGCCAACCTGGTGGACCGGTCCAGGGTGGCCGCGGTCGGCGCGGCGATCGCCGGTGTCAGCGCGGCCGGCGGGTACGTGCTGGCCAGCAACCTCGCCGACGTGCTGATCCCGCGGTACGGCTGGCGGGCGCTGTGGCTGTCCGGCGCGGGCACCGGGGTGCTGCTGCTCGCCCTGTGCCCGCTGGTGCCGAACTGGGCGGTGACCGTCCGGGAGCGTGCCGACCGGCCGGCCGCGGTGGATCTCCGGACGGCCGGCCGGGCCCGGCGGGCGTCGCTGTCCGGTTTCGGGCTGACCGCCGGATTCCTGTCGCTCGGGTACGTGACCTGGCTGCCGACGCTGCTCAGGTCGGCCGGGCTGAGCGGCGACCAGGGCACCCGGCTGCTGTCCACCCAGGCCTGGCTGGCGCTGCCGGTGGTGCTGGTGCTGGCGGTCGCGATGACCCGCTGGCACTACGGCACCTGCGTGGCACTGCTCGGGCTGGCCGCCGCCGTGGTGATCCCGCTGTCCGCGCTGGCGCTCGCACTGAAGTGGTCGGGGCCGCCGTTGACGCTGTCGCTCGGCGCGGTCGTGCTGCTGGCGAACACGATGATCGCGGCGTCCCTGTCCGTCACCTTCGTCTGGTACGACGGGACGGCCGGCGCGTCAGGGCCCGGCGTGATCGCCGGGGCGAGCAAGTTCGGCGGGCTGGTCGGCCAGCCGGTGATGGGCGCGGTCGGCGGGGCGCCGGTGCTGCTGGTGGCGATGGCCGTCGCGGTCGCCGGCGGCACGCTGGCTGCCGGCACAGCGGTCCGGCGGACCACCGCCTTTCCTTACGAACCGGCGCTCGCGCTCGAACCTGGCTAGAAAATATGGTCACAATGGGGCAATGCGACAGCGACAGCTGATGTCTGGCTCCGTCCTCGCGGTGAGCGCGGCCCTCGCGCTGGCGCTCGCCGGTTGCGGCGACGACCACAAGGTGGCGGTCCGGCCCAGCGCCGACCGCACGGCGGCACCCGCGCCGGGTGCGAGTCCGGGCGACGCGCCCGGCGACTGGCCCACGTACCACCGGGACAACGCCCGCACGGGGGTCGCGGCCGACCTGCCCGCACTGGGCACCCTCGCCGTCGGCTGGCACGCCGCGCTGGACGGCGCGGTGTACGGGCAGCCGCTGTACGTCGGCGGCACGGTGTACGCGGCCACCGAGAACGACACCGTCTACGCCCTCGACGGCGCGACCGGCGCGGTGAAGTGGTCCCGGCACGTCGGCACGCCGATCCGCCGGTCCGCGCTGCCGTGCGGCAACATCGACCCGCTCGGCATCACCAGCACGATGGCCTACGACGCGGGCACCGGGCGGCTGTTCGCGCTGGCCGAGACCGACGGCGGCCACCACACGCTGGTCGGCGTCAACGCCGGCACCGGCGCGGTCGAGGTGAGCGTGGCGGCCGAGCCGCCCAAGGGCGATCCCATCGCCCACCAGCAGCGCAGCGCCCTCACCGTGCTGAACGGCCGGGTGTACGTCGCCTACGGCGGGCTGGCCGGCGACTGCGCCCAGTACATCGGCTCGGTGGTGTCGCTGACCACGGCCGGCACCGGCCGGATGGACTACGCGGTCCCCACCCCGCGCGAGGGCGGCATCTGGGCGCCCGGCGGGGCCAGCGTCTCCGGTGACCGGCTGCTGTACCCGGTCGGCAACGGCGAGTCCAGCTCCGGCTACGACGGCAGCGACTCGGTGATCGCGCTGTCCGCCGCCGACCTCACCCGCCAGTCCTTCTTCGCACCGTCCACCTGGGCCGACGACAACAACAACGACCTCGACCTGGGCTCGCTCACCCCGGCGATCGTCGGCACGCACATCCTCATCGCCGGCAAGCGCGGCACCGGGTACGTCCTGGACGGGACCAACCTGGGCGGTGTCGGCGGCGAGCTCGGCCAGGCCACGGTGTGCAAGTCCTACGGGGGTCCGTCGGTCGACGGCGACACGGCCTACCTGCCGTGCACGGACGGCACGCGGGCAGTCACCATCGGGACCGACAACAAGCCGCAGGTCCGCTGGCACACCTCGGTGCACGCGGCCGGCTCGCCGGTGGTGGGCGGCGGCGCGGTCTGGGTGGTCGACTACGCCGGCGGCGTCCTGTACGCGCTCGACCCGGCCACCGGCAGCACGCGCGCCCAGGTCAGCATCGGCACCGCCCCGCACTTCGCCTCGCCGACGCTGGCCGGCGGAAGGGCCTACGTCGGCGTGACCGACGGCGTGGTGGCGGTGACGGGCGCCTGACCGGGCCGAGGTTCACGGGCGGTTTCAGGGCACCGGGCGGCCGCTGGGCGTGACGGGGCAGAGGTCAGCCGTCACGCCGAAGTGGTCGCTGGCCCAGACGCCGCCGGCCGGCGCGTCGAACAGCCGGCGGCAGGCGGCGACGTCGAGGGTCGGGCCGTGGTCGGTACAGCGGACAAGGATGTACCCGGTCCGGCATGGTCAGTCGGCGGTGGCCCGGTAGGAGAGCGCCCGGGCCATGGCGTAGCGGCGGCCGGGCGCGGCGCCGTCCAGGTACTGCCACGGCCATTCGGTGTACAGGTTGCCCAGCTCGTCGAACTGCTCCGCCGCCGACTCGTGGTCGCCGGCCAGGAAGAACGCCATCGCGAACAGGTTGTGCAGCACCGCCCAGCCGGGGCGGCGGCGGTAGACGGGGTGGCGGATCGACCGGTCGGCGGCGGCGTTCAGGTCGCCGACCACGTTGGGCCGCTTGAGGTAGGTCGCGTCCTCCACCGGCGGCAGGTACGACCAGTGCTCCAGGTGCGCGATGGCGACCATGCCGGCCAGGCACGTCCCGGTCGGCGCCTGGGCGGCGGTCTCCTCGGCGAAGGAGTGCATCAGCTCGTGCGAGCCGCCCCACTTCGCGCACAGCTGCTGGAGCATCTGCTCGTGCGCCATCCGGCTCCACCGGTGCCGCTCGATCGCGGAACGCCAGCGCCGCCACGACTCGGCCAGCCCGACCTGCCGGCCCCGCCCGCTCATCACCAGGTACGTCCACGGCACCGGGTCGTCAGGGTCGCGGCGGGCGGCCTCGAACAGGTACTCCTCGGCGGGTGCCAGCCAGCGCTGGAACTCCTGGATCCGGTCGGCGCCGGTCTGCCGCGCCAGCAGTCCGCCACGAGCCGACCACGCCGCGTACACGCCATGGACCCCGGCGACCAGTAGCGGCAGCGCGGAACGCGGCTCGGCGGCCATCCACCCGCCCAGCCACTCGCGCGGCGGCGGCGCGTACCGCAGCAGGGTCAGGTAGAACGCCCTGTCGTCCGGATCGGTGACACCCGCGAAGAAGTCCCGCACCGCCGGCCAGTCGCACCGGTCGATGTCCCGGTGGATGTACCTGAGCAGTTCCTCGGCGGCGGGATCGCCCTGTGCCGGCTCGACCGGCAGGCCGGGATCCGGCTCCAGCTGCCGCTCCGGAGGCTCGGCGGCGACCAGACCCACGGATCACTCCTCTCACGCTCGCGGTGGAGACTATCGGGCGACGCCGTGCGCCCGACATGGGGGCACTGACCTTCCGGGAGGCCGCCATCGACAGGTTCACCCACGTGTGGGATCGGGTCAGCGGCACCGGGCATCCCTCGTCCGGCTGGCTGGTACTGGCCACCGCCGTCGTGGCCGTGGTCGCGGTGGTACCGGGGCAGGTCTGGCGGGTGTCCCGGAACGTGGTCACCATCGCCCACGAGGCGGGACACGCGATGATCGCGCTGGTCACCGGGCGCCGGCTGACCGGCATCCGGCTGCACTCCGACACCTCCGGGGTGACGCTGTCGGTCGGCAGGCCGCGCGGGCCCGGCATGGTGCTGACGCTGATGGCCGGGTACCTGTCGCCGCCCGCGCTCGGCCTGGCCGGCGCCGCCACCCTCGCCGCCGGCCACGTCACCGCGCTGCTGTGGGCGAGCGTGGTGCTGCTCGCCGGGATGCTGGTGATGATCCGCAACGCCTACGGCGTGCTGTCACTGCTGGTGACCGGCGCGGTGATCCTCGGCGTGTCGTGGAAGGCGCCGGCCGAGGCGCGGGTGGCGCTGGCGTACCTGATCACCTGGTTCCTGCTGCTGGCCGGGGCCAGGCCGGTGCTGGAGCTGCAACGGATGCGCCGGCAGGGCAGGGCGCCGCACTCCGACGCGGACCAGCTCGCCCGGCTCACCGGCGTGCCTGGCCTGCTGTGGGTGGGGCTGTTCGGGCTGGCGGCGCTCGCCGCGCTGGTGGAGGGCACCCGCTGGCTGCTCTGGTGACCTACCCGTACACCCACACCCGGATCGCGGTCGAGTCCGCGCCCGCGTGCAGCCTGACCAGGTCGCAGAGCTGGTTGACCAGCAGCAGGCCGCGGCCGCGGACCTGGCCGTGCGGAACCGGCCGGCGGCCGGCGAGCGGGTCGGTGAGCCGGCCCGCGTCGTGGATGTCGCAGACCAGGCCGGGGCAGTCGCCGGGCTCGCGCCAGATCCGCAGCGTGCCGGTGCCGCCGGCGTGCTCGATCGTGTTGGTGGCGAGCTCCTGCACGGCGAGCCGGACCCGCCGGACCGCGTCCTCGGCCAGCCCCGCCATCCGGGCACACCGGGTGACCAGGTCACGGACCGCCGGCAGGTCGCCGTCGCCGTACGCGACCGTCGCCAGCGGCGGGACGGTCGGGTCGGGCAGCGGCGGGCCGAACTCGGCCGCCAGCGCCGCCGGATCCGCGTAGTCGGGGCTCGGCTCCCGCTTGTCGTCGTGGACCACCACCGGGTGGGTGCGGGCCGCGTCGGCGACGGCGGCCGGGGCGAGCCGGGTCGTGTCGTACGGGCACAGCACGGTCGCGTTCACCCCGGCCAGCGCCAGGTTGATCAGTGCCTCGTGCTGCGCGCAGGCCAGGTACTCGGTGTCGGTCCGGCCGGGCCAGATCGGCTCGCCGATGATCCGCACCCGCCGGTCCGGGTGGGCGGTGGCGAAGGCCAGCAGGACGCCGGGGATGATCCGGCCGGGGTTGCGCCCGCTGTCGGCCATGTCCACGTACCGCACGGCGCCGGCGGCGCCGATCGCGTCGCGCAGCAGGTCCAGGTTGGCCCCCGGCACCGCGACCAGCACCGGCTCGCCCAGTTCGAGGCCGTCCTCGACGAACGGGGCCAGGGCGGTGACGTACTCGGCGGGGTCCCGGTAGAACAGGCCCTCGTGCACGAAGGGGTCGACGCCGGTGGTCATCGTCGCACCCCCTCTCGGCACGCACCGGACCCGCGCCCACTTCTCCGGAGGGTGGACCACACGCCCGGACCTCAGCGTGCCACATACCGCGGAAACGCCCCACTCGGGGTTTCCGCTGGTCAGCCCCGGCGCGTGTGCCGCGCCGGGGCCGACCATGGTGCCGTGCCGCCTCCGCTACCAGCTCACCGCCGCCCACCGGTGACCGCGAACTCGCGCGGCTCGTCCGGGTCGGGCTGGGCGGCCGCGGCCGGCGCCGCCTCTTCGGCCGGGTCCACCGACAGGTGCGGCAGAATCCGGTCCAGCCAGCGTGGCAGGTACCAGTTCCGCCGGCCGAGCAGGTGCATCAGCGCCGGCACCAGCATGGTCCGCAGGATGAACGCGTCGAGCAGCACCGCGCCGGCCAGCCCGATGCCGAACTCCTCGACCACCCGCCGGCCGTCCAGCACGAACGCGCCGAACACGAAGATCATGATCGTCGCGGCCGCGGTGATGACCCGGCCCGTGCTGGCCTGGCCGAGGGTGACCGCGCGGGTGTTGTCCCGGCGCCGCGACCACTCCTCGTGCATCCGGCTGACCAGGAACACCTGGTAGTCCATGGACAGTCCGAAGAGGATCGCCATCATCATCACCGGCAGGAACGCCTCCACCGGGCCTGGCTTGCCGAGCCCGAGGGCGTCGCCGCCCCAGCCCCACTGGAACAGCACCGTGACCAGGCCGAACGAGGCCGCCGCCGCGAGCAGGTTCATCACCGCCGCCGTCAGCGGGATCACCAGGCTGCGGAACGCGACCAGCAGCAGCAGGCAGCCCAGCGCGACGATCACCGCGATGAACAGCGGCAACTTGTTCCGTAGTACCCCGGCGAAGTCGTCGAAGATCGCGGTGACGCCGCCGACGTGCACGGTCATCCCGCTGCCGCGGGTGGCCGCCGGGATCGTCTCGTGGCGGAGTTCCTTGATCAGGTGGCTGGTGTCCTGGTCCTGCGGCGAGGTGGTCGGGACCACCTGGATGATGCCGACCGAGCCGTCCGGGCTGTAGATCGGCGAGCTGGCCGAGGCGACCCCGTGCAGGCCGCGCACGGTCCCCCGCAGCGAATCCAGCACCTGGTGGTCGGCCTGCCGGGCGGCCTGGTCCTTCGGCAGCTGCGCGACGATCTGCAGCGGGCCGTTGAAGCCCGGCCCGAAGCCGTCGGCGAGCATGTCGTACGCCTGCCGGGTGGTCGTCGACTTCGGGTCGTTGCCCTGGTCGGACGAGCCCAGGCGGAGCGAGAGGAACGGCGTGGCCAGCGCCAGCATGACCAGCGTCGCGACACCGGCGAAGATCGCCGGCCGGCGGTGCACGGTCTGGGCCCAGCGCAGCCAGAAGCCCTCGGCGTGATCCTCGTGCGCGCCCTCGTTGGCGAGCCGGCGCCGTTCCCGGCGGCTCAGCGCGCGCATCCCGATCACCCGGAGCAGGGCCGGCAGCAGGGTGGTGGCGGTGGCCATCGTGCACAGCACGGTCAGCACCGAGGCGAACGCCAGCCCGTTGAGGAAGTCCACGCCCAGCACCAGCAGGCCCAGCAGGGCGACGCAGACGGTACCGCCGGCGAACAGCACCGCCCTGCCGGAGGTGTTCATGGCGGTGACGACCGCCTCCTCCGGACTGCGGCCCGCCTTCAGGCCGTTCCGGTGCCGGGTCACGATGAACAGCGCGTAGTCCACGCCGACGCCGAGTCCGATCAGCGCGCCGAGGGTGGGGGAGAAGGTCGGGATGTCGATGACGTGCGCGAGCAGGCCGGCCAGGGACAGCCCGGTACCCAGGGCGAAGATCGCGGCGGCGAGCGGGAGGATCGTGGCCAGCAGCGAGCCGAACGCGATGAACAGCACGATCGCGGCGACGGCGATGCCGACCGCCTCGGTGCCGCCGGGCGGCTTCTCCAGCGCCTGGCCGACCGCGTTGCCGCCCATCTCCACCTTGAGGCCGTCGGTGCGGGCCGTGGTGGACAGGTCGACCACGTGCTTGACGGCGGGCTTCGGCAGGTCCTGGGCCTGGCCGTCGAAGGTGACGGTGGCGTACGCGGTCCGCCCGTCCTTGCTGATCTGGACGGCGCCGTCCGGGTCGTACGGGCTGGCCACGCCGGCCACGTGCGAGGCGTGCTCGACCTTGTCGAGCATCGGCGTGACCCGTTGCTTCACGTCGGCGTCGCGGACCGAGCCCGACGACACCCGCCAGACGATCGTGTCCGCGTCACCCGACTGACCGGGGAAGGACTTCTTGAGCAGGTCGAGCGCCTTGGACGAGTCGGTGCCGGGCAGCGAGAACGAGTCGTTGTACCCGTTGCCGGCGGAGGCGTTCAGGCCGCCGAGCGCGACCAGTGCGCCGATCCAGGCGACAATGACGACGTACCGGTGGCGAAAGCACCAGCGGGCGAGTCGGGCCATGATGAGATCTCCTAATTAATCTGACGCCCGGTAGAATAATCGCCATGGACGGGGTGTGGATACTGAGACGTCACGTGACGGTGGCCACAACGGTGGAGCGGCGAAATGGCGAGAACGGCCGGATCCCGGGCAGACCAGACACGCGCCCGGATCCTCGCGGCGGCGTGGGAACTCTTCGAGGAACGCGGGTACGCCAGCACCTCGATCCGGGACATCGCCGACCACGTCGGGATGACGAAGGCGGCGCTGTACTACCACTTCCCCGCCAAGCAGGACATCCTCGACGCCCTGGTCGCGCCGCTGGTGGAGGGCCTGGACACGATCACTGAGAGCGCGTCCGGCGAGGGCCCGGTCGACCGCGGCCAGGTGCTCCGGTCGGTGATCGAGCTGTTCACCAGGGCCAGCGCGATCATGGCGACCGACCCGTCCGCCCTGAAGGAGACCAGCGCCCGGCTCGACATCCAGGGCCGGTTCCTCCGCCTCCAGCGCGCCCTCGCCGACGGCGACGACCTCCCCGCCCGCCTCGCCGTGGCCTGCGCCTTCGGCGCCATCCACTCCGGCGTGATGACCCTCATCGCCGAACGCACCGGCCACCCCGGCAACCCCTGCCCCCCGGAAGGCCGCCCCGCCCTTCCCGGCCCCCTCACCCTCACCCCGGAAGAACTCGCCACCATCCTCGCCGCCGCCCTCGGCGCCTGGAACGCCGCCGCGACGCCCACCCCAACTCCGGCCTGACAGGTCCACAATGGTGCGGTGGCCGACGCACCCCGCCCCCCGGTCCGCACCGTCCGCGCCCTCATCGTCGCCGGCCGCCCCGAGGTCGAGCCCGCGTGTCGCCTGCTGGCGGACGGGCTCACCCGTGCCGGCGTCGACGTCAACCGGCTTTCGTACCGGGACTACCTGACCGCCGGGGAACGGATCCTGCGCTTTCTCGGAAGCGGTCGCCGCGAGGACGAGTTGCTCATGCTCTACCTGGGCGGCGAAACCGTGCTGGGCGCCGCCGGGCTCTACTTCTCGCTCGTCCCCACCGTTCCGCGAGGCCCGGCTGAGATCGGTGTGGACCTGGCTGGCCTGGCCTCCTTGATGAACGGCCCTGGCCGGTACGCCGTACTCCTGGACGCACGTTCACCCAAGCAGGCCGTGGACCGGCTGCGGGGGCCACGGCTCGCCGTGCTCGCGTACCGCCGTCAGGCCACCCGCGCCACCTCCGGGGAGTTCCTGGCAACGAGACTCTCGCGGGGCCTGGACGCAGGCGACCTCGGGTGGGGGGACGGGCGGATCGACCTCCTCGAGGTGCGGCGCTACCTCGGCGGTGGCGAAGAGACACCCGGCGAGGTGGCTCTCCGGGCGGATGGCGACCCGTCCGACTACGTGATCGGCTGGCTGGAACCGCGGCCCCGCCCGACGTTCCAGCCGAACCCGCTGCCGCGGCCCGCGACCGTGTTCGTGGGCCGGGAGCGGGAGCTGGCGAGGATCACCGAGATGCTGACCGACCGCCGGGACCGGCCGCCGCTCGTCGCCATCACGGGTCCGGGCGGGATCGGGAAGACCCAGCTGGCCATCCACGTGGTGTCGGCGGTGCAGGACCGGTATGGCGGGATCGCGTACCTGTCCGCGAAGGACGGCTTCGACACGGCGATGGTTCGGTTCGCGGCGACGGCCGGACTCATGTCGAGCCGGGGCCACTTCCAGGATGCGATGGAGAGCCTCCATCTCGTGGACCGTCCGACATTGTTCATCGTGGACGACGTGGACCCGGACGACCCGAACCTGCGGCCGGCCGAACTGCGGGTCGAGCTTCCGCCGGAATGTGCGATGGTGCTCGTCGGTCCGAAGGCACCGCCAGGCATGGCCAGGCACGCGGTCACTCTTGAAGGACTCCGGCCCGCCGAGGTCATCGAGCTGTTGGCGCGGCTGGGCGCCGGCGGCGAGGGCGTGCACAGTCGACTGCTCGCCAGGGTGCAGGGGAGTCCGCTGTTCGCCCGGTTGCTGGCCGGGAGCCTTGCCGAAGGGGAGTTGGGGGAGGGCGCGAGCTCGCTGCGGGTGGTGGTGGAGCGGTCGTACCGGCGGCTGGAGGCGGGGGCGGCGGCGCTGTTCCGGCGGGCCAGTCTGGTACCGGCGGCGCTGGTGGCCGACGGGATGGACGTGGAGCTGGCGGAGGTGCTGGTCGGGGACGGGGGTGCGGAGAACTTCGAGGCGCTACGGGACGCGGGGCTGTTCACGGAGCTGGTCGGCGGGCGGATGGACTTCACGCATCCGCAGGTACGGGAATACGCGGCGGAGCGGTTCGAGGAGGACGAGGACGCCGGCGAGCGGGAGCCGGTGCGGCGGCGGGTACGGGGCTGGCTGCTCGGCCACACCCACCACCAGCCGGAACCCCGGATCGCCCGGGACTACTGGACCGTCGACGACCAGCTCGACTATGCCCCGTACGCCGACGCCATCGCCGCGTTCATCCGGCACCGGGACACCGCGCCGCCGCTCACGATCGGCATCAAGGCGCAGTGGGGCGAGGGGAAGACCTCGCTGATGCGGATGGTGCAGCAGCGCCTCGACCCGCCGGACCCGGAGGGCCGCCCCGCCCGCATCCACCTGACCGAGCGGTCGCGGACGAGGTTGCGGGGGCGGCGGCGGCGGAGGAGGAGCGAGCCGGAGCCGGAGCGGCGGGTCAGTACCCGGGAGGTGCTCGACCGGGCCGCCGGCCCGCCGGAACCGGTGGAGGACCTCGAGGCCGCGCCGGCCGACCAGATCGCGCCAGGGGACGAGTGGCGGGCCACGGTGTGGTTCAACCCGTGGATGTACCAGAGCAGCGAGCAGGTCTGGGCGGGGATGGCGTACGAGATCATCCGCCAGGTCACCGAGCGGCTCTCCATCGGCGACCGGGAACGCTTCTGGCTGGAGCTGAACCTGTCCAGATTGGACACCGAGGCGGTACGGCGGCGCGCCTACCGCATCCTCTGGAGCCGCGTGCTGCCGCTCCTGCTGACCGCCGGCCTGACGGCGGTACTCGCCCTGCTCGTGCTGCTGGTGGGCGGCGGCGCGGCCTGGGCCAGGTACCTCGCCCGTGGCGGGATCGTCGGCGCGGCCGGGGTGGCGGTCGTGGGCTGCCTGGTGCAGCGGGCACGGTTCCACGGGCAGGCGGCCGCCGGGCCGTTCGCCAAGCTGGTGAGCGATCCGGACCGGCTGATGCCCGATCCCGGGTACGCCGACCGGCTCGGTTTCCTGCACCTGGTACACGACGACATCCGCAAGGTCCTACGCCTGGTGGCCACCGAGGACAGGCCGCTGGTGGTGTTCGTGGACGACCTCGACCGCTGCTCGCCGGGCACGGTCGCGCAGGTGATCGAGGCCATCAACCTGTTCCTGGCGGGGGAGTTCCCGAACTGCGTCTTCGTGCTGGCGATGGAGCCCGCGCTGGTCGCCGCGCACGTCGAGGTGACGTACAAGGAACTCGTGACGGCACTCCGCGAGGGCCACGCGCCGACGGGGGAGTGGACGACACTCGGCTGGCGGTTCCTGGAGAAGATCGTGCAGCTCCCGCTCAGCCTCCCGAAGACCCAGCCGGCGGGGGAGGTCACCGCGTACGTGCGATCCCTGCTGGACATGGACGGCCGCCGGACGGCCGTACGGCGGCAACATGTGCCGGTGCGGGACGGCCCTCCGGTCCGGGTGTCCGACGACGTCGAAGAGGTGGCGGTGCCGCCGCCTGCGGCCGCGCCGCTACCGGCGCCGGCGGTGGACCTGGCCCTGGTACGGCGCATCGCCGAGACGTTGGCGGCCCGCGAACCGACCGTCACCACGCTGCCGGACCTGGCCCGCCAGGTACAGGCTGAGCTGCGGCCGGACGCGGGCGAGGACCCGCTGCTCCCGGAGACGGTGCGGGCGGTGGAGCGGGTGTTCGGCGACCTGTACAGCGACGCCGACGCCGCCGACGCGATGGAGGCCGCCCTGCCCGCGTTGGCCTCCGCCAACCCGCGCGAGATCAAGCGGTACATCAACCTCTTCCGCTTCTACACCTTCATCGTCCAGCGCCAACGCCTGCAGGGCATACCCGCGCCGTCCGGCGACAGCATCGCCAAACTCGCCGCGCTCGCGATCCGGTGGCCGCACCTGTTGCCGGTGCTCAGCCGCGACGGCAGTGTGATCTGCGGCCTGGAGGAGGCCGCCCGCGACGACGACACCTGGAAGGCCGCCACCAACACGGCCGGCCTCCTCCCCAGGCACGGTACCGACGAGCTACGCACCTTCCTCTCCCACCGTCCGGAGATCGGCAGAATCGCCGCCAGACTGCTGTAAATGAGCTGGCTGGTTGATATGATTCGAACGTGCGTTCCCACGGGGGTGTGATCGCGCAGCTGACCAGGCTGATCGGGCAGCTGCCCGATAACGCTGACCCGGACACGCTGGCCGGCCTGAGCCGGGTGATCAACCAGGCGCAAGCCAAACTGTGCCGCCAGGTCCGATCCTTTGACGCCCGGCAGGGTTATGCCGAGACTGATCCGTCGGCCGCGAGCACCCTGGCGTGGCTGAAACACTTCTGCCACCTGGCGCCCGGGGATGCTTCCGCGCATGTGCGGACCGCCCGGATCCTGCCGGACCTGCCTGACACGCAGGCCGCCTTCGACGCCGGGGAGATCGGGTTCCGGCACGCCGACAGTCTGGCGTTGCTGGTCCGCCAGACCAGTGTGGAGGCGGTGCGGGAAGTTGAAGCGCCGCTGCTGGAGTTGGCGAAGGCGGCCGAACCCGGCCAGCTGCGCAAGGCCACCTGCCAGGTCCGGCACATGCTCGACCCCGATGGGGTATTGAAGGACCACCACCGGGCCGGTGAGCGGCGGTACCTGCGGATCTGTTCCACCTTCGCCGGCATGGTCGTCCTGGACGGGCAGTTGGATCCGGAGGCGGGTGCGGTGGTGATGACCGCCCTGGATGCCATGGTCGGCCCCACCAGCCCCGGTGACCCGCGCACCCGGTATCAACGCCAAGCCGACGCC
>JBJMIH010000005.1:0-11217 GCA_045806985.1 Mycobacteriales bacterium | reverse complement strand
TCGGCGTGGACGACATCCCGGTCGCCGCCGCCGTCGCGCCCTGCCTGACGACGGTGACGTGGCCCCGGGAGGCGTTCGGGGAGAGCCTGGCGGAAACGGTACGGGCCCTGCTGGAAGGACGGCCGCCACCGGCCGTGCCGGCCTTGGACCCGTACGTGGTGGCCCGCACGTCCGCCTGAGCAGAGTGTGGCGTAGGTCACATTCGCAACAGGCAGCCGCACCGCTCCTCACCCTCCGCACCCGCCCGATCACCCGACTTCCCGCGCCACCCCGACTTCCCGCGCCACCCCGACTTCCCGCGCCACCCGCAAGGTGGCGCGGAAAGTCGGGGTCCCGCTGGTCAGGTGGGGTAGGCGTGGGTCTGGTGAGCCTTGACGGCGGCCCAGATGCGGTCACCGGGGGCGAGGCGGAGTTCGGCAGCGGCGGTCGGGGTGATGTCGGCGGCGGCATCGAGCGGGCCGGTGAGCTGGACGCGGAGGTGGTCGCCGTGGCGGTCCAGGCCGGCGACGGTGGCGAGCCAGGTGTTGCGGGGGCTGCCGTCGGGTCGGGTCCGGTACAGCGCGACGGCCGACGGCGGGAAGGCGACGAACGCCTCGCCGCGTACCGGCTCGCCGACCGCGAGGGCGAAGCCGCCGGCGAGGAGCAGGGTGCCGCCCCTGCCCTCGCCCCGGTAGAGGTTGAGGCCGGCCAGCCGGGCCGCGTACTCGCTGCGCGGGTGGCGGGTGATGTCGGCTGGCTCGCCGGTCTGGGTGACCGCGCCGCCCTCCAGCACGACGATCCGGTCCGCCAGCATCATCGCGTCCAGGGGGTCGTGCGTGACCAGCACGGTCACGCCGTCGTGGCCGGCGAGGTGGCGGCGCAGCTCGCCCCGCACGTCCGTGCGGGTGTGCGCGTCCAGCGCGGCGAGGGGTTCGTCGAGGAGCAGCAGCCGGGGACGTACCGCGAGGGCCCGCGCGAGTGCGACCCGCTGGGCCTGGCCGCCGGACAGCGCGCGCGGCCTGGCGCGGGTGTACTCGGCCAGCCCCACCCGCGCCAGCCATTCTGCGGCGACCGTACGGGCCGCGCGGCGGTCCGCGCCGTGGCAGCGCGGACCGAACGCGACGTTGTCCAGCGCGGTGAGGTGCGGAAACAGCAGGTAGTCCTGGAAGACCACGCCGACGGGCCGGCGTTCCGGCGGTACCCAGACCCGCCCGGCCGGGTCGTCCAGCACGGTCCCTTCCAGGCCGATCCGGCCTCCGGTCAGCGGCACCAGCCCGGCCAGCGCCCGCAGCGCGGTGGTCTTGCCGGCGCCGTTCGGGCCGAGCAGCGCGACCACCTCCCCTGCCGCCGCGTCCAGCGCCGCGTCCAGCCGGAAACCGTCCCGCGCCACCGCCAGCCGCGCCACCAGCGCCGTCATGGCGAGGTGATCCAGCGGTCGCGCAGGCCGACCAGCACGGTGACCGACACCGTGAGCAGCAGCAGGCTGAGGACGACGGCGTCGGCCGGGTCGGTCTCCAGCGCCAGGTAGACGGCGAGCGGCATGGTCCGGGTACGGCCGGGGAAGTTGCCGGCGAAGGTGATCGTGGCCCCGAACTCGCCCAGCGCCCGCGCCCAGCACAGCACCGCACCGGCAGCGACTCCCGGCGCCACCAGCGGCAGCGTCACCCGGCGGAAGGCTATCCAGCGGGACGCGCCGAGGGTGGCGGCGGCCTCCTCGTACCGCTGGTCCGCGCCGCGCAGCGCCCCCTCCACGCTGATCACCAGGAACGGCATGGCCACGAACGCCTCCGCGACCACCACCCCCGGCGTGCTGAACGGCAGCGTCACCCCGAACGTGCTGTCCAGCCAGGACCCGACCAGCCCGCGCCGGCCCAGTACCAGCAGCAACGCCACCCCGCCCACCACCGGCGGCAGTACCAGCGGCAGGGTCACCAGCGCGCGGACCAGCCGCCGGCCGGGGAACCGGGCGCGGGCCAGCAGCCAGGCCAGCGGTACGCCGAAGACGATCGACACCGCGGTGGCGGCGGTCGCGGTGACCAGCGACAGGCGCAGCGCGTCGAGCACGCCTGGCGCGGTCAGCCGGCGCGGCAGCGACGACCACGGCGCGCGGACCAGCAGCCCGACCAGCGGCATTGCCAGGAACGCCAGCGCGATCGCCGCCGGGACCAGCAGCGGGAGCGGCACCCGGGGAGCGGTACCCCGGCGCTGTCGGGTCACGGCGGCTGGAAGCCGGCCATGGTCATGACGTCGCGCCCGTGCCGCGACCGGACGTAGGCGACGAACGCCCTGGCGCCGGCCGGATTCGGGGCGTCGCCGATGACGGCGATCGGGTAGTCGTTGATGGCCGAGCGGGACTCCGCGAACTCGACCGGGGTGACCTTGTTCCCCGCCGCCTTCGCGTCGGTCCGGTACACCAGGGCCGCGTCCACCTCGCCGAGGGTGAGCTTGGTGAGGGTGGCCTTGACGTCCTGTTCCAGCGTGACCGGGTGGACGGTGACCCTGCCGGCGGCCAGCGCGGTCTTCGCGGCCGCGCCGCACGGCACCTGCTCGGCGCACAGCGCCAGCTTCACTCCCGCTCTGGCCAGGTCGGCCAGCCGGTGGATGCCCTGTGGGTTGCCCGGCGGCACGGCGATGACCAGCTGGTTGCGCGCGAACACCACCGGGTCGCGGGCGCCGGTGGCCTGCTTCATCGTCGCCGGACTCGCCGCCGCGAACACGTCGGCGGGGGCGCCGGCCGCGACCTGCTGGGCGAGCGTGGAGCTGGCCCCGAACGAGAACCTGACCTTCACGCCGTGGTGCGCGGCCTCGAACTCCCTGCCCAGCCCGGTGAACGCCTCGGTGAGCGAGGCGGCGGCGAGCACGGTCACCGTCCCCGTCACGGGTCCGGACGAGGTGGCCTTCTTCGCGTTGTGCGCTCCGCAGCCGGCGAGTACGACCGCCAGCGCCGCCGCCGCGGCCACCGCCCGCCGCCTCATCGGGGAATCTCCACCACCACGTTGGTGGACTTGACCACGCCGTACGCCACCGAGCCGACCTCGAGGCCCAGGTCGTCGAGGGCCTCCCGGCTCATCAGCGAGACCACCCGGAACGGCCCGGCCTGGAGATCGACCTTGGCCATCACGGTGTCCTTGGCGATCGCGGTGACGATGCCCCGGAAGCGGTTGCGGGCCGACGACCAGCCGGCCGGCTTGTCCGTCCCGTCGTCCTCGGCCAGCGACCGCGCGAACGCGGCCAGGTCCGCGCCGTCGACCACCCGGTGGCCGTGCGCGTCCCGGGTGGCGGCCAGCCGGCCGCCGTCCACCCAGCGGCGCACGGTGTCGGCGCTCACCCCAAGCAGGTCGGCGGCATCGCCGATCCGGTACGAGCCCACGGCCCGACAGTACGCCTCGCAACTGCGAGGGAGAACACGAGCTCTCCCTCGCAGTTGCGTGCGATCACGGGTGGAGGTACTTCAGGATCCGGAACTCCTCGGCGACGATCCCGCCGACCGTGGCGCACCAGGTGTCGGTGTCGACCTTGCCGGTGGGCAGCAGGCCGTGCAGCACCTGCATCTCCCGCACCGCCTTGTGGGTGTCCTGGTCGAAGGTGCCGTTGACCGCCACCTCGAAGCCCTTGTGCGCCAGGATGCTCTGCAGCCCGCTCACGGCCGGTCCGTCGTCGCCCTTGCGGAGCGGCACGCCGAGGGACTCCCAGGTCGGGTCGGTGGCGGTGCCGTCGCTGGCCACGATGAAGCCGTGCCTGGCCTGCCAGTCCTGGACGGCGGCGACGGTCTCGGCGGTGAACGCGACGCCGTCGGTGGGCAGCGTGTACCCCTGGTTGACCAGCAGGTACTGGAGCACGGCGACGACCGGCCCGGCGTTGCTGGAGAAGACGTCCGGCCAGGTGCGGGCCGGGATCTGCCGGTAGTCCTGGCGGAGCAGCGCCGCGACCTCCAGCCGCAGCCGCGGGAACTCGCGGTAGAAGGCGATGCCGGGGCAGTCGGTGTTGTTGTAGTCCCAGTGCCCGAACATGTTGTGCGCGTGGATCTTGTACTGCTTGCAGATCGCCACGCACAGCCGGACCAGCGACGCCCACAGCATCGGCGTCGGGGTCTCGGTGACGTAGGTGCCCTCGTTCTCGATGCCGATGGACTGGGTGTTCTCGCCGACGCAGTGCGCGCTCTGCACCTGCTCGGTACCCAGCGTCAGGCCCTCCAGGCTGCGGTGCCGGCCCTCGGTGACGTACCCGCCCCGGCTGACCGTGAAGTGCTGGCCGGTGTCGGACCAGCCGTTGTGGTCCATGTGCAGGTTCTGGATGTCCTTGGCGAGCCAGATGGCCTGGTCGCGGGAGTAGTCGGTGGTGTTGGGGTAGTCGGTGTGGTGCACCACGATCTTGCGGGTGGTGCCGACGCGCATGACGAGGGGGCTGGACGGGGGCCGGGCGCCCCAGGTGTCGCAGTCGATGATGAACGACAGGTCGGTGGCGGGGGTGGCCGCCGCCGGGCTGGCGGGATCGGCGTGCGCCGTACCCGTGGTGGCGACCGCCTCCAGCCCGCCGATGCCGGCGAAGGCGGCGAGGCCGACGCTGGCCTTGAGAGCGGACCGGCGACTCATCTCAGCAGGTTGACGCGCCATGGGGGCCCTTTCGGAAATGACGGAGATATTCATCTCACCGTGACGCGGCGAAGAATATTGCCGAAAGAGCTGTCCTGAACAGACCCCGGAAGGGCATCCCATTCGGCCCGGCAGCGGGCCTCCCCGGTGTCGTCACCGAGCGTGCGGCACACCTCCAGCGCGTCGCGCAGACACGCCGAGGCCTCCGCGTACCGGCCGGTCACCCGGTGCAACCGGCCGAGCTGGCGCAGCGCCTCCGCCTCGCCGGGCCGGTCGCCCAGCGCGGTGAACCGGGCCAGGCTGCCCTCGGCGCACGTCAGCGCCTCGGCCATCCGGTCGTGCCGCTCGTACACCTCGGCCAGGGTGGCCAGCGTGCCGGCCTGCCCGCGCCGGTCGCCCAGGTCGCCGAACAGGTCGCGGGCCCGGTACAGGCAGGCCAGGGCGTCCGCCCGCCGGTCCAGGTGGTGGTACAGCCCGCCCAGGTTGACCAGGCAGGTGGCCTGGCCGGGCAGGTCGCGCTGGGCCTCCCGCAGGGCCAGGCTGTCCCGCACCAGCCGCACCGCGTCGTCCGGCCGGTCCAGCCGGAAGTACACGATGCCCAGGCTGTTCATCAGCCGCGCCACCTGCCGGCTGCCGGCGTCGAACAGGCTCAGGCTGCGTTCCAGGTGCTCGGCGGCCTCGGCGTACCGGCCCTGCTGCTCGCAGGCCACGCCCAGGTCGCGGTGCGCGTACGCCTCCGCCACCCGGTCACCGGCCGCCCCGGCCGCCGCCAGCGCCGTCCGGTTGACCGCGACCCAGTCCGCCCAGTGCCCCCGGACCAGGCAGAACCCGTACAGCGCCTGCGCCAGTCCGGTCGCCACCGCCGGATCGCCCGCGGCCGCCGCCTGGTCGACCGCGGCCACCAGGTTGGCCCGCTCCCGCTCCATCCAGTCCAGCGCCTCCTCCTGGGAGGCGAACTCGGCGCCGGGGTGCGCGGCGGCGCGCGGGTCACCCGGGAAGATCAGCTCGAACGACCGCCACGCCCTGGCCAGGTACTCCGCGTGCAGCCGGGCCAGCCCGTCACCGCCGGACGGCACCGGCCGTTCCCTGGCGTAGAGCCGGAGCAGGTCGTGCAGCCGGTACCGGCCCGGGAGAGCGCTCTCCACCAGCTGGCGGTCCACCAGCCGCTCCAGTACCCGCTCGGCGTCCGGCGACGGCACGCCGAGCAGTGCCGCGGCGGCGTCCAGCCCGAGGTCCGGACCGTCCGGCCGGCCGAGCAGGGCGAACGCCGCCGCGGCGGCCGGGTCGAGAGCGCGGAAGCTGACCTGGAAGCTGGCGCGTACCCCCAGGTCGTCGGCCTCCAGCTCGTCCAGCCGGCGTTGCGTGTCCACCAGCCGGTCGGCCAGTTCGGCGACCGGCCAGGACGGGCGGGCGGCCAGCCGGGCGCCGGCGATCCGCACCGCCAGCGGCAGGTACCCGCAGCAGCCGGCCACGGTCAGCGCGGAAGAGCGCTCTCCCGCCACCCGCGCGGGCCCGGCGAGGCGGCCCAGCAGCGCCACCGCCTCGCCGGGAGTCAACACGGCGACGTGCAGCGGCACGGCACCGTCGAGAGTGGACAACACCTGCCTGCTGGTCACCAGTACCGCGCAACCCGGCCCGCCCGGCAGCAGCGGCCGGACCTGGGCCGCGTCGGCGGCGTTGTCCAGCACCACCAGCAGCCGCCTCGTCGCGGTGGCGGCCCGGAACCGCTCGGCCGCCTCGCTTTCGGTGCCGGCCTCGGCCGCCGGCACGTCGCCGGCGCCGAGCGCGCGCAGGAACCGGCCCAGCACCGCCACCGGCTCCCACGGCGGCAGCGGGCTCGCCCCGCGCAGGTCGCAGTACAGCTGGCCGTCCGGGAACCGGTCCGCCAGCTCGTGCGCGACCCGGACGGCGAGGGCGGACTTGCCGACCCCGGCCGGGCCGTCCAGCGCGACGATCGGCACCGCGGTGGCTCCCTCCGGCAGCAGGTGCTGGCGGAGCACGGCCAGGTCGAGAGCGCGGCCGGTGAACGTCGTCAGGTCGGGCGGCAGCTGGCGGGGCGGGCCGGCCGCTGCCCGCACGGCCGGGGCCGGCGCCGGGACCGGCTCGAGCACCGGATCGGCGGCCAGGATCTGCGCGTACAGGCGGCGTACCGGCGGGCTCGGATCCACACCCAGCTCGGCGGCCAGCCGGTCGCGCAGGCCCAGGTACGCGTCCAGCGCCTCGGCCTGCCGGCCGGTCCGGTAGAGCGCCACCATCCACTGGGCGTGCGGGCGCTCCCGCAGCGGCTCGGCGGCGGTGAGCGCCCGCAGCTCGGGCAGTACCGCCACATGCTCGCCGAGCGCCAGCCTGGCCTCCAGCCACGCCTCCCGGGCCGCCAGCCGGCCCTCCTCCCAGCCCGCCACCTCGGCCTCCACCTCGGCGTCCAGCGGCACGTCCGCCAGCGGCCGGCCGCGCCACAGGTCGAGGGCCGCCGCCAGCCGGTCCGCCGCCCGCTCCGGATCGCCGGCCGCCAGCGCGTGCTGGCCGTCGGCCGCGTACCGCTCGAACAGCAGCAGGTCGAGGTCGGCGGCGGCGACCGGGAGCCGGTACCCGCCCGCCTCGGCGGCCAGCCGGCTCAGGCCCAGCGTGCGGCGCAGCGCCGACACGTACGTCCGGACGGCGCTCGCGGCGGACGGCGGCGGGTTCCCCGGCCACAGCGCCTCGATCAGGCGGTGGGCGCCGACCCAACCGCCGCGGCGCAGCAGCAGCACGGCCAGCACGGTGCGGTGTTTGGGTGCGCCGAGCGGGACCACCCTCCCGTCGGCCGCCCGTGCCTCCAGCGGCCCCAGCACGCGGAACTGCACGCCGCTGACACGACGGGAACGCGCGATCGGTTCACCGCCGGTCGTGAGGCGACTACCGTCAGGACGGGAACACCCGAGGCCCGAGGAGGTCAGCAGCCATGCCCAAGGTCCTCATCCTCACCGGTGACGCGGCCGAGTCGCTGGAGGTCATGTACCCGTACCAGCGCCTGCGCGAAGAGGGTTACGACGTCGAGATCGCCGCGCCGTCCCGCAAGAGGCTCCAGTTCGTGGTCCACGACTTCGTGGACGGATTCGACACCTACACCGAGAAGCCCGGCTACACCTGGCCGGCCGACCTGGCGTTCGCCGACGTCGACCCGGACCAGTACGTGGCCGTCGTGGTGCCCGGCGGCCGGGCGCCCGAGTACATCCGCAACCACCCCGACTGCCAGCGGATCCTCCAGCACTTCTTCGGCGCCGACAAGCCGGTCGCACACCTGTGCCACGGCGCCCAGGCGCTGGCCACGGCCGGCGTGCTGTCCGGCCGGCGGACCGCGGCGTACCCGGCGCTCGAACCGGACGTGAAGGCCGCCGGCGCGGAATTCGTGGACAGCGAGGCCGTCGTCGACGGCGTCATGGTGTCGGCGCGGGCCTGGCCGGACCACCCGGCCTGGATGCGCGAGTTCCTCACCGTGCTGCGCGGCAAGGCACCCGTCACCTGACCCCTACCTGACCCCGACCTCGCCGGCCATGTGGTCGGGCTCGTCGAACCCGCGGGTCTCGGCGAGCGTGTGCGGACCCTCGAGACCGGCACGCACCCGCTCGGCGTGCCGGTCGTGGAGGACCGTGTACACGGCGGCCGACAGGTTCGTGCAGTGCCGGGTCGGGATCACCACGAACCGGTGGCAGCGGGCCAGTACCGCCCGCACCGATCCCGTGACGATGCCCATGGGGTTGTTGTCCCCGTATCCGCCCCGTCAATCCTCCCGGCGGGTGAGTGCCCGGTTGGTGAGCAGGACCGCGAGCATCCCCTCCAGGAAGACGGCCGCCTCCGCGGTGACCTGCGCCTCGGAAAGGATGACGACGAGCGCCTCGTCGCCGTACGACACCGCGCCGGCAACGTCCGACGGGAGAGCGCTCACCCGCTTCACCAGGACGGCGCGCGGCGGCTCCCTGGCCGGCAGCCGCAAGGCCTTGCGCAGGGCGTCCCCGTCCTCGGCCAGCGACGGCAGGAGAGACGCCGTCGCCGCCAGGCCCTCCGCCAGCTGGACGGCGGACGCCGGGGTCAGGTGGGTACCGTCCTGGCCGTCGAGGCCGACGCTGACCACCTCGTGCCAGCCGCCTTCACGGTCCAGCCACGCCTCGGCGCGGGCGGTGTACGGATGGTGCACATGTTCCGAGGGCACGCGCACCGGGGTCGAGCGGTGCAACAGGCCCGGACAATCTGACAGGTCGGCGAGCTCCTCCGTGTGGTCGGCGGTGCACCATTCCGGGCACTCGCCGCTCGACGCGCTGGCCATGTCGGCTCCTGGCCTCCAAAAGGGACGGCATCGTCTGCTCGCCCCGAGCCTCCCCCTTCACCCCACCCCAACGCAAAACGGTCAGGCCAACAGGTGCGCGTTGACCGCCCGTACCTCATCCGCCAGCTCCGGTACCTCCACCACCTCGACGCCGGCCGCCGCCAACTCCTCCGCCCCGTGGCCGTCGGCCAGCAGCGGGGGCTCGCGGAGGGCGTAGACCACCCGCGGGATGCCGGCCTCGATGATGCGCTGCGCGCAGGTACGCGGGCGGGACCGGCGGATGCCGCACGGCTCCAGCGAGCTGTACAGGGTGGCCTCGCGCAGCCGCGGGTCGGTCGGATCGAGTGACCCGAGCGCCGCCTCCTCCGCGTGGTCCTTCGGATCTCCCTGCCGCGAGTACCCGGTAGCGATCACCCGCCCGGCCGCGTCCACGATCACCGCCCCCACCGAGTACGCGGTGCTCGACGGCGGGCAGCTCCGGGACAGCTCGATGGCCTCCGCCAACCGCGCCCGGTCCCGCTCCTGTTGATCCCTCCTGGCCAGCCGGTACCGCAGTACCGCCATCCCTCCGACGTGCTCCACCCCGGTCAGCCGCATCCGGTACCCCGCCGGTCCCTTCAACCGAGGCGCCCCCTGCTCCCCAACGAAGAACGGCGCCACCGCCAGCTGCAACTCGTCCGCCAACCCCTCCGCCATGAACTGGTGCAGTACCTGGGCCCCGCCCTCCACCATCAACCGCCGAACCCCCCGCCCCGCCAAGTCCTCCAGTACGCGGGCCAGGTCCCCCGCCGCCCCCGCGTCCACAACCTCCGCCCGCTCCCCCAACCGCTCCCGCACCCCTGCCACCGCCGCCGAAGCCGCATACACCAACGGCACCCCCGTCTCCCCGCCTCCGAACAACCGCGCCTCCGGCTCCAGCTCCCCCGACCGCGTCAAGGTCACCCGCAAGGGCGTCTCCGCCACCCCCCGCCCCCGCCGATCCCGCCTCCTCCGCTCCGACTTCACCACCAACCGCGGATCATCCCGCCGCACCGTCCCCGCCCCCACCAAGATCGCGTCAACCCCCGCCCTTACGGCATCCACCCGATCCAGATCCACCCCATCCGAAAGCACCAACCGCTCACCCCCCACCCCATCCAAAGCCCCATCCACCGCCACCGCACAACTCAAAACCACGTACACCGCCACACCCGCGTCCTCATCGTCGTCATCGCGGTCCACGATCATCAAATCCGACTAGCCGTGGACCGTCCAGCGTGAACCGCTAGAAGAACCATCGGCGGCTCAAGTGTCTTCAGAGATCGCAATCGGCTCAAGGCTGTCCCGGTAAATGGTGTAGCCAGCTTCTTCACCGAGTTGGTCCTGTCCAACTTCTACGACATTCAGGCCAATGGTTGGCCTCGGTAGCCAACCGGTATCGAGCGCGGGCTCATAGCTGTCGACCGATCGCAAGGCAACAACGGTCCGCGGAATGCCTACCATGCACATGCTGCCCGGCGTCAATTCCTCCGGACCAGGCTCCACTCGCCATGGTGTATTCGCCCACTCAAGGCTTTCGGGGTCCCGCGGGAGGGCAACGGTTCCATCCCATCTCATCCGAGATTCAGGGTCGATCGCCCGCCACGGCCATTCAATGAATACATAGTCTTCGTCCATGCCGGCTACGCGAGCATCGGCTGGCTCGCAAGACAGAACAAGCCGATCTCCCGCTTCAAAATTATCGATGGCCATCCATCTATTACCTTCCAGATATTCTATTCACTCCAGAACATCCTGAAGGAGCCTTGTCAGAGTTACCCAGGAATTGCCGGCCACCAATCACTATCCCGCAGCTCTCAGGCAGACGGTGCAGACATTGCGGCAGATGTTCCGTAAGACACCTCGAACCCGGCAAACTCGTCCGGTCCCAGGAGTTAAGAATGCCTTCCTCGGCGTGTCCTGGAGCCTGCACAAATTCCTCACCTTCGCGAAGAGCCCAACTGTTTGGCATTTCCCCTTCGCCGTTGATACGCAAACGGAGTACCAACGCGCCAGTCCTAACATTACGTACTCCGATCACCGCAGTGGTCCCTTGGTCGCGCGCCGCAAAGTGATCGTTGCTGATATGCGAGTTCCGCATCGTCACGGCCACGCCCCGAAGCCGCATACACCAACGGCACCCCCGTCTCCCCGCCCCCGAACAACCGCGCCCCCGGGTCCAGCTCCCCCGACCGCGTCAAGGTCACCCGCAAAGGCGTCTCCACCACCCCCCGCCCCCGCCGATCCCGCCTCCTCCGCTCCGACTTCACCACCAACCGCGGATCATCCCGCCGCACCGTCCCCGCCCCCACCAAGATCGCGTCG
>JBJMIH010000004.1:0-5334 GCA_045806985.1 Mycobacteriales bacterium | reverse complement strand
GAGCCCGTCCGGCCGGGCCGCCGGTACGTCCCGGCACGCGAGCGTCACCGCGAGGCGGCCGGTCGCAAGCGCCACGGCCAGCGTGAGCGGCCGCCCGGCCAGCGCCGCCACCGCACCGGCCTGGACCAGCAATGTCAGTACGAGCGCCACGACCCCGAACGGCCCCACGTCCGGCGCGCGCATGATCTCCAATGCCCGCTCCCGCCCGGCGTACGAGCCGAGCCCGTCCACGGTGTCCGCCAGCCCGTCCAGGTGCAGCCCCCTGGTCAGCAGCGCGCCCAGGCCCACCACCGCGCCGCCGAGCACGAGCGCCGGGGCGTGCAGCGCCCGCAGGCCCAGTGCGGTGGCACCCAGTACGAGCCCGAGCAGGGCGCCCACGAGCGGGCCGAGCGCCATCGCCACCCGGGCGGTGGCCCGGTCCACCCGCCCCGGCCGCAGCGGGGCGATCGTGAACGTGGTCAGCGCGAGCCGCAGCCCATCACGCACTGTCGGCCGTGGACAGCAGCAGCGCGGACTGGATCAGCGGCAGCACGGCCAGCCCGGCGGCGCCCTCGCCCAAGCCCAGCTTCAGCTCGGCGACCGCGGACACGCCCAGCACGTCGGCCCCGGACACGACGGCCGGGTGGCCACCGTGGTCGGCCAGCAGCAGCCAGAGCCGGGACTCGATGGCGAGGTCGCGCGCGACCAGTGCGGCGGCGACGGCCACCGGGCCGTCGATGAGCACGGGGGTACGGCGGGCCGCCGCGCCCAGCACCACGCCGGCCGCGACCGCGAGGTCCGCGCCACCGAGCGCGGCCAGCAGCTCCTTGGGCTGCCGGGCGGTGCTCCGGGTGCGGTGCAGCGCATCCCGCACCGCCGCGCACCGCACCATCCACGCGTTGTCGTCGTACCGGCCGCCCGCCAGCCGCACCGCCGGCAGCAGCCCGGGCGCCTCGGCACCCGTCGTCGCGGAGATCAGCGCGACTGCGGCGGTCTCCTGTCCCGGCCCGCCCGCGGCCAGTACCAGCAGATCGGTACCGCTGTCCGCGGCCGACTCGGCCAGCCGGTACCCGTACCGGAGAGCGGTGTCGAGATCCGCGGCCGGGACCGCGTCGCCCAGCTCGACCGGCGCGGCGGCGGAGAACCCGGCAGCCGCGGTGTCGATCAGCTGGAGCGTCGCGCCGGCCCGCCCGGCGAGCAGCCCGAGCGGCCCGCCGCCCCCGGACACGGAGGCGAACCGGCGTGCCCATGCTTCGGCCTCGTCCCCGGTCGCGATCCCACCCTCGTGCGCGCCCTGGATCAGCAGTACCCGTACCGCCTGGAACGGCTGCGGCATCGCCGTGCCCTGCGCACCCGCCGCGAACGCCACCACGTCGGCCAGCGCGCCGAGCCGCACGTCCAGCCCCGCGACCCGCTCCGCCGCCTGCCCGCTGGCCTCCTGGTCGGGGATCGGCATGGTGTGGCCCGGCCCGATCGGCAGCGCCGCGCCCTCGTCGCGGTCCAGGGCCGGTGCCTCGACGACCGCCGCCGGCGTGGTGGCCGGGCGGGCGGCGACCGGTACCGTCCGGGTGCCCGGAACGCCGCGCTTGAGCCAGGTCGGCTGGCCGGCGACCACGAGCACCACGGCGTCGCAGGCCTCGGCGAGCGCGCGGTTGGCGGTGCCGAGCGCGTCCGCGAACGCGCGACCCGCCTCGGTCGCCGGTACCACGGAGAGCCCCACCTCGGGCGACACGACGACCACCCGGCCGGCGCAGTCCCGGACCGCCTCGGCGACCTTGTGCACCTCGTCGGTCGCCTCACCGCGGTCGAGCAGGGCGGCCATCCAGCCGCCGAGGTCGTCGACCAGTACCGTCTGATCTGGTTTGATCTCGGCGAGCAGGCCCGCGAGCCGGCCCGGCTCGGCACCCACCTCCTCGGTCTGCCATGCCGCCGGCCGGCGCTCGCGGTGCGCGGCCAGTCGGGCGGCCCACTCCGGGTCGTCGTCGCCGGCCGGCGCGGCGGTGGCCACGTACCGGACCTCGGCGGCGGTGCTGACCAGGGACTCGGCGTACTCGGACTTGCCCGAGCGGATGCCGCCGAGGACGAGAACGGCGCGGTAACCGGGGTGCGACATGCCCGTACCCTATTTGCCGCCCATTAGGCTTGCGATGGCACCCGGCGAGGAACGCTCGGGTCGAGGGGAGTTGCTCAGGATGGCGTGGACCTGGCGGTACGAGAACGGCGAGGGTAAGCCCGCCGACGGACCGACCGAGACCTTCACCAGTCAGGCCGACGCGGAGTCGTGGCTCGGCCAGACCTGGCGGCGGCTGGCCGGCACCGGGGTGGCGACCGCGGTGCTCGTCGAGGACGACCGGGTCGAGTACCGGATGAGCCTCCTCCCGGCCGGCGAATGAACGAGCGTCAGCGAGTGAATCGTGGGCACAGCGCCCTGGTGCCTCATGCCGGACCGCAGCGAAGCGAGGATCCGGCATGAGCGCCTGGCAGGCGGCCCGGTCACGGCGGGCGGTGTTCCGGCCCAGCGGGCTTTTCCTCTGTTTGGTGGCCCTGTTCGTGGTGAGTGGCTGGATGGCGTGGAGCGGGTTCGGCGCGGCCCGGTTCAACGTGCTCCTGTTCGTGATCTCCGGCTGGGTCGTGTCCCTCTGCCTGCACGAGTACGGGCACGCCGTGACCGCATACCGCTCGGGCGACCTCGGCGTGGCCGACCGCGGCTACCTGACGCTCAATCCGCTGCGCTACACCAACCCGCTGCTGTCGATCGTCTTCCCGCTGGTGTTCCTGCTCCTCGGCGGCATCGGCCTGCCCGGTGGCGCGGTGTGGGTGGACCACGCCCACATCCGCGGCCGGCTGCGGGAGACCCTGATCAGCCTGGCCGGTCCGCTGGTCAACATCGCGTTCCTGCTCGCCACGGTGGCCCCGTTCGCGTTCGGCGTGGACACCTCGACGCACGAGCAGTTCTGGGCGGGGCTCGCGTTCCTGGCCTTCCTCCAGCTGACCGCGTCACTGCTCAACCTGGCCCCGATCCCGGGCGTGGACGGCGGCAACGCGCTGCGGCCGTGGCTGTCCTCCGAGTACCGGCGGGGCTTCGACGCGGTCGCGCCGTGGGGGATGATCCTGCTGTTCGCGCTGTTGATGAGCCCGATCGTGAGCGGCTTCTTCTTCACCTTGGTCTACGGCATCGGCGATCTCATCGGGCTGCCGGGCTGGCTGGCGGACGAGGGTCGGCGGCTGTTCCAGTTCTGGCGGCACTGAGTTCGGCCGCCAGGTCGTGGTGGCCGCGCTCGGCGGCGAGGTCGGCGGGAGTGGCGCCCGCGTCGTTCCTTGCGTGCGGGTCGGCGCCGGCCTTGCGCAGCGCCCGGACCAGCCCGACGTCGCCGTTCGCGGCGGCCGCCTGCAGCGGCGTGTAGCCGGCCTGCTGGCGGGCGTTGACGTCCGCCCCGGCCTCGATCAGCAGCGCCGCGATGTCGTCGTGCCGGCCGGCCGCCGCCGAATGCAGCGGCTGCACCCGCATCGGGTTGTCCGCGGTGGCGCCGGGATCGGCGCCGCGTTCGAGGAGCAGGGCCGCGACGCGCGGCGCACCGAAGAACGCCGCCAGGTGCAAGGGGGTGAACCCGTCGGGGGTACGGGCATCCGCGCCCTCGCCCTCGTCCAGCAGCTCTCGGACGCGGTCGACCTCGTCGAGCGCGGCGGCTTCCGGAAGCGTGAGACCGTCCGCCTCGTCGGCCAACCGCCGGGCCAGGTCCCGCTGCCCCTGGTAGAGCGCGCCCAGTACGTCCATGACGGTATCCTTACTTCGATCGTCTAATCCTTCGACCATCGAAGCACGTGGGGTGTCGATGACGCAAGACGCTTTGGGGCGGCCGCCCGACCCTCTCGCCGACCGGCTGCACTCGGCGGCGATCCACCTGCTGCGCCGGGTCGCCACCGTCGACGCCGGCTCCGGCCTCTCGCCGGCCCGCCTCTCCGCGCTCTCGGTCATCGTGTACGGCGGTCCGCTGACCATGAGCGCGCTCGCCCGTGCCGAACGGATCAGCGCCGCCACCATCAGTTCGACCGTCTCGGGACTGGAAACGGCCGGCCTGGTCCAGCGGCGCCGGGAGGGTGGCGACGCGCGCACCGTGCTGGTGGAGGCGACGGCCAGGGGTCGCGAGGTACTGACCGAGGGGCGCCGCCGGCGGGTCGCGGTACTGGCCTCGGCGCTGGACGGACTCACCACCGACGATCGGGCAGCCCTGGCCGACGGCCTCGACGCCCTGGAAAAGCTCCTCGCCCACCACCCGACGTGAGGCGGTCCGACCAGATCTTGGACGCTTACACCCCCTCCAGGGGTACAAGCGTCCAAGATCTCGAAAGCGCGCCGCCGGGCGGCGGAAATCACGGCCGTGACGCGGGGCTCTCCGTCTTGGCCGGGTCGCGCTCGATCACCGGGTCCAGCGCCTCGTCGATCGCCTTCAGCAGATCGGCGTCCAGCTTCCCCCCGGCCGCCTTCACGTTGTCCCGCAGCTGTTCCGGTCGCGAAGCCCCCACGATCGCCGCCCCCACGTTGTCGTTCCGCAGCACCCATGCCACCGCGAGCTGCGCCAGGGAAAGCCCCGCCGACTCGGCCAGCGGCTTCAACCGCTGTACCCGCGACAGCACCTCGTCCGTCATCCACCGCTGGATGAACGCGGCCCCCGACTTGTCGTCCGTCGCCCGCGACCCGGCCGGCGCCGCCTGCCCCGGCAGGTACTTGCCGGTCAGCACGCCCTGCGCGATCGGCGAGAACACCAGTTGCCCGATGCCCAGCTCCTCGCAGGTCGGGATCACCTCGGCCTCGATGACCCGCCAGAGCATCGAGTACTGCGGCTGGTTCGACACCAGCGGCACGTTAAGCGAACGGGCCAGCTCGTACCCGGCACGGATCTCCGACGCCTTCCACTCGGAGACGCCGATGTAGAGCGCCTTCCCGGCCCGTACCACGTCCGCGAACGCCTCCATGGTCTCCTCGAGCGGCGTCGCGTAGTCGTACCGGTGGGCCTGGTACACGTCGACGTAGTCGGTCTGCAGCCGGCGCAGCGACCCGTTGATCGACTCCAGGATGTGCTTGCGGGACAGGCCCCGGTCGTTCGCGCCTTCCCCGGTGGGCCAGTACACCTTCGTGAGGATCTCCAGCCCTTCCCGCCGCTGGCCGGCGAGCGCCCGGCCGAGTACCGACTCGGCGCGGGTACCGGCGTAGACGTCGGCGGTGTCGAAGGTGGTGATGCCCAGGTCGAGCGCGGCCCGCACGCATGCGCTCGCCTGGTCCTCCTCGACCTGCGAACCATGCGTGATCCAGTTACCGTACGCAATCGCGCTGACCTGCAGGCCGGACCGGCCCAG
>JBJMIH010000003.1:0-10806 GCA_045806985.1 Mycobacteriales bacterium | reverse complement strand
TTCACGGCGTTGACGCCACCGCCGCCGATCCCGACGACCTTGATGACCGCGAGGTAGTTGTGCGGAGGTGTCATCCGGCTGCCTTCCTCATGCGGGGCTGGTACGGCTGTGAGATCACGCTCCTCCTCTGGATGGAGCCGGCACGTGACCGGACCCTCACCCTCAGGTAGAGCCTCATAGTTATGTCAACCCCGGAAGGGTTGGCTGGGACGCTAGGCCCGGTATTTGGGCGGGTCAAGCACGTGTTCGGCGTGTCCCACGACTGGGCGGAAGCCCTCACACACCGTTGCCACCCCGACCAAAACCGCACATCTGCCGAGAGTACGTCCGGTCCGCCGACTCCCCCACGTGCGACACGCGTGTCCGTGTCAAGTTCCCGACGTCACAATTCCCGCACCGCGCTGACCAGGCCGGTCAGCGAGTCCTTGGCGTCGCCGAACAGCATTGTCGTCTTCTGGTCATACAGCAGCGGGTTGTCGACACCGGCGAATCCCGGCCGCATGCTCCGCTTCAGGAACACCACCGCGCCGGCCTTGTCGACGTCGACGATCGGCATCCCGTAGATCGCGCTGTTGGCGTCCGTGCGGGCCGACGGGTTCACCACGTCGTTCGCACCCACCACCAGCGCCACGTCCACAGTGGGCAGTTCGTTGTTGACCTCGGCGGACTCGCGCAGCTGCTCGTACGGCACGTTCGCCTCGGCGAGCAGCACGTTCATGTGGCCCGGCATCCGGCCGGCCACCGGATGGATCGCGTACGACACCGCGACCCCGCGCTTCTCCAGCAACTCGGCCAGCTCGTGCACGGTGTGCTGGGCCTGCGCCACGGCCAGCCCGTACCCGGGCACGATCACCACCGAGCGGGCGTACCCGAGCATGATGGCCACGTCCGGCACGGTGCCGGCCCGCACGTGCCCGCCCACCGCGCCGGCCGCCGCCCTCCCCGGGCTGGCCCGGAACGCGCCGAACAGGATGTTGCTCAGCGAGCGCCCCATCGCCTGGCTCATCATCCGGGTCAGCAGCGTGCCGGACGCGCCGACCAGCGTGCCGGCGATCAGCAGCAGGCTGTTCTTGAGCACGTACCCCGACGCCGCCACCGACAGCCCGGTGAACGAGTTCAGCAGCGAGATCACCACCGGCACGTCCGCGCCCGACACCGGCAGCACCAGCAGCACGCCGAACGCCAGCGCGATCACGGCGGTGACCGCCAGCAGCGGCAGGTTGTGGGTGGCGACGACCACCCCGGCCAGCACCGCCGTGGCGAACCCGGTCAGCCAGCTCACCAGCCGGCCGGCCGTGAACGTCACCGGCGCCGTCGTCATCAGGTCCTGGAGCTTGGCGAACGTGAGCACGCTGCCGGAGAACGAGACGCAGCCGACGACCGCCGCGAACATCACCGCCGCCGTCACCCCGTCGCTGACGTGGTCGGTGCCGGCGTGCTTGAACTCGCCGGCCGACACCAGCGCCGCCGCCGCGCCGCCCACGCCGTTGAACAGCGCCACCATCTGCGGGATCGCGGTCATCTTCACCGACCGTGCCGCCGCCACGCCGATCACCGCGCCGACCACCAGCGCCACCACGATCACCGGCAGGTTGTGCAGGTGGCCGGCGCCGAACGTGGCGCCCACCGCGACCAGCGCGCCGGCCGCGCCGAGCAGGTTGCCGCGCCGGGCCGTACGCGGCGAGGACAGCCCCTTCAGCGCCAGGATGAAGCACACCGCCGCCACGAGGTACGCGACGTCGACCACATCGGACCGGCTCACCGCGTCTCCTCCTGGTCGGTCCTCGGCGCCACCGTGCGGGACGCGTCCGCGGCGCTGGTCTCCGGGCGGGTCGGCCGGCGGCTGCGGAACAGCTGCAACATGCGGTCGGTGACGACGAACCCGCCGACCAGGTTGACCGCGGCCAGCACGGTCGCGATCACCCCGACCGCGACCAGGCCGCTGTCGGTGGTGCGCGCGGTGAGCAGGATCGCGCCGACCAGGATCACGCCGTGGATCGCGTTCGCGCCCGACATCAGCGGGGTGTGCAGCCGGCTCGACACCTTCGAGATGATCTCGAAGCCGACGAACACCGCGAGCACGAACACGGTGAGCATCGCGATGGGGGTCACCGCTCCTCCTCGGGTACGGCGGGGGCGAGGCCGAGCGCCTGTTTGGCGAGCGGGTGGACGACCTCGCCGCGATGGGTGAGCCGGGTGCCGGCGACGATGTCGTCCAGGGTCACCCCGCCGGACGCGGTCTCGGCGAGCAGGTGGCGCAGGAACGCGGTGAGGTTGCGGGCGTACAGCGTGCTGGCGTCACGGGGCAGCAGGCTGGCCGGGTTGCGCAGGCCGATCACGGTCACCGTGCCGTGCACGGACGTCTCGCCGGGGACGGACAGGGCGCAGTTGCCGCCGGAGTCCACGGCCGCGTCCACCACCACCGAGCCCGGCCGCATCGCCGCCACCATCTCGGCGGTGACCAGGACCGGCGCCCGCCGGCCCGGTACCGCCGCGGTGGTGATCACCACGTCCATTCCGGACAGATGCGAGGTGAGCAGCTCGCGCTGGCGGTCGAGGAACTCCGCCGACTGGGCCCTGGCGTACCCGCCGGTCCCGTCCATGGCGGCGATCCCGAGGTCGACGAATGTCGCGCCGAGGCTGGCCACCTCCTCGCGGGCGGCGGCGCGCACGTCGTGGGCGCTGACCACCGCGCCGAGCCGGCGGGCCGTGGCGATGGCCTGCAGGCCGGCGACGCCGGTGCCGAGCACGAACACCTTGGCCGGCGGTACCGTGCCGGCCGCCGTCATCAGCAGCGGGAAGAAGCCGGGCAGGTGGCGGGCGGCGGTCAGGGTGGCGGCGTACCCGGTGGCGGTGGCCTGGCTGGACAGCGCGTCCATCGGCTGCGCCCGGCTGGTGCGGGGCAGCAGGTCCAGGCCGTAGGCGTCGATGCGGCGGGAGGCCAGCTCGGACACCAGCGCCGGCGAGGTGGCCGGGTGCAGCATGGTGATCAGGGTGGCGCCGGTCGGGATCTCCCCCACCTCGGTGAGCGACGGCGGGGTGATCCGCAGTACCACGTCGGCGCGGGCCAGCGTGTCGATGCGGTTCGCGACCACGGCCCCGGCGGCGGCGTAGTCGGAGTCGGCGAAGAAGGCGCGCGCGCCGGCGGACACCTCCACGGCCACCCGGTGCCCCTCGGCGGTGAGCGCCCGCACCGCCTCCGGCACCAGCGCGACCCGGCGCTCGACGGTCCCGCTCTCGTCGACCACGGCCAGCTTCATGCCGGAAACCTACCGGATCGGCGGATACCCGGTTCCAGGGTGTCAGCGAGCGGTCGCGGCCACGTCCACCAGCTCACGGACGAGGTCCGCGTGGCCGTTGTGGCGGGCGGTCTCCTCGATCAGGTGCACCAGCACCCAGCGCAGCGTGACCGGCCGGTCCCAGGACCGCGCGATGTCGTCCAGGGACAGCCCGGAGGTGATGGTCCGGGACCGGGAGCACTCCCGGGCGTACTCGGTGAGCAGCCGGTCCAGCGGCACGCCCGGCGGCGGCCGCCAGTCCGCGTCCGGGTCCGGCCCGACCCACGGCGGGGTGAGGTCCTCACCGGCCAGGACGATCCGGAACCAGTGCCGCTCCACCCAGGTCAGGTGGTGCACCAGCCCGGCGATGGTGTACCGGGGCGACGGCAGCAGCGCCACCCGCGCGAGCACCTCCCCGACACCGGAGCACTTCCGGTGCACGATCGCGCGGTGGTAGTCCAGGAACGCGCACAGCATCGTCCGCTCGTCGGCGTCGTACGGAGGCTGGGGCAGCGTCATGCCGCCCAGTCAAACACCCACGTCACACCCAGGTACCCCCATTCCCCCAGCTGTCACCCACCCGACCCTTCCCCTGCCGGAGCCCACCCCCTCCTCGCCGCTGTGCCTCTCCCCGCGTCCCGGCCGCATTCCGACGCGCGGCGGCGCGGGACCAGCCCGCACACCACCTCCACGCCGTGCGCCCCCACCTCCACGCCGTGCGCCCCTACCTGCGCGCCCCGCCTCCCACATTCGGACGCGCGGCGGCGCCGGACCGGCCGGTTACCGGCCCGCGTCCGAATGTGGCAACCCCACGCAGCGGCCAAGGAGTACGGCACTCGAGGGGCACCCAGGGGCTCGGACCGCAGGACCAACGCCGTAGGTGGGTACGCCCTGTGGCACAACCCCTACAAAGCGTCGGTGGCCCAGCGCCATAGGAAGTTGGTCGTCGCGTGGCACGGCACATTTCGCGCCGGGACGGCTTCCCGGCCGGTCCCGCGCCGCTGCCGCGCGAAATGTGGGAGGCGGGGCGCGGGTGGGGTGGGCCAGCGGCGAGAGGCACGGCGGCGAGCAGGGGGTGGGCCAGCGACGAGAGGCACGGCGGCGAGCGGGGGGTGGGCCAGTGCGGGGGGTGGGACCGGCGCTGGGGGATGGGGTTATCTGACTGTGACGACGTCGGGGGCGCTGACGTCGTAGTAGGTGCCCTTCTGCTGGAGGAGGGTGGTGAGGACGGTGGCCTTGCGGGTGGGGTCGTCGGCGTCGCCCCAGTTCACCGTGCGGTCCCTGGTGAGGTGGAGGGTGACCTGGGCCGGGGTGGCGGCGCTGACGGTGGTGATCTGGGCGCGGACGGCGGCGGGGAGCGCGCGGACCACGGCGATGACCGCCATGGTGACGGGGTCGCCGGGGCCGGCCTTGTCGAGGTCGGCGGGGACGACGCCGGCGGGGAGGGCGGAGACGGTGCGGTAGGGCAGTCCGGTGGCGTCGATCAGGTGGACGGCCGGGTGCCGGTGCGGGTCGCCGGTGGTGACGGCGATGACCGGCTGCCGCTCCCGTACCTCGATGCGCAGGGTGGAGGGCCAGCGGGTGCTGACCGAGGCCCAGGCCACCACCGGCAGGGCGCGGACGCGGGAGCGGACCGTGCCGGTGTCCACCCGCAGCAGTGGCGTGCCGTCGCGGACGGCGGCCGCGTGGCGTACCTGGTCGGCGGGGATGGTCGTCGCCCCGACGACCTGGATCCGGCGTACCGACACCAGCGAGGTGTCGGCGAGCAGGAACCCGCCCAGCGCCACCAGCGCGACCAGCACGAGCAGGACCACGAGCGGGCCGGTCACCCGCCGCCACCGCCGCTGCCGCGCCTTCTCGCGGAACCGGCGGGCCGGCGTGAGCGTGGTCATCCGACCGGTCCAGGGTCGCGGGGGCGGGACCCGGACCGGAGCGCGGCGAGCACCTCCGGCCCGATCATCGTCACGTCGCCGGCGCCCATGGTGACCACCAGGTCGCCGGACTTGACCAGGCCGGCCACCACGGCCGGCACCGCCGACCAGGACGGCTCGAAGATCACCCCGCGGCCGGGCACAGCCTGGGCGACCAGCGCGCCGGTCACGCCGGGCACCGGGTCCTCGCGGGCCGCGTACACCTCCATCACCACGACCTCGTCGGCGACGCCGAGGGCCGCGCCGAACTCGGTGGCGAACGCGGCGGTACGGCTGTACAGGTGCGGTTGGAACACCGCGACCACCCGTCCGCCGCCGGCGACCTGCCGGGCCACCGCGAGCTGGGTGGCGATCTCGGTCGGGTGGTGGGCGTAGTCGTCGTACACCCGCACGCCGGCCGCCTCGCCCTTGAACTCGAACCGCCGCCGCACCCCGGAGTACGTGCCCAGCCCCTCCACCAGCCCGGCCGGCGGCAGTCCCAGCTCCAGCCCGGTGAGCAGGGCCGCGGCCGAGTTGGCCGCCATGTGCGCGCCGGGCACCCGCAGCCGGACCGTGCCCAGGTCGGCGCCCCGGTACGCCGCGTCGTACGCGACCCCGTCGCCGTCCGGCCGGATCGCGGTCAGCCGCAGGTCGGCGCCGTCGCCGGTGCCGTAGGTGACCACCCGGGTGCCGCCGGCGGCCGCCTCGACGGCCAGCGCCCGCGCGCCGGGGTCGTCCACGCCGCACACCAGGAACCCGGTGACGGTCCGCGCGAAGGCCAGGAAGGCGGCGTGCACCGCCGCCACCGACCCGAAGTGGTCGAGGTGGTCGGCCTCGATGTTGGTGACCACGCCCGCGTACGGGTGCAGCAGCAGGAAGGTGGAGTCGCTCTCGTCGGCCTCGGCGACGAACAGCTCGCCGGACCCGTGGTGCGCGCCGGCGCCGCCGACGTCCTGCGGGTCGCCGCCGATCGCGAACGACGGGTCGACGCCGCAGTGCTGGGCGGCGACGGTGAGCATCGTGGTGGTGGACGTCTTGCCGTGGGTGCCGGCGACGGCCACGCCCCGCCGGTCGGCCATCAGCGCGGCCAGCACCGCCGCCCTCGGCACCACCCGCAACCCGCGCCGGTGCGCCTCGACCAGCTCCGGGTTGGTGTCCCGGATCGAGGCGGGGGTGGTGACGACCAGCCGGGTGGCCGCCGGCAGGTGTGCGGCGGCGTGTCCGACGTGGACGTCAGCGCCGAGCGCGCGGAGCGCGGCCAGCACCGGGGACTCCTTGGCGTCGGAGCCGCTCACGGCCCGGCCGCGGGACAGCAGGATGCGGGCCAGGCCGCTCATGCCGGCCCCGCCGACCCCGATGAAGTGCACGTGGTCGAGGTCGTCGGCGTGCGGCACGTCGCCCCACACCGCCGCCCGGGCCTGTGCCTCCGCCAGCGCGTCCACGTCCCCCACTCCCCGCCTGCTACTGCCGGTGCTTGCGCGTCACCGCGTCGACCGCCTCCCGGACCAGGGCGGCCAGCGCCTCGTCCCCGTCCCGGCGGCCCTGCTTGGCGGCGGCGTTACCGAGAGCGGTCAACCGTACCGGATCGGTGAGGTACGGCAGCAGCTCGTTGACGATCCACTCCGACGTCAGGTCCCGGTCGTCGATCAGCAGCCCGCCGCCGGCCTCGACCACCGGCTGCGCGTTCAGCCGCTGCTCGCCGTTGCCGATCGGCAGCGGCACGTACGCCGCCGGCAGCCCGACCGCGCACTGCTCGGACACGGTCATCGCGCCGGCCCGGCACAGCGCCATGTCGGCGGCGGCGTAGGCGAGGTCCATCCGCTCCACGTACTTGACGACCAGGTACGGCGCGCCCGGCGGCACGTCCGGCTCCAGCGTGTTCTTCCTGCCGATCATGTGCAGCACCTGCACCCCGGCGTTGACCAGCACCGGCGCGGCGGCGGCCATCGCCAGGTTGATCGACTGGGCGCCCTGCGAGCCGCCGGTGACGAACAGCGTCGGCAGGTCGGGCCGCAGCCCGAAATGCGCCCGCGCCTCCGCGCGCCGGGCGGCCCGGTCCAGCGTGGAGATCGACAGCCGCAGCGGCATCCCGACGGTGCGGGCGTGCGGCAGCTCCACGCCGTCGAACGCCACCCCCACGAAGTGGGTGAACCGCGCCCCGATCTTGTTGCCGATGCCGGGCCGCATGTTGGCCTCGTGCACGACGAACGGCACGCCGCGCCGGCGCGCCGCCAGGTACGCGGGCAGCGCCACGTAGCTCCCGAAGCCGACCACCACGTCGGCTCTGACCTTGTCGATCACGTCGGCGGCGGCCGAGATCGCCTTGCCCACGTTGCCGGGCACCTTGAGCAGCGCCGGGGTGGGCTTGCGGGGCAGCGGGACCGAGGGGATCTGCTCCAGGGGGTACCCGCGGGCCGGGACGAGGGTGGTCTCCAGGCCACGGCTGGTGCCGAGCGCGGTGATCTGCACGTTCGGGTCGGCCCGGCGCAGCGCGTCCGCGAGCGCCAGTGCCGGCTCGATATGGCCTGCGGTACCCCCACCTGCGATGACGACCGAGCGCAAGGTGGTCAACGGGCCTCCTGTCGACGCGTCGGGGATCCCCGTGCCGCGGCGGGCGGCCGCCGGGCGCGGTGCCGGCGCGGCTCGGGGGGTGGCGCAGGCAACGGTAGCCCAAAGACTTTCGCCCACCGGGTTCGGCCTCTGGCCCGCAGGTACGTGGCCGCCTCCGGCTCGTGCCTGGCGAACGTGGCGAGCATCCCGATGACGAACATGGTCAGCATCAGCGAGGTGCCGCCGAAGGAGATCAGCGGCAGCGGGATGCCGGTGATCGGCAGCAGCTTCACCACCGCGCCGATGTTGATGAACGTCTGCCCGGCCAGCCAGATCGTGCAGGAGGCGGCGACCAGCCGGACGAACGGGTCGACGGAGCGGCGGGCGATGCGGATGCCGGCGTACGCGAACGCGCCGAACAGCGCCAGCACCGCCAGGCAGCCGGCCAGCCCGAGCTCCTCGCCGATGATCGCGAAGATGTAGTCGGTGTAGGCGTTCGGCACGTGCCCCCACTTGCCCCGGCTGGCGCCCAGCCCGACCCCCCACAGCCCGCCGCTGGACAGCGAGTACAGGCCCTGGGTGGCCTGGTAGCCGGTGTCGGACGGGTCCTTGCCGGCGCCGCCGAGGAAGCCGGTGATGCGGGCCAGCCGGTACGGCTCGATCGCGATCAGGAGCACGACGGCGCCGAGGATCGCCACCCACAGCGCCGCGAACACCCGCAGCGGCGTGCCGATCACGAACAGCAACCCGAGCACGACCAGCAGCAGGCAGATCGTGGTGCCCAGGTCCGGCTCGAACATCACCAGCGCGAAGATCAGCGACGCCACCGGCAGCAGCGGCACCAACAGGTGCTTCCAGTGCCGCAGCAGCCGTCGCTTCCGGACCAGCAGGTCGGCGCCCCACAGGGCGAGCGCCAGCTTGGCCACCTCGGACGGCTGGAAGTTGACCCCGCCGACACCGATCCACCTGGTGGAGCCGTTGGCGGTGATGCCGACGCCGGGCAGCAGCACCGCGAACAGCCCGAGGAAGGACAGCACCAGCAACGGGTACGCCATCAGCCGGTACATCCGCACCGGCAGCACCAGCCCGATCCAGAAGGCGACCAGCCCGATCGCCGCCCACAGCAGCTGCTTCTGGAAGTACGCGTACGGGCTGCCGGTCTTCAGGTACGACTTGATCGTGGTCGCCGACAGCACCATCACCAGGCCGACCACCAGCAGCAGCCCGGCCGACACGACCAGCACGTAGTACGAGGTCAGCGGCCGGTCCCACCAGGCGCGGGCACGCGCGGTGGCCCGCGAGCGGAGTTTGGCGGACGGCGGCGGGGGGCGCGGATCATCGGGGGGCGGCGGAGGGGGCCCCTCCGCCGGCACGCTCATGTCCCTCCCAGCAGCCTCACCGCGGTCACGAAGGCGTCCCCGCGGGCGGCGTAGTCGCGGAACATGTCCACGGAGGCCGCGGCGGGAGCGAGCAGCACGACATCACCGGCACGGGCGAGACCGCCCGCGGCGCGAACCACCTCGGCCATGGCCCCATCGTCGGTCCTTTCGACCTCAACGACGGGGACATCCGGGGCGTGTCGCGCGATCGCTTCCGCGACAATTGCCCGGTCGGTGCCGAGTAGTACCGCGCCGGCGAGCCGGTGGGCGTGGTCCGCGACGAGCCGGTCGACGCTGGCGCCCTTGAGCAGCCCGCCGGCCACCCACACCACCCTGGGGTAGCCGGACAGCGACGCGCCGGCCGCGTGCGGGTTGGTGGCCTTGGAGTCATCGACCCAGGTCACGCCGTCGATGGTGGCGACGGTCTGGTTGCGGTGCGGGTCCGGGACGAAGGCGCGCAGGCCGGCCGCCACCGCCCCGGCCGGCACCCCGTACGTCCCCGCCAGCGCGGCGGCGGCGAGCGCGTTGGCGACGTTGTGCGGGCCGGCAGGGCGGACCTCGGCGGCCGGGATCAGCGGCTCGCCGGCCGGGCCGACCAGGTGGCCGTCGCGGATGCCGTACTGCCCGGGCTCCGGATCTCTCAACGTGAAGGTGAGGGTTCGACCGCCGACCCCCCGCAGCAGCTCCATGACCGCCGGGTCGTCGGCGTTGCCGACACACCTGCCGGCGCCGCGCCAGATCCGCGCCTTGGCCTCGGCGTACGCCGCCATCGAGCCGTGCCAGTCCAGGTGGTCGGGGGCCAGGTTGAGCACGGCCCCGGCGTGCACGGCGAGCGTGCTGGTCCAGTACAGCTGGAAGCTGGACAGCTCCACCGCCAGCACGTCGTGGCCGGCCAGCACCGCGTCGAGCAGCGGCAGGCCGACGTTGCCGGCGGCGACCGCGTCGTGCCCGGCGGCGGCCAGCATCGCGGCCAGCATCCGCACCGTGGTGGTCTTGCCGTTGGTGCCGGTCAGCGCCAGCCAGGCGGTGCCGGGCCGGCGCAGCCGCCAGGCCAGCTCCACGTCGCCGAGCACCTCGACACCGGCCGCCGCGGCCGCCACCACCAGCGGGTGGTCGGGGCGGATGCCCGGGGACACGACGAGCTGGTCGTACCCGGCCACCGGCGGGTTCTCGTCGACGAGGTACGGGATGCCGGCCGCCTCCAGCTCGTCGGCCTGCGCGGTCCGGGCGCGGTCGCAGACGGTCACCGCCACGCCGCGGTCGCGCAGCGCGTACGCCACCGAGGCGCCGGTCACCCGGCCACCGGCGACCAGGGCGGACCGGCTAGCCACCGTGCGTGAGCCGGTTGATGAAGTCGGCGTAGAACACGCCGAGCCCGGCCGCCACCCCGACCCCCGCGATGATCCAGAATCTGATCACGATCGTGATCTCCTGCCAGCCGGCCAGCTCGAAGTGGTGCTGGAGCGGCGCCATCCGGAACACCCGTTTGCGGGTGGCCTTGAAGAACGCCACCTGGATGATCACGGACAGCGTGATGATCACGAACAGCGCGCCGAGGATCGGCAGCAGCATCTCGGTGCGGGTCATGATGGCCAGCCCGGCCAGCAGCCCGCCGAGCGACAGCGAGCCGGTGTCACCCATGAAGATCCGGGCCGGCGCCGCGTTCCACCACAGGAAGCCGAAGCAGGC
>JBJMIH010000002.1:0-13293 GCA_045806985.1 Mycobacteriales bacterium | reverse complement strand
CTCCAGCTTCTTGGCGCCGCTCACGACGTCCTTGAACCCGGACCCGGCGCGGAACGCCGGCACCGATGTCGCCTTCACCTTCACCGGCTCACCCGTTGCGGGGTTGCGCGCGGTACGGGCGCTGCGGCGGCGCTTCTCGAAGACGCCGAAACCGGCGATCGAGACCTTCTCCCCCTTGGCCACCGCACGAACGACGGCGTCGATGAAACCATCAACTGCGCTGAGCGCTGCCTTGCGCTCTCCCAGGCGCTCCTCGAGCGCCTTGACCAATTCGGCCTTGTTCACGTGTGGTCCCTCCCCAGGACATTCTGGCTGTTGGCTTGAACACCATGGCCATCGCTGCGAAAGGTAAGCCTCCTTTCACCCTCTCACAACGATTTCGGGGAAGAAACCGCACGTGTGTCGCGCAGATTTTCCTCACAGGCCTCCGCTACACCAGGCCGAATCGACCCTCATTCGTCGCGGAATCGCCTGGGGCGTAAGGAGATCCGGGTCAGGCGGCGGCGAGCAGGTCGAGCCGGACGTAATCCTGGTCATAGCTGCCGTCGGCGCGCCGCAACTCGCCGGTCGCGCGGGTCTCCACCCGCCGCAGGAACTCCTCGTGCGCGTCGGCCGGCAGCCCCGGCAGGTACGCCAGCAGGACCTGGCTGCGCAGCCAGCCGGTGAGGGCGGCCGCGTCGGGCATCGCGCGGCGCTGGCGTACCAGGCCGATCCGCCGGACACTGAGCCCGGCCGCCTCAACCGCGCCGGCGTACCCCTCCGGCGTGGGGAAATACCACGGGCTGGCCGGCCCGCCCAGCGCGGCGGACTCCTCGTCCTGGATGGCCCGCGTCGCGACGATCTGGCCGGCGCCGCCGAACTCGGCGCGGAACAGCCCTCCGTCACGCAGAACGCGGCGCACGCCGGCCAGCACGGCCGGGTGGTCGGCGGCGGGGATCCAGTGCAGCACGGCGATCGAGACGACCGCGTCGAACTCGCCCGGCCGCGCCACCGCGCTCAGGTCCTGCGCGGCCGCGCGGGCGAACCGCAGGTTGGGCGCGGTGTGCCGGTCCAGGGCGGTGGCGATCTGGTCGGGCGCGGCATCCACCCCGAGCACCCGGCCCGCCGGCAGCGAGGCCGCGAGGCGGGCGGTGAAGTCGCCCACCCCGCAGCCCAGGTCCAGCACTGCCGCGTCCGGCGGCAGCGACAGGTCCTTCAGCACCGCCGCGTCGTACGCCCGGTGGTGCGCGGTGTTGGCGGCGTACAGGCCGCCCGACCACAGCTCCGGCACGCTCACGACACAGCGGGGGCGAATGAGGGCCGGTGCACCTCGTACGCGGAGATCTCGTCGGCGTGGGTGAGCGTCAGGCCGATGTCGTCGAGGCCGTTGAGCAGCCGCCAGCGGTCGTGCTGGCCGACCGTGAACGGCACGGCCGTGCTGGCGCAGCGCACCTCCTGCCGCTCCAGGTCGACGGTGAACTCGGCCGCCGGGTCGGCCTCCGCGCCGGCCATCAGCCGCTCGACCTCCGCGGCCGGCAGCGCCACCGGGAGCAGGCCGCCCTTGAGCGCGTTGCCGCGGAAGATGTCGGCGAAGCTGGGCGCGATCACGGCACGGAAGCCGTAGTCCTGGAGCGCCCAGACCGCGTGCTCGCGGGACGAGCCGCAGCCGAAGTTCTCGCCGGCGATCAGGATCGTGGCGCCGTCCCGGGCGGGGTCGTTGAGCACGAAGTCCGGATTCTCGCGCCATTCCGAGAACAGCCCGGCCCCGAAGCCGGTCCGCTCGATCCGCTTGAGCCACTCGGACGGGATGATCTGGTCGGTGTCGACATCGCTGCGGCGCAGCGGAACGGCCCGGCCGGTGTGCGTGGTGAACTTGTCCATCGGTGTACTCCCCGGCTCTAGAGATCGGCGGGGGCGGCGAAACGGCCCCGGACGGCGGTGGCGGCGGCGACGGCGGGCGAGACGAGGTGGGTACGCCCGCCCCGGCCCTGCCGGCCCTCGAAGTTGCGGTTCGACGTGGACGCCGACCGCTCCCCCGGCGCGAGCTTGTCCGGGTTCATGCCCAGGCACATCGAGCAGCCGGCCGAGCGCCACTCGGCGCCGGCGGCGGTGAACACCTCGTGCAGCCCCTCGGACTCGGCCTGCGCCCTTACCGCCATCGAGCCGGGCACCACCAGCGCCCGGACGCCGTCGGCGACCGTACGGCCCGCCAGAATGGCGGCGGCGGCCCGCAGGTCCTCGATCCGCCCGTTGGTGCAGGAGCCGATGAACACCGTGTCCACGGCGATGTCGCGGATGGCGGTGCCCGGGGTCAGGTCCATGTAGGCCAGCGCGCGCTCGGCGGCCTCCCGGCGTGGCCCGGCCGGGAACGAGGCCGGGTCCGGCACCTGCCCGTCCAGCGGCACGCCCTGGCCCGGGTTGGTGCCCCAGGTGACGAACGGGCTGAGCGCGGCGGCGTCGATGAAGACTTCCTTGTCGAACACCGCGTCGTCGTCGGTGACCAGCGTCTTCCAGTACTCGACCGCGCGGTCCCAGTCGGCGCCGGCCGGCGCGTGCTCGCGGCCCTCGAGGTAGGCGAAGGTGGTCTCGTCCGGCGCGATCAGGCCGGCCCGCGCGCCCGCCTCGATCGACATGTTGCAGACGGTCATGCGGCCCTCCATGGAGAGCGCGCGGATGGCCTCGCCGCGGTACTCGACCACGTGGCCGGTGCCGCCGCCGGTGCCGATCTGGGCGATGATCGCGAGTACCAGGTCCTTGGCGGTGACGCCGGCCGGCAACTGCCCGTTGACGGTGACCGCCATGGTCTTGGGCCGGGCCTGCGGCAGGGTCTGGGTGGCGAGCACGTGCTCGACCTCGCTGGTGCCGATGCCCCAGGCCAGCGCACCGAACGCGCCGTGGGTGGAGGTGTGCGAGTCGCCGCAGACCATGGTCAGGCCGGGCTGGGTGAGGCCGAGCTGCGGGCCGATCACGTGCACGATGCCCTGGCTGGCGCCGCCCATCGGGTGCAGGGTGATGCCGAACTCGTCGCAGTTGCGCCGCAGCGCCTCGACCTGTGCCCGGGACACCGGGTCCGCGATCGGCTGGTCGATGTCGATGGTGGGGACGTTGTGGTCCTCGGTGGCGATCGTCAGGTCGGGCCGGCGTACCTTGCGGCCGGCCATCCGCAGGCCGTCGAAGGCCTGCGGCGAGGTGACCTCGTGCACCAGGTGCAGGTCGATGTACAGCAGGTCGGGTTCGCCGTCGGCGGACCGTACGACGTGCGCGTCCCAGATCTTCTCGGCGAGCGTCCGCCCCATTGCCGCGCTCCTTGCAGTCAGGTCCCTGATGGTGGAATGTCATCCCGTATTATGGGACAATTGGTCCAGTGGGTGGGAGCCCTCACGGTAACTCCCGAGCTGGGAAATTCCGCCTTGGTGTCCTACCAACTGGGATGGTAAGTTCATCTCGTGGGACAACCGGAGGGACAGCGTAGCGGAGTCGGCGTTCTGGACAAGGCGGTGGCCGTGCTCGAGGCCAGCGTCGAGGGCGCGAGCCTGGCGGAACTGGTGGAACGCTCCGGCCTGCCGCGGGCGACCGCGCACCGGCTCGCCCAGGCCCTCGAGGTACACGGACTGCTCACCCGCGACGAGAACGGCCGCTGGCGGCCCGGTCCCAAGCTCAGCGAACTCGCCAGCGCCACCCCGGACCCGCTGCTGGCAGCCGCCCCCGCCGTGCTGGCGGCCCTGCGCGACGCCACCGGCGAGAGCACCCAGCTCTACCTGCGCCGCGGCGACGAGCGGGTGTGCGTGGCCGCGTCCGAGCGGATGAGCGGGCTGCGCGACACCGTGCCGGTCGGCGCGGTGCTGACCATGCTCGCCGGCTCGGCCGCCCAGGTGCTGCTGGCCTGGGAGCCGTGGGAGCAGGTCGCCCCGCTGGTCGCCAGGGCCAAGTTCACCCCGCGCACCCTCACCGAGGTGCGCCGGCGCGGCTGGGCGCAGAGCGTCGCCGAACGCGAGGCCGGCGTGGCCAGCGTCTCCGCGCCGATCCGGGACCGTACCGGCCGCATCGTGGCCGCGGTCTCGCTGTCCGGCCCGATCGAGCGGCTCGGCCGCCGCCCCGGCGAGAAGCACGCCCGCCTCGTCATGGCCGCCGGCCACCGCCTCTCCGCCGTGGTCGAGCGGGCCCAGCGCGACCTCGCCACCCCAGCCCGCTCGCCCCGCCCCCTCCGCTACCCGATCGCGCGCTAGGTCGCGTCGCCAGGTCGTGTCGCCAGGTGGCCGCCGGGTCCGAAATCCGCCAGCCCACCGCCCTTCCCGTCACGATCAAGGAGTTGTGGCCGCGTTGTCACATGAAAATGCGGGCACAATTCCTTGATCGTGGCCGCAGGGGTCCGAAATCCGCCATGAGCACACAGGGGGAGGCCGACTTTGAGGCACGGCCTGGCCGGTCGGGGGCGCGGGCGGAACCGCGGGAAAGGCGGCAGTGCCGTCACGGGTCCTCGGCCGTGTGGCGGTTGAGTTCGGCGCGCCAGCGGAGGATGCCCTCGGCGTCGCGGATGCCCTGGACGAAGGGCATGGTGAGGCCGTCGACGTGGAACAAGTCGAGTTCCTCGCGGGTGAGCGGCCACGGGGGTCCCGGCGTCTCCGGGTCGCCGGGCTCCCGGCCGGCGGCGATGACCAGCAGCGTCCCGCCGTGCGCGACCAGCCCGCCGACGGCGGCGGCCGCCTGCGGCCGGACCGAGCGGGGCAGCGACTGGACGGTCATGCTCTCCAGCACGAAGTCGTACGCCATCTGCCAGTGCGAGGGCAGGTCGAGCAGGTCAGCGGTGGTGTAGCGCACCGGCGAGCCGGCGTGCCGCTCGCGGGCGGCCCTGATCGCGGTGGGCGAGATGTCGAAGGCGGTCACGTCGAAGCCGTACCCGGCCAGGAACTCGGCGTCCCGGCCCAGGCCGCACCCGACCACCAGGGCGCGCCGCCCGTCGCCGTGCGGCCGGTGGATCTCCGCCCACTCCGCGAGCAGCGCGCTCGGCGCGGGCCGGTCCCACGGAACGGCGGCATCGCCGCTCTCGGCCGCCACGTACAGCCGCTCGAACCATCCGGTCGGGTCGTCGGCGGCCAGCGACTCCCCGGCCAGGTCGCGGACGATCTGTGCGGGGTCCTTCTCCGTCATGCGGCTTCTCCCGGCGGGACCGGCCGCCGCGCGAGTTCGAGCAGCTCGTCCACCGACCACTGGTCGTAGATGTGCGTACCGTACCGGGCGGCCAGCACGGTCCCGTCCGGCGCGATCAGGAAGTCCGCGGGCAGGCCGTTGCGGCCGCCGTGCGGGAGGAGCTTCGGCACGGCCCCGCGCCGGCGCACGACGGACCACAGGCTGACCGCCACGCCGCGCAGGATCGCTCCCCACACCCGCGGGTCGACCAGCGCCCACCGCGACGACTCCACCCCGAACTCCCGGTACAGCCGCTTGTCCGGGTCCCCGACCACCGGGAACGGCATGTCCGCCACGTGCGGGCGCAGATCCTCGTCCGGGGCGTGGAACAGCACCACCTCGCGCACCCCGGCCGCGACGATCTCGTCGTGCCGGCGCACCACCGAGCGCAGGTGCAGGTTGCAGACCGGGCAGCCGGCGAACCGGCGGAACTGCACGTGCAGAAGCCCGGCCGGGTCCGGCACCGGCGCCGTCTCGCCGCGGACGCCGGCGAGCGTCCGCGGACCGATCCTGTCGCCGACCTTGATCCTTTCCGGCATGCTGCTTCCCTCCCATAAGCGTACGCCGTACTCTTACGCCCGAGTATGCGCGTACGCTGTACGCTGTCGCAAGTCATGCCTCGCCGCCGCTCGCTCACCTCCGACGCCATCGCGCGCGCGGCCCTCGCCGTGCTCGACCGCGACGGGATCGGCGGCCTGTCCATGCGCGCCGTCGCCACGCAGGCCGGCGTGGGCACGATGTCCCTGTACCGGTACGTGGAGAACCGCACCGAGCTGGAAAGCCTGGTCGTGGAGATGGTGCTGGGCGAGGTCGACCCGGTGCCGCCGGCGGGCGGGTCATGGCAGGACCGGATCGCCGTGCTGTTCGCGCGCGTCCGGGTGGCCGTCGGCGACCACCCCGCCGTGGTGCCGCTGCTGCTCAGCCACCGGCACTCGTCGGCGCGGCTGCGCCAGCTCGGCGACGCGATGCTGGGCGAGCTGACCCACGCCGGCCTGACCGGCCGGCACCGGGTGATCGCCTTCCGCGCGCTGCTCAGCTATGTGATCGGCGCGCTCCAGACCGAGCATCTCGGCCCGCTGTCCGGCCAGGGCACGGCGGCGCTCGCCGCGCTCGACCGCGCCGAGTACCCGTACCTCGCCGAGACCGCCGCCGAGGCGCGCACCGTCGGCCCGGAAGAGGAGTTCCCGCGCGGCCTGCGGATGGTGCTGCGCGGTCTCGCGGAGCCCGATCCCTAGGCCGTGCGGTCGGCGCTGGCGACCTTGGCGACCAGCCGGCGGAGGTGGTCGGTGACCAGCTCAGGCCGCTCGACCATGAGCATGTGGCCGGCGCCGGGCGCGAGCACCAGCTCGGCGCCGGGGATCTCGTCGGCGATCCGGCGGCTGTACGCCATCGGCAGCAGCCGGTCCCTGGTCCCCGACATCACCACCACCGGGATGTCGTGGCACGCGGCCAGCGCGGCCAGCCGGTCGTGGTCGTCGAAGGTGGGCCGGAAGTCCAGCACCGCGGTCGGCACCTCCGCGATCGGCGCCAGCACCTCGGCGAGCATCTGCCGGGACGGCCGGTCGCCGAGCATCAGGCGGCGCAGGCTGGGCTTGGCGTACGCGGGTATCCGGTGGGTCCGGCCGATGGCGCGCACGAACTGCCGGCTCACCGAGGCCTCCAGGGTGTTCACCAGCGGCCGCAGCAGCCGCGGGAGGCCGTACGTGAGCTGCCCGAGGCTGCCGGCCGCGGTGCTCACGAAGGCCACCCCGCGCACCCGGTCGGCGAACACGTCCGGGTGCCGCTCGGCCAGCGCCATGATCGTCATGCCGCCCATCGAGTGGCCGGCCAGCACGACAGGACCCGCGAACTGTTCCAGCACCTCGACCAGGTCGTCGGCGCACTGGGCGATCGTCGCGGTGCCCTTCGGCGCCGGGTCCGACCGGCCGTGCCCGCGGTGGTCGTAGGTGACGATCCGCAGCCCGTCGACGTCCCGCAGGGCCTCGACCTGCCGCCACCAGTTGCGCTGGTACAGCGTCCAGCCGTGCATCAGCACCAGCGTCACCGGTCCCTCGCCGTACTCGCTCACGGCCAGCCGGGTGCCATCCTTCAGCGTCAGCATCCGTTCCCGTCTCTCAGATGAAGTGGGCCCTACGCCACAGTTCCTTGCTCGGGCCGCCGATCAGGTCCAGCTCGGTGAAGAACTCCACCAGCCGGCGGGCGGCCCACCGCATCGTCTCGTGGAAGTGCGGGTTGGCACGCGCCGCCGCGCGCGCCTCGACCGGGTCCAGCCCCACCGCGCCGTACACCCGGGGGTTGATCAGGCCGGCGGAGGTCAGGTACGCCGCCCGCGCCAGCACCAGCCGGGTGTACTCCCGCATCGGCCGGCTCATCGTCCCGGCGTCCCTGGCCAGCTCGTCGCGGGCGTACCGGACGTGGCGCGCCTCCTCGACCACGTGCACCCGCGACACCATCCGGACCAGCGGCTGGATCGACTCGTCGGCCATCGCCTCGCGTTGGAGGGCGTCCAGCACCTCCTCCACGATCAGCGCGGAGGCGAACACCCGCGGCCCGCGGCTGACGGTCTTCAGGAACCGCCCGAGCTCGTGGTCGAACCGCCGCACCGGGTACGGCTCCAGCCCGAACTTCGCGATCATCCTGGCGAACATCACCGAGTGCCGGCACTCGTCGCCGACCTCGGTGAGCGCGAACTGCACGTGCTGGTCGGTGGCTTTGAGGTCGTACACGTGCCGGATCAGCATCTGCATGAGGATCACCTCGAACCAGATGCCGATGCTGGCCACGCTGGCCACCTCGTGCTTGGACAGCTCGACCCGCCGCTCCTCGCTCATCCGCCGCCACAGCGGAGTGCCGTACAGCGACACCCGGTGCGGCGAGCAGTAGTACACCCCGTCCAGCAGCGGCGCGTCCCAGGCCAGGTCGATCTCCGGGTCGTAGCTGTGCTGGGCGGACGCCTTGAGCAGCCGGGCGGCGGTCTCCTCGCGGGCGGCCGCACGGGTGTCAGCGGGTGGGCTCATGGACGCGACCCTCCTTGCCGAATCGTTCGACCAGCCCGCGCGCGAGCGGCACCCCGTGGTACGCGCCGCGCCGCACGTCGAGCCGGGTGCGGGCGCGGACCGCCGCCTCCACCAGCCGGGGCGCGTGCCGGGCGAGCCGCAGCTCGACGTTGCCGGCCACGGTGGCGGCGGTGTCCCGGCGGGGGCGGCGGGCGGTGAGCGCCTTCATGACCGTGCCGACGACGTTCTCGACCTTCTCCTTGCGGACCTTGCCCTCCAGCGACAGGCCCATGGACAGGCCGACGTCGTGGATGGGGGTGGGCACGTACCCGGGGTAGACGGTGGTGACGCTGACCCTGGAGCCGTACTCGAAGCGCACCGCGTCGGCGTAGGCGGCGAGCCCGCGCTTGGCCACCGAGTACGCCGAGACCAGCGGAAGCACCGCGTACGCCAGCTCGGAGGCGGTGTAGACGAGCCGCCCGCGCGACTCGACCAGCGCGGGCAGGGTGGCGTGGGTGACCCGCCAGGCGCCGAGCAGGTTGACCTGGACGGTGCGGAGCACGGCGTCGTCGACCGGGCCACCGGCGTCGTTGGGGATGCCGATGCCGGCGAAGTGCACGACCGCGTCCAGCCCGCCGAGCTCCTCGCGGGCCCGCGCGACCGCGCCGGCGACCTGGTCGTCGTCGGTGAGGTCGCAGGCGAGCACGCCGTCGGACGGCTTCACGTCGAGGCCGACCGCCCGGTCGCCGCGGGCCGCCAGGGCCCGCATCGTGCCGGACCCGAACGCCCCGGATGCCCCGGTCACCAGTACTCGCACCGTTCCCCCTGATTGACTGCTACCCCTGGTAACTGTTACTACTAGTAACGTGGACGAAACCGAGGACCCTGTCAAGGTCCCCGACGGCCGGCGGCGGCGGTGGCAGGCCCACCGCGAGGCCAGGCGGGCCGAACTCGTCCAGGCCGCCGTCCGGGCGATCCGCGCGCACGGGCCCGACATCGGCATGGACGCCGTGGCCACCGAGGCCGGCGTCAGCAAGCCGGTGCTGTACCGGCACTTCACCGACCAGAACGACCTGGCGGTCGCGGTCGGACAGTTCGTCGGCGCCGACCTGCTCGCCACCGTCACCCGCGAGCTCGACACGATCCGGGAGCCGCACGCGCACGCCCGCGCGGTCATCGACAGCTACCTCGCCGCGATCGAATCCGAACCGGAGCTGTACCGCTACGTGACGCGCCGGCCCGCCGACGCCGACCTGCTCGCCGGGCACCGGGCGATGATCGCCGAGCACCTGACCAGGGTGCTGGGCGAGCGGATGCGCGAGTTCGGGCTGGACTCCGGCGCGGCGGAGCCGTGGGCGTACGGCCTGGTCGGCATGGTGGAGTGCGCCGGCGACTGGTGGCTGGAACGCCGCTCGATGAGCCGCGACAGCCTCACCGACTACCTCACCTCGCTGATCTGGAGCGGCTTCCTGGGCGGCATCACCCAGGCCACCGCCGGCGGCGACCAGGACGGCACGCTGATCCCGTTCGGGCGGAAGGCATGACCGCCGACACCTACCAGGGCCCGGCCACGCTGGTCGCCGGTGAGGTACGGCTGGACGTCCGGGTCGCGCTCGGCGGCCAGTTCGACCCGCTCGCCGGCGGGTACCGCTGGTTCGGCCGGGTCGACGGGCCCGCCGGCGTCATCGCCGAGGTGGCCACGCTCCTGCGCGCCGGGCAGCGCGAGGTGACGCTCGCCATCGGCGAGCGGGCGGCGACCGGCACGCTCCGAGAGGTCGACGCCTGGGGTGGCTGCCGGATCACCGGCGGGGGCGCTCCTCCGTTCCGCTGATCCCGCCGGCGGCGAGGCGGCGCAGCTCCGCCGGTGGGATGCCCCGGCGCAGCACCTCGTCCAGCAGCAGCGCGGCCTCGTACCGGGGGTCGCAGGCCAGCGCGGTGTCGCAGGCCAACCCGGCGAACGTGCCGTCGCCGGCCAGGAAGGCCGCGAACGCCGCCAGCAGCGCGGGCGCGGCGACCAGGTCCGCCCTGGCCCGCCGGGCCACCTCCGACCACAGCTCGACGTGGGCGCGCTGATCGGCACAGGCCGGCGTGATCCGCCGCCACGTCGCGTCCCGCACGTCCCGCAGCCGCAGGGCAACGCTGGCCCGCGCGACGTCGACGTCGGACAGTCCCCGCCCGGCCCGCCAGCGCCGCAGCACGTGCGCCACCGCCGCCAGCCCGGCGACGACCTGCCGATCGGGGTCCCTGCCGGCCTGCGCGGCCAGTTCCTGGGCGGTGGCGTGCGTCACGGCGGCCCGGCCGGGACCGTCCACAGGGGACAGCCGGCGCCGCACGGCCGCGCGGTCGGGCAGGGCGACCATGCCGGCCGCGGTGGCCGCCGCCGCGAACGCGGTGACGGCGGGGTCGAACGGCGTGCCCTCGCCCGGCTCCCAGTCGCCGCCGACCTCGCGCCGGTACCGCCCGCCCTCCACCCGCAGCAGCAGCGCCACCGGCAGCCCGTGCGCGGCGAACCGGTCGCGGATCGCCCTGGCGGTGTCCGCGATCTCCGCGGGCGGGCAGTACGCGACCAGGATCGTGGTCTCGCCCCGCTGCCGCACGGCGACCTTGGCGAGGTACTCGGCGCCGTCCGGTCTCTCCCCGCCGTCGTCGGCATCGACCGGGTCGCGGCTGTTGACGCAGGAGACCATCACCACCTCGCCGCCGACCAGCACGAGCACGGCGACGGCGGCGACCGGGTGGTAGCCCAGCAGGTACGGGACGGCGGCCAGCAGGCCCTCGGGCCGGCGGACGCTCAACGGCGGAAGTCTCATGATCCGAGCCTGGCCGGGTCGCGGCGATCACCGCGGCCGCGCGCCCACCGGCGATCGAGCGGGTAACCGGCGTACCTGTAACGCCGGTTACCTCCCGGCGGTCAGTGCCAGAGGATGAGGCAGGTGGGGATCATCCGGGCCGGCAGGTGCAGGCAGGCCGGCAGCACCGGCGGCCGCTGGTCCGGCGGGGTCCGCGACCACACGTCGTGCGCCGGCGCGGTGATCACCACGGTCGCCAGCAGCAGGAAGAACGCGGTGAAGGGCAGCGGGAGCACCTCCACCCCGTACCTGAGCAGGTACCGCAGCACGGGCCGCACATCACGGCTATCGGATGCCCGCCGGTCGGGCTTGAGGGTGATCCTGGTGAGCGGCGATAGGTAAGGATGGGGGGATGTTGCCGACACCGCGGACCGACGCCGGCCGGGACGGCCTGGCCACCCTGCTCGCCGCGCCCGCCACCGCCCTGCTCGCACTGGACTTCGACGGGACGCTGTCCCCCATTGTGGACGATCCGGCCCAGAGCCGGCTGGCGCCGGGCGGGCACGAGGCGCTGCTCCGGCTGGCCGGGGTGCTCGGCACGCTGGCGATCGTGACCGGCCGCCCGGCCGGCGTGGTGGTGGAGCTGGGCCAGCTGGCCGACATCCCGGGTGTGGTGGTGGCCGGCCAGTACGGCGCCGAGCGCTGGTACCAGGGCGAACTGCACGTCCCCGACCCGCCGGCGGGACTGGCCACGGTGCGGGCGATCCTGCCCGGAATACTCGCCGACGCGCCCAAGGGCGTCTGGGTGGAGGACAAGGGCCTCTCGCTGGTCGTGCACACCCGGCCCACCGCCGACCCGGCCGGCGCGCTGGCGGCGCTGTCCTCGCGGGTCAGGCGGCTCGCGTCCGGCCACGGCCTGGAGGCCAACGACGGCCGGTACGTGCTGGAGATCCGCCCGCCCGGAGTGGACAAGGGCGGCGCGCTGCGGGCGCTGGTGGCGGAGTTCTCGCCCGGCGTGGTCGCGTTCGGCGGCGACGACCTCGGCGACCTGCCCGCGTACGAGACGGTGGACGCGCTGCGCCGGGACGGGACACCGGGCCTGACGATCGCGAGCGCCTCCGCCGAGGTGTCGGAGGTGGCCGATCACGCCGACCTGGTGGTGGACGGCCCGGAGGGCATGGTCGCCTTCCTCAACGACCTGGCAAGTTCTTTACCGTAAGTGACATCCCGGGCGCTCCCGGTGGCTATGGTGAGGGAATCACCACCGGGACCTGGGGGAATCATGGACCAGTCACGGAAGGCCGAGATCGGCGAGTACCTGGGCGAGTTCGCCGGAACGCTGATCCTCATCCTGTTCGGGGTCGGCGTCGTCGCGCAGGTCGTCGCGGCCGGCCTCGGCAACCACGACAGCATCACCTGGGCCTGGGGCCTGGGCGTCACCCTGGGCGTCTACACCGCCGCCCGGGCCAGCGGCGCGCACCTCAACCCGGCCGTCACGCTGGCGCTCGCCGTGTTCAAGGGCTTCTCGTGGCGCAAGGTCGTCCCGTTCTGGATCGCCCAGTTCCTCGGCGCGTTCGTCGCCGCGCTGATCGTGCGCTGGAACTACACCGAGGTGCTGGCCAAGAAGGACCCCGGGCACACGATCAAGACCCAGTTCGTCTTCTCCACCCTGCCCGGCAACGGCTCGTTGCCGGTGCACGAGTGGGGGGCGTTCCGCGACCAGATCATCGGCACCGCGATCCTGATGTTCCTGATCATGGCGCTCGTCGACCTGCGCAACAACCCGCCGCTGGCCAACCTGGCGCCGCTGATCATCGGCCTCGTCGTGGTGGGCATCGGCATGGCGTGGGGCACCAACGCCGGGTATGCGATCAACCCGGCGCGCGACTTCGGCCCGCGGCTGGCCTCGTACTTCACCGGGTACGGCGGCGCCATGCGGGACCAGTACGGCAACTTCTACTTCTGGGTCCCGATCATCGCGCCGCTGATCGGGGCCGTGGTGGGCGCCGGGCTGTACCAGCTCCTCGTCGGCTGGTTCCTGCCGGTCGAGGAGCAGGAGGTCGGCCGGGTGCCGCGCACCGAGGGGCCGGTCGAGGAGCTGGAGGAGGAACGCTGACATGGCCGACTACGTCGGGGCTATCGACCAGGGCACGACCAGTACCCGCTTCATGGTTTTCGATCACGGGGGCAACGAGGTCGGGCGGCACCAGCTCGAGCACGAGCAGATCCTGCCGCGGGCCGGCTGGGTGGAGCACAACCCGGTGGAGATCCTGGAGCGCACCACCACCGTCGTGCGCACCGCGATGCAGCAGGCGAACCTGCAAGCCGGCGACCTGGCCGCG
>JBJMIH010000001.1:0-16462 GCA_045806985.1 Mycobacteriales bacterium | reverse complement strand
GCCGGCCAGATCGCCGAGGCCGCCGAGTTCTTCTCCTTCGGCACCAACGACCTCACCCAGATGGGCTGGGGCTTCTCCCGCGACGACGTGGAGGGCGCCTTCTTCAGCCAGTACATCGAGAAGGGCATCTTCGGGGTGTCGCCGTTCGAGTCGCTGGACGTCGAGGGTGTCGGCCGGCTGGTCCGGATCGCGGTCGAGGAGGGCCGCGCGGCCCGGCCCGACCTGCACCTCGGGGTGTGCGGCGAGCACGGCGGCGACCCTGACTCGGTGCACTTCTTCCACCAGGTGGGGCTGGACTACGTGTCGTGCTCGCCGTTCCGGGTCCCGGTGGCCCGCCTGGAGGCCGGCCGTGCCGCGGCCGAGTCCGCGGGTTCGGACACGCGCTGACGGGTCGGGGGCGCCGGCGGTCGCGCCGGCGCCCCCTTCCGGTGGGTCAGGCGGCGTAACCCTTGCCGCCGATCATGTTGGCCATGTCCCACGTGGACACCCAGTAGGTGTGTGGGACGTTCGCGAAGTCGCCGAGCCCGGCCGCCGGGTCGGCGACCTGCACGCTCTCGCCGCTGTTGCTGTACCCGACGATCGTCACGTAGTGCAGGACCTCGTAGTTCGGGTACCCGGGCGGGTGGACGCCGCCGGGGACGATCCAGATGTTGGCCACCAGCGCGTAGCTGCGGTCCACGTCGAACACGGTGTCGTACTTGAGCAGGTCGTGCTGGGCCTGGGTGGCCGAGTAGCTGATGTACTTGGCCTGGTACCAGCTGGTGTTCAGGAAGTGGTTGAGCGCCCCGACGACGTTGCCGATGTCGTCGGTGCCGTTGACGTCGGTGCCCATGTAGTTGCCGATGGTGGTCTGGCTGGGCGGGCTGCTGGTCCGGGCCTTCATCGCCATCCGGGTCGAGGCCGGCCCGCAGTAGTAGTAGTTGATCTGCGCTTCCCAGGCGATGCTCAGCGACCGGGACGTCGCCGCCGAGGCGGGACCGGCCAGGGCGGCCGCCCCGCCGGACACGGCGACGGCGGCGAGCATCACGGTCAGCAGCCTTCTGATCACGGACGCACTGGGCATAGAGTTACCTTCCTGGTCGGGGAGCCCGAAAAATAACCTTTGCCGCTTTCATTTGGTTGACAAGCGCTATCCCGGAGGCGCCCCGTGCTCGACGCCCAGCTCGGCAGGTACGTCACCCAGGACGACCAGCTCCGCGACACCCCCGCCGATCCGGTCGCGCTCGATCGGCTCGTCACCGGCCTCCGCGCGGACCTGGCCGCCGCCCGCGCGCGCGGCGACACGGCCGCGGTACGGGAACGGCTCGGCCGGCTCGGTGACGCCCTCCGGGTGGCCAGCGGCGCCGCCGGCGGATACGAGGAACCGGTCGCGATGCTCACCGAGGCACTGCGGATGTCGCAGGAGTCCGCCGACGCGCCCGGTGTCGTCGCCAGCAGGATCCGGCTCGCCGAGGCGCTGCGGGACGCCGGCCGCCCCGACACCGCCGAGCCGCTGCTCCGCGCCGCGCTCAGCCTGGCCGGCGCCGAATGCCCCGAATACCTCGACCACGCCTGGTACGCCCTCGGCACCTGCCAGCTCATCCTCGGCGACCCGACCGGCGCCGTCCGCTCCTTCCAGGTCGCCGTCAGCCTGTGCCACGGCCGTTCGGCCGGCCCGCTGCTCGCCGTCGCCGAACGCGCCCTCACTCTCGCTCGGGACGCCCAGGCCCGCTCGGCCTGACCGGCGCTACGGCAGCGTCGAGAACTCCACCCGGCCCAGCTCGTCGCCGTCCGGGGTGGTCGCCACCACCGCGACGACGCCGGCCGCCGGTGGCGGCTCGGGGGTGAACGGCGGCTCCAAGGCCCGCCCGTCCCGACTTCGCCGGCGTCGGAAGTGTCGGGCGGCCGGCGTACGCTCGCCGCGAGATGGAGTACGACGACCATGCCCGGCAGCGGTGGGTCGGCGAGCCGGGCAAGGACACCGGCGCCGGCCGCACCGCCTTCGAGCGTGACCGGGCCCGGGTGCTGCACTCGGCGGCGCTGCGCCGGCTCGCCGGCAAGACGCAGGTCGTCGGGGTCGGCGAGGAGGACTTCCCGCGCACCCGGCTCACCCACTCGCTGGAGTGCGCGCAGGTGGGCAGGGAGCTCGGCGCGGCGCTCGGCTGCGACCCCGATCTGGTCGACGCTGCCTGCCTCGCCCACGACCTGGGCCACCCGCCGTTCGGGCACACCGGCGAGGCGGCGCTGGACGAGGCGGCGGCCGGCTGCGGCGGGTTCGAGGGCAACGCGCAGACGCTGCGGCTGCTGACCCGGCTGGAGGCCAAGGTGCTCCGGGCGGACGGCCGCTCCGCCGGCCTCAACCTGACCCGGGCCACGCTGGACGCCGCCACCAAGTACCCGTGGACCCGGCGGGAGGGCACCCCCAAGTACGGTGTGTACGCCGACGACCTGCCGGTCTTCCGGTGGCTGCGGGAGGGCGCGCCGGAGGGGCGGCGCTGCCTGGAGGCGCAGGTGATGGACTGGGCCGACGACGTGGCGTACTCCGTGCACGACGTGGAGGACGGCGTGCACGCGCGGCAGGTCCGGCTCGCCAGGCTCGCCGCCGACCCGGACGAGCGGGCCGCGCTGTGCGCGCTGACCGCCCGCCACTACGCCGAGGCCGGCCCGGACGAGCTGGCCGGGGTGCTGGCCGAGCTGCTGGCGCGACCGGAGGTCGCCACCGTCGCCGGGTACGACGGGAGCCTGACAGCGCAGGTCGCGCTCAAGCGGTTCACCAGCGTGACGATCGGGCGGTTCGTGGCCGCCGCGGTCCGGGCCACCCGCGCGGCGTACGGGACCGGCCCGCTGTCCCGGTACGCCGCCGACCTGGTCGTGCCCGACCGGATCCGGGCGGAATGCGCCCTGCTCAAGGGTGTCGCCAACCGGTACGTGATGCAGGATCCCCGGATGGGGCAGCGGCACGCGCACGAACGCGAGATCATCAAGGTGCTCGTGGACCGGTACGCCGAGCGGGCGCCGGCCGCGCTGGACCGGCTGCTGCGGCCGGCCTGGCAGGAGGCCGCCGACGACCCGGCCCGGTTACGGGTGGTGATCGACCAGGTGGCGTCGCTGACCGACCTGTCGGCGCGCACGCTGTACGACCAACTTGTAGGAGGAACCGGGTGACCAGCGGGACGTACGTGATCGTCGGGGCGAGCCTGGCCGGCGCCAAGGCCGCCGAGACCCTGCGGAGCGAGGGGTTCGACGGGCGGGTGGTGCTGGTCGGCGAGGAACCGGAGCGGCCGTACGAGCGGCCGCCGCTGTCCAAGGGCTACCTGCTGGGCTCGGAGGAGCGCGAGAAGGCGTACGTCCACCCGGCCGAGTGGTACCTGGAGCACTCCGTGGACCTGCTGCTCGGCGTCCGGGCCGAGGTGCTCGACCCGGCCGCGCACCGGGTCGAGCTGTCCGACGGCCAGTCGCTGGAGTACGCCAAGCTGCTGCTCGCGACCGGCTCCACGGTGTCCATGCTGGACATCCCCGGCGCCGACCTGGACGGCGTGCACACGCTGCGCCGGATGGCTCACGCCGACGGGCTGAAGGCCGTGCTGGGCAAGGGCCGGCGGGTGGTGGTGGTCGGCGCCGGCTGGATCGGCCTGGAGACGGCGGCCGCCGCGCGCTCCCTCGGCGACCAGGTCACCGTGGTGGAGATGGACACGCTGCCGCTGCGGCGGGTGCTCGGCGACGAACTGGCGGCGGTGTTCCGCGACCTGCACGTCGAGCACGGGGTCGACTTCCGGTTCGGGCGGACCGTGCGGGAGTTCCGCGGCGACGGCGCGGTGTCGGCGGTGGTGCTGGACGACGGTAGCGAGCTGCCGGCCGACGTGGTCATCGTCGCCGTCGGCATCCGGCCCGCCACGGCCCTGGCGGAAGCGGCCGGGCTGGCCGTGGACAACGGGGTGCGGGTCGACGCGTCGCTGCGCAGCAGCGACCCGGACGTGTACGCGGCCGGCGACGTCGCCAACTTCGAGCACCCGGTCGTCGGGAAGCGGCTGCGGATCGAGCACTGGCAGAACGCGCGCAAGGGCGGCGAGTTGGCGGCGCGGGCCATGCTCGGCCAGGACGCCACCTACACCGACCTGCCGTACTTCTACACCGACCAGTACGACCTGGGCATGGAGTACACCGGCTACGTCGAGCCGGGCGGGTACGACCAGGTGGTGTTCCGGGGCGACCGGGACGGCCGCGAGTTCATCGCCTTCTGGCTCTCCGGCGGCCGCGTCCTCGCCGGCATGAACGTCAACGTCTGGGACGTGACCGGCCCCATCGGCGACCTGGTACGCGCCGGCTACGCCGGCAAGCCCGTCGACCCCGCCGCCCTCGCCGACCCGTCCGTCCCGCTGGAGAGCCTACTCGGCTGACCGGACCCAGGTTTCCGCCGCCAAGGCGGAGCGGTGCGCCGCGTGCGTTCTTGGCACGCAAGTGGGCCTGGCAACGCCGGCAGCGGGACGCGCAGGTTTCGGCTGCCAAGGCGGCGCGGCGCGCCGCGTGCGTTCTTGGCACGCAAGCGCTGTGACAACGCCGGCAGCGGGAACCTGGCCGACCTGACAAAGCACTGCTAGGCCGTGTCTCGAAGTGGCCGCCGGGTCTGAAATCCGCCAGCCCGCCGGCCTTCTCGTCACGATCAAGGAGTTGTGGCCGCATTTTCATGTGACAACGCGGCCACAAGTCCTTGATCGTGGCCGCAGGGGTCCGAAATCCGCCATGAGCACAGGCGGAAGCCGACTTTGAGACACGACCTAGCCGGCCAGCTCCTCCACCCAGTCCGGCAGGGCCTCCCTGCGTTCCGTCCACTCCGGAGGGACGCCGGCGAGGCCGGTGCGGGCGGCGACGATCCCGCCGGTGATGGCGCAGGTGGTGTCCACGTCGCCGAGGCCCGCCGCGGTCGTCCACAGCGCCTCGGTCAGGTCGTCCAGGTGGTGCGCGGCGCTCCAGAGCGCGAACGGCACGGTGTCGGCGGCGGTGAGGCGGTGACCGTTGCCGAGCTGGTCGGCTGCCCGCCAGGCCGGGGTGTCGCCGGGAACGTCGAACGCGGCCCGCACGCCGTCCCGTGCCGGCCCGTCCGGGGTGGCGTCCGCCACCGCCCGCAACAGCGCCGCCGGCTCCGGTACGGCGTCGCCGCGCGAGCCGGCCGCCAGCGCCGCCGCCACCGCCACGGCCACCGCGCCGGCGACCCCCTGCGGATGCGCGTGCGTCACCTCGGCCGACAGCGCGGCCTGCGCGGCGGCGCGGTCCGGCTCGCCGGCGAACCAGGCGCCCACCGGCGCCACCCGCATCGCGCCGCCGTTGCCCAGGCTGCCCGTGCCGTCGAACAGCCCCGGCGCCAGCTCCCGCCACCGCGCCGGTTCGCCGCACTCCTCCAGCCGGCCGAGCAACGCGTGCATACCGGGCCCGTACCCCCGGTACCGGTCGGCCTGGTAGGTCGCGGCGAACGACCCCGCCAGCCGGTCCTGCTCCACCGCGCCGTGCTCGTGGACCACCCGCAGCAGCGCCAGCGCCATCGCGGTGTCGTCGGTCCAGTGCCAGCGGGCCTCGTCGTCCGGCCGCCGCCGGGTGGCGATCCGGGGACCGGCCTGGGTACTCGGAACGAAGAACCACCGCTCCCCGAACGCGTCACCGAGCGCGAGCCCGTGGACGCTGTCGTAGGCGGCGCGAGGTACCGGCATGTGCTCATTCTCGCTCCAGCAGCTCACCGGCCAACCGTTGGACCTCGCAGCGGCTGCTCCACCGGTCGCACGTGCAGCGGTCCAACAGCCCTTCCGGCATCGGCAACCGGCGGTGGGCCGCCAGCACGGCCCTGGCGAAGGCCGCGAGCGTGGCGTCGTCCGGCCCGGCGTCCTCGGCGGGTTCACGCGTCACCCCCATCAGCGAACCCGCCCGCTGTTACAGAACGTGACGCCCCACGTTTCCAGGGGGTTCCAAACACCCTTCCGGGCCGGCATGATCCGGACATGCGGTACGCGAGAGCGGTCGTCGTACTCGGCGGCGCCCTGGTCAGCTTCGCCTACCTGCTGATCGGCCTCCGCGGCGCGTCCGTCCCGGTCGACAGCATGGTGTTCGACTTCTTCCCGCTGCTCGGCCCGCCGGTGCTGCTCGCCACCGTGCTGGTGTCGACCGGCCGGGCGTTCCGGATCTACGCGGTCCTCGGCGTGGTCGCCGCTGTCGCCATCGGCGCCTACGTCGCCGCCAGCCCCAGGTACGGCTTCCCGCGGTCCATGCTCGCCCTCGCCCTCACCTACGCGCTCGCCGCCGCCCTCCCCACCCCACCCGACCGCCTACCGCGCTGGCTCACCCCGACCGCCCTCGTCGCCGGCGCGGCAATCGTCTTCGCCCTCATCGCCCCCGCCTGACGAGCTCCGCCAAGCTCCGCCACGGACGGGAGGAGCGTCAGGGTGGAGCCGTAGACTCGCGGCGTGGCAGGACGTATCCGTGACGCCGATGTGGTGACCGTTCGCGAACGTTCCCGGATCGAGGACGTCGTGGGTGAGTACGTCACTCTCCGTAATGCTGGCGGTGGCAATCTCAAGGGGCTCTGCCCGTTCCACGAGGAGAAGACCCCCTCCTTCTCGGTGGCGCCCGCCAAGGGAGTCTTCTACTGCTTCGGCTGCGCCGAAGGCGGGGATGTCATCAGGTTCGTCGAGAAGGTCGAGCAGATGACGTTCCTGGAGGCCGTGGAGCGGTTGGCCGAGCGGGCCGGGGTGCAGCTCACGTACGAGCAGGCGGGACCGGCTCCGGTACGGCAGCACGGGGTCAAGCAGCGGTTGGTGGCCGCGCACCAGGAGGCGGCGCGGTTCTACGCCGACCAGCTCGGCAGCCCGGAGGCCAAGGTCGGGAGGGAGTTCCTGGCCGAGCGGGGGTTCGACAAGGCGGCGGCGGAGCAGTTCGGGGTGGGTTTCGCCCCGACCGCGTGGGACTCCCTCGTCAAGCACCTGCGCGTCAAGGGTTTCGGCAACAAGGAACTGGTGGACGCCGGCCTGGCCAAGACCGCCCGCTCCGGCTCGCTCATCGACCGCTTCCACGGCCGGCTGCTGTGGCCCATCCGCGACCTGGGTGGCGACGTGGTCGGCTTCGGCGCGCGCAAGCTGCTCGACGCCGACGACGGGCCCAAGTACCTGAACACGCCCGAGACCGCCATCTACCGCAAGGGCCACCTGCTCTACGGCCTCGACCTGGCGAAACGCGAGATCGCCCGGCGTCACCAGGCGGTCGTGGTGGAGGGGTACACCGACGTGATGGCCTGCCACCTGGCCGGCGTGCCCACGGCGATCGCCACCTGCGGCACCGCGTTCGGCGCCGACCACATCCAGGTGCTGCGCCGGCTCATCTTCGACCGCACCGAGGACGACGCCGCCGAGATCATCTTCACCTTCGACGGCGACGCCGCCGGCCAGAAGGCCGCCCTCCGCGCGTTCGAGGACGACCAGCGCTTCCTCATGCAGACCTTCGTCGCGATCGAGCGGTCCGGCGCCGACCCGTGCGAGCTGCGCCAGGCCAAGGGCGACACGGCAGTGCGCGACCTGGTCGCCCGCCGCGAGCCGCTGGTGGCGTTCGCGCTGCGCACGATCATCGGCCGGTACGACGTGACGATCCCGGAGGGCAGGGTGCAGGCGCTGCGCCGGGCCGCGCCGCTGGTCGCCCGCATCAAGGACCGCCAGCTCCGCAGCCAGTACGCGACCCGCCTGGCCATCGAGTGCGGCGTGGACGAGCGCACCGCCCGCGAGGCGGTCCACCGCGCCATCCAGGGCGAGCAGGCCGCCGCCCCGGCCAGGAGGGCGGCACCGGACCGGCCCGACCCGGCCGACCCGGACCCGACCCTGTTCGCCCAGCGCGAGGCCCTCAAGCTGGCCCTGCAACACCCGGTGCTGGCCGGCCCGCTGTTCGACGTGATCGACACCGCGCCGTACACGCACCCGGCGTACGCCGCCGTCCGCCAGGGCCTGGCCGCGCTGGGCGGCGTGGCCAGCCAGGCCGGCGGGGTGGAGTACCTGGACGCGGCCCGCGCCCACTGCCCGGACCTGGTCAGCCAGGCGCTGGTCGCCGAGCTGGCCGTCGAGCCGCTCCGGCTGGACCGCGAGCCCGACGCCGACTACGTCCGGCTCGTCCTGGCCCGGCTCCAGGTGCCGGCGGTGGCCGCCGAGGTGGCCGCGCTGAAGGCGAAGCTCCAGCGGATGAACCCGGTGGAGGAGCCGGAGCCGTACACCAAGCTGGTCGGCGAGCTGTTCGCCCTCGAGCAGCACCTGCGCGGCCTGCGCGACCAGGCGCTGGGGAGCTGAGACACGTGGCACTGTTCCGTCGGCACAAGCCGCCGGCCGAGGTCACCGCCCGGCTGGAGCGGCACGACCGGCTGCTCGCCTGGGGCGCCCTGGACGGCGGCGGGTACGCGGCCGCCAGCCGGCTCGGCCTGCTGTACGGGGCGGACGGCCGGCTCGGCTGGCACGAGATCGACAAGGTGGCCTGGGCGGACGGGGTGATGGAGATCATTCCGGACATCGAGGTGGCGGACGGGGTGGTGGAGCCCGCGCCGCCGGTACGGCTGGTGTTCACCGAGCCGGGCGACATGCCGCTGGTGGTCCGGGACCGGGTGACCCGGTCGATCGTGGTCAACACCCACCACCAGTTCGGCGGCGGCGGGGGAGTGCGGGTGCTGGCCCGCCGCGTCGCCGGCCAGGACGGCCTGCGCTGGCTGCTCCGCTACGACCGCGGTACCGATCGGGAGGATCCGGAGGTCAGGGCCCGGGCGGAGGCACTGCTCGCCGAGGTTCGGGCCGGCGAGTGACCAGCCGGTGACCTGCCCGGCGGACTGTCCGGTTTGCTAGCCTAGCCCGGATTACTGGTCTAGACCTGCGCCCCGGAGGGACCGCCGATGATCCGCGCCGCCGAGTTCGGCCAGCACCTGCGCGACCGGCTCGCCACAGTCGAGGAACGCAACGCCCCCGTCCTGAGCAAGGCCGCCGACCTGGTACTCCACGCGATCGAGGCGGACGGCCTGGTCTTCGTCGCCGGCACCGGCCACAACGTGGCGCTCTGCCTGGAGTCCTTCTACCGGGCCGGTGGCCTCGCCAACGTGTACCCGGTACGCCACCCCGCGTTCAACCCGCTCGACGGCGCCCGGACCAGCACCGCGTTCGAGCGGATTCCCGGCATCGCCGCGGCCCTGGTCGCCCAGGGTGAGCCCGGCCCGGACGACGTGGCGTTCGTGTACTCCAACTCCGGCGTCAACCCCGTGCCGGTGGAGGCCGCGCAGGCGTTCCGGGCCGCCGGGACGCCGGTCGTCGCGGTGCTGTCCCGCGAGCACATGAGCCAGGTGCCGGCCAAGATCGGCGTCAAGCTGGACGAGGTCGCCGACCTGGTGCTGGACACCGGCGCGCCGTACGGTGACGCCTGCTTCGCCGCCGGCGACCTGCGGGTGGCCGGCGTGTCCTCGCTGGCCAGCATCTTCCTGTGGGACGTGCTGCTGGCCACGGTCGCCGAGCGGGCCACCGCCGCCGGCCTGGCGGTGCCGACCTGGCGCAGCGCCAACGCCCTCGACGGCGACGATCGCAACGCCGCGCTGCTGGACCGCTACGTGCCGCGCGTACCCGTGCTCTGACAAAATGCCCCTCATGAAGCTGGTTGCCGGGATCGACTGCTCGACGCAGTCCACCAAGGTCGTGGTGTGCGACGCCGACACGGGCGCGGTGGTCCGGGAGGGCAGCGCGCCGCACCCCGACGGCACCGAGGTCGCGCCGGACGCCTGGTGGGAGGCGTACCAGAAGGCCTCGGACGGCCTGCTCGAAGGGGTGGGAGCGCTCTCCGTGGGCGGCCAGCAACACGGCATGGTCACCCTGGACGACGCCGGTCAGGTGGTACGCCCCGCGCTGCTGTGGAACGACACCCGCTCCGCCCAGGCCGCCGAGGACCTGGTCGCCGAGCTGGGCGGGCCGGAGGCGTGGGCCGAGGCGGTCGGCTCGGTGCCGGTCGCCAGCTTCACCGTCACCAAGCTGCGCTGGCTGGCCGAGCACGAGCCCGAGCTGGCCGCGCGGGTCGCCAGGGTCGTGCTGCCGCACGACTGGGTGACGTGGAGGCTGGCCGGGTCGGCCGGCGAGCCGGTCACCGACCGCGGCGACGCGTCCGGCACCGGTTACTGGTCGCCCCGCACCGGCGAGTACCGCCCCGACCTGCTGGTCCGCGCGTTCGGCCGGGATCTGGCGGTGCCGAAGGTGGCCGGGCCGGCCGAACCGGCCGGCCACACCCCCGACGGCCGCCCGCTCGGCCCCGGCACCGGCGACAACGCCGCCGCCGCGCTCGGCCTCGGCGCCCGCACCGGTGACGTGGTCGTGTCGCTCGGCACCTCCGGCACGGCGTTCGCGGTGTCCGGCACGCCCAGCGCCGACGCCACCGGCGCCGTCGCCGGCTTCGCCGACGCGACCGGCCAGTACCTGCCGCTGGTGTGCACACTCAACGCGGCCAGGGTGCTGACCACGGCGGCGCAGCTCCTCGGCACCGACCTCGCCGGCCTCGACGCGCTCGCCCTCCGCGCCCGGCCCGGCGCCGGCGGCCTCACCCTGCTGCCGTACCTGGACGGCGAGCGCACCCCCAACCTGCCCGCCGCGCACGGCCTGCTCTACGGCCTGACCAGGACGAACGCCACGCCGGAGAACCTGGCCAGGGCGGCGGTGGAGGGAATGCTCTGCGGGCTCGCCGACGGCGTGGAGGCGTTGCGCGCGGAGGGCGTGCGGGTCGGCAGGGTACTGCTGATCGGCGGCGCGGCCCGGTCACAGGCGGTCAAGGCGGTCGCGGCCGGCCTGTTCGGCGCGCCGGTGGAGGTGCCGGAGCCCGCCGAGTACGTGGCCCGCGGCGCCGCCCGCCAGGCCGCCTGGGTACTGGCCGGCACCGCCGAGCCGCCGGACTGGCCGGTACCGGGGGAGTCGCTGCCACCGGAGGAGGCGCCGGCCGAGGTGCGGGACCGGTACCGGGCCCTGCGCGACGGCGCACACCAGGTCCTGACCGGCTGACGACACCCACCGGCTGACGACAGGCGGCGGGCCGGCCACCGTGTTCCGGTGACCGGCCCGCCGCGCGGCCTCTTACCTTGTCGGCCCTATTCCCTGCCGGGCTCCTCGTCGTACTCGTCGAGGTCGTGGACGGCGTCCTCCTCGGCGGACAGGCCCTCTTCCTCGTCGTAGGCCTCGGCGGCGTCGAGGTCGGACTCGTCCACCGCGTACAGCCGTCCCGACTGGTGCGGGTCCGGCGGCTCCGGGCGGTCCGGCACCTCGCGGCGGAGCCGGTCGTCGAGTGGCTCGCCGGCCTGCTCCTCGCCCGCTGACGTGCCGTACTCGTCCATGCCCAGCGGTTTGTCGCCGGGAGCCGGCATCACGTCGAACGACTCTCCGGCGGCGCGCTGTTCCTCGGTGAGTTCCGGAAGGTCCGGAATGCCCTGGTCTTCCAGCTCCCGTTCTGGATCGTCGCGCACGTGCCCTCCCTCCGGAGCCTCTGGCGGCTCTCGGGTGCGGTCAGGAGACGTAGCCGTTGTGGCGAGCCCACTCCGGTTCGTCGTCCTTGTGCCGAGCTTTCCGGTACAGCGTGTTCACACCCTGCCCGGCCTTGCCCTTGGCGGTGGACAGCGCCCTGCCGGCCTGCGCGCCGAGCAGCCCGGCGGTCTCCTGTACGGTCGGGTTGTCCTTGACGCCACGCACCCCGCGCATGATCTTCTCGTACCGCTCGCGCCCCGCACGGGCGCCGAGGACGTAGCCCACACCCAGGCCGGCGACGAACGCGATCTTCATCCGCATGGCGGCTCCTCCCAGTTCTCTCGCCACCAGTCTTCCGCAGGGTGGCCGGACCCGCGACCGCGACCACCGATCACCGGCTGCTATGCTTCCAACACCGCGAAAAACCCGGTGGCCGGGGCGGGACGGCAGTACGGTACGCTGATCCTCGCCGCCACCGGGAGCGGCCTGCATGATCCCCCGTAGCTCAATTGGCAGAGCATTCGACTGTTAATCGAAGGGTTACTGGTTCAAGTCCAGTCGGGGGAGCTTCACCTTCCTTCACTCGGTGCTCCACCGCAGGTCGCGGATCGTTCCTCTCCCCGATCGCCTGTCGCATCGCGGGAGCCAACGCACTGCCGGCCAGCATCCGAATACGTGACGTGGGGCAGGGTCGGGCCTTGGGTGGGGCTCCGCCGTCGGAGATGTTGGCGGATGTGCGCGCTCCCAGTATTGTGCGGTACACCCGAGGTGTGCCCGTCTTCCGGCCCCGGCGTGCCCAGCTTCCATGCCGCGCCTGCCCCAGCGGGGTGAACTCGCCGCGGCGACACAGGGGTGATGCGTGCTGACCCAACCGCTCACAGGTGGGTCCGCTACTCTCTTGCCTCCACACAGCCCGAGCCCTGGTTCGGAACCCGCGATGTCGCTCCGGCTCGTCGGCGGGTTCGTGCGCCGCATCTCGCGCGGCTGACCAATCCAGGAGGATTACCCGTGCTCCGGATCGTCGACGTGTCGCACCACAACACCATGCCGGACTGGCGCCGTGCCGTCGCGCAGGACGGGGTGGCCGCCATCGTCCACAAGGCCACCGAGGGCACGTCCTACGACTACGTGGGCGTGTTCAACTCGCGGATGCCCGCCATCGCCGGCTCCGGCGCGGTACCCGGCGCCTACCACTTCGTCAGCTCCGGCGACGGCGCGGCGCAGGCCCGGTACTTCCACAGCGTGGTCCGGTCCTGGTTGGACCACCCGCTCGGCTTCCTGGTGCAGATCGACCACGAGGGCGCCGACTACGATCCCAGGCCGTCACTGTCCACTGTGTACGCCTTCGCCGACGAGTGGGCGCAGCTCACCGAGGGTCACCCGGTCACCCACTACTTCCCGAAGTGGTTCTGGCAGAACCTCGGCGGCCCCTCGGTGTCCCGCCACGTCGGTCCACTGTGGGCCAGCTCGTACATCACCGGCTCGGGCACCTTCGACCAGCTCTCCGGCCGGGTGCCGGCCTCGTCCTGGAACGGGTACGCCGGCTGGTCGGCACCGTCCATCGTCCAGTTCACCGACTCCGGCGTGGTGGCCGGGGTGGGCGGCCTGGACCTCAACCTTTTCAACGGGGACGCCGACGCGCTCGCGGCGCTGGCCGGCGCCCGCTCTCGAGGAGAAGACATGCCGTTCAGCTGCGTGAACTACCAGCTCCCGCCGCGTTTCGCGTTCGACGCGGACCAGAAGCTGCTCGACCGGACCGCGATCGTCATGCTCGGCACGCCGCTGGGCGGGCTCACCGGCCTGACCCGCGGGTGGCTGTCGCTGTCCGCCGACTTCTCCGAGGGGGAGAACGGCGCGCCCATCCAGTCCACGGTCCGGGTCGCGATCGCCTCCCGGACCCCGGACGGCCACGCCGTCTGGGGCGTCAACATCGTCACGCTGGACAGCACCACCGCCCGGCAGTACGTGGCGCTGCCGGGCGGCGCCGACAAGGTGAGCCTCGGCCGGATGGATACCGCGTCCGGACGGGGAGTGGACACTCCGATCTCGATCACCCTGGAGATGGACTGATGACCAACGCCGCCGGCTGGACGCTGATCGTCTCCGCGCTCGCCCCGCTGCTGGTCGCGGTCGTCCAGCGGCCCAACCTGAGCAAGCGCGTCCGCTCGCTCATCATGCTGGCCGCCGCCGTCGTGGACGGCCTGCTGACCACCGCCCTGTCCGGCGAGTTCCACGGCAAGACACCGATCGCCATGATCGCCCTCGCCGTGGTGGCGATCGAGTCCGCGTACAACGGGCTGTGGAAGCCGACCGGCGTGGCGCCGATCATCGAGCTGCGCACGTCGCCGGCCAGCACCTACCGCTCCCTGAGCAAGGTCGCCTGAGCCCGCCCGCCCAGGGCGTCAGCAGCGGTCCTCACGCCAGTGCCGGCGCTCGTACACCCACGGCTCCGACTTCTGGTCGAGCCGCGGGTACCTGAACGTGTAGCTCACCGTGGCGTGGTGGCCGGGGCTGATCCGGTCGATCGTGAGGGTCGCGACGCCCAGCTCGCCGTACCGGGTGTTCACGGCCGCCGCCCGCCGGTGGAACTCCGCCCTGCTCACCTTCCGCTGGCAGCGGCTGGAGAGCAGGTCCCACGCGTCGGCCCAGTCGTCGTCGGTGTAGGCGGTGGTGTACGACCTGACCGCCGCGTCCAGCGCGGCGCGGTCACCGCCGATCGGCACCGTGGTCGCCGCTGGCGGGTCCGGATGCCCGCGGTGGCAGGCGGCCGCCAGCGCGAGCCCGGCGACCGCCAGTACCGCGGAATGCCTCATGCCTGAATTGTTCCCCTGCCGCTCTGACCAGCGGTGCCCGGGTCCCTTCGGATAATTCGGTAACCCCGGAAGGCGAGTGTCCGATACGAACGGCAGTGGCAATTATTCCTTTGGATGGAGGGCGCCTAGTGCGTACCAGGCTGCTGACTGTGGCCGCCACATTCGTGGTGGCCAGCGGTGGGGTGGTGCTGGCGGATATCCAGCCAGCAGCAGCAGCTCCACAAAGCTTCACGGTTCACATCAGTAACAACCAGGACAACGGCCATCACGGCGCCTGGGCATTCCTGCAGTACGACCGCACGGTCACCTTCACGCCGACGCCGGGCGTCACCGGTGAATACGGGGTCCTGCTCACGGACAAGGGCACCTTCAAGACCATCGACGGCGCGCAGTCGCCCCGAGAAGGCGTGACGATGACCGAACAGACCGGCACATTCACCGGTCATTTCTCGTTCACCGTGACGTCGAGGACGGCCCCGTCCTTGGGCAGCGTCAAGACGAGCTACGACTACAAGTGCGACGGCAAGGGCAACGACCGGTTCAAGTCCTGCCCGGGGATGCCCGCCTCGACCAGCAACTGGCCCGCCCTGTTCCTCGGCGGGACGCCGGGCGGCGACGGCAAGGACGTCACGGTTCCGGCCGGCGTGCAGATCACCGCGGGCGACTACTCCTGGATCTACAAGACGTGCGTGGAGCAGTGGACCGACGCCTCGACCAACAACGACGGCCAGGCTGACAGTGCCGGTGACATCACCGGAAAGGCGTGCCCGCCGAGCCCGAGCCCGACGCCCAGTGACACCGGCAGCGCGCCGGCGGGCCAGGGCGGCGGGGCCGGGAACCTGCCCACGACCGGTACCAGCGTCGTGCTGCTGATGGTGATCGGCGGCGCCTTGATCGTGGTCGGCGCGGTGGCGATGTCCACGTCGCGGCGGCGTGGGCGCATGCACTAGAGCGCTGGAGCGCGACCGCCTCCCGCGGTCGATCGGACCGCCCTCGTACGGCCTTCCAGGCCCGCGGGGGCGGTCCGTGTTTACCCGCCGCACCGCCGGGAATATGTGTTGACGATCAGCCGTTGATAGTTGATCCTGAATGCAGCGAACGCGAGATCCCAAAGACGTGAAGGGAGGAACGAGAGATGCGAGCACGCAAAGCGGACGTGGAGCGCAATAGTCAGCACGGAACGTATACCGGCGTGCGCACGTCGCTCGTCGTGTCCTCCCTGCTGGGGCACGCAGCGCAGCTCAGGTGGCGTGGCGGCGGTGGTGGCCGTACCTGACGAGGATCAGATCCTCGCCTGATACGAAGGCCGCCACGGTAACCGCCGGAGGCGGCCTCAGTGTTTTCCAGCAGTCATTCTCCTGGCCTGTACCAAGGCTTTGTTTGGCATTCTCGAAATATCCCTACGGGTGTCGTCCAGCGGCGAGGACGCCGGTCTCCAACACCGGTGACGAGGGTTCGAGTCCTTCCACCCGTGCGAGGCCCTTCGATGGGCACGATGGTTGAGAACTCCACAGCGGACACGACATCGGACGCCGGCCGGGACCGAATCCCGGCGCCGGTCGGCGTCAGCACTTGGCCTCGTATCGCCTCTCGCTACGAACGAGTCGGAAGCGTAATGGACACATGCGGGTTCGAATCCTGCCGGGGCCTCTTCGCGGGTGTAGTTCAACGGTAGAACCGCAGCCCTCCAAGCTGTCGACGCGGGTTCGACCCCCGTCACCCGCTCGTGTCGCGCGCTCGTGCCGCAACTGGTAGACGGGCCACGTTGAGGACGTGGTGGCTGCGGGTTCGAATCCCGCCGAGCGTACGCATGCCTTCGTGGTCCAGCGGGTGAGGACACATCTCTCGTAAAGATGGGGCGCCGGTTCGACTCCGGCCGAAGGCTCGCACACGCCGCCGTAGCTCATCAGGGAGAGCGCCGACCCGGTACGTCGGAGGCAGCCGGTTCGAGCCCGGCCGGTGGCTCAACACCCAGCACCATCACACACCCCCACGCGGACGTAGCTCAGCAGGTAGAGCGTCACCTCGCCACGGTGAAGGCCGCCGGTTCGACCCCGGTCGTCCGCTCCACGCCAGTCATGCCCACGTAGCCCAACGGTAAGAGGCGCCGCGCTCAGAACGCGGAGGATGCAGGTTCGAATCCTGCCGTGGGTACGCACGCCCGTGTGGTCCAACTGGGAGAGG